>JBIIFB010000079.1:0-16263 GCA_044237545.1 Pirellulales bacterium
GCCAGCATGAAGCCCTGCAGCCAACATGAATCGCAACAGCCAGCATGAATCTTGACATCCAATACCTCGTGCAGCGGTTCGGCACGACCACCGTGCTCGACGGCCTCGAACTGTCGACCGGCGACGTGCGATCGCTCGTGCTGGTGGGGCCTTCGGGCGGCGGCAAGTCGACGCTCCTGAGAATTCTCGCCGGGCTCGACCTGCCCGTATCCGGCCGTGTGGCCTTCGATGGCGAACCGCTACCGCGGGACGAAACGTCTCTGCGCGGGTATCGTCGGACTGTGGGCACGGTCTTTCAGGCCTACAATCTGTTTCCCCATCTAACAGCCATGGAAAACCTGCTGCTCCCACTGATGCACGTGCAAGGAATGTCTGAGACCGCGGCCCGGGCCCGTGTTCGGGAACCGCTCGAGCGGTTCCAACTGGCCGATCAGGTCCACAAGCGGCCGGCCGAACTCTCCGGGGGACAAAAGCAGCGAATCGCCATCATGAGGGCGCTTGTCGTGCAGCCCCGGCGGCTATTTCTCGACGAGCCCACCTCCGCCCTCGATCCGGAAATGACGGCGGAGGTGCTGGAGATGATTGGGGAACTCAAAGACTCGGGCACGCAGTTTGTGCTCGTCACCCACGAGATGGGATTCGCCCGCCGCGTGGCCGACCTCGTGGCCTTCGTCGGTGAGGGCCGGGTCGTGGCTCATGGTCCGCCGGGCGAGATCATCGACCGCTGCACGGTGCCGCGGGTGCGGGGCTTCTTCGAAAGGATTCTGCCATGAATGAAACGCAATCGCCGGTCGATACGTCGCTTCAGGCCTTTCTCGGCTCGCTGATCGCCGATGCCGTGGCGATGCCCGTTCATTGGTATTACGACCGGCAGGCGTTGGCACGGGATTACGGCGTGATCGATGGGTTTCTCGCGGCGAAGAACCCCCACCCCGACAGCATTCTCTGGCGGTCGAGCTACACCGCCGCCAGTCCGAAGACCGACATCCTGCGGGAGCAGGCGGAATTCTGGGGCAAGCGGGGCATCCACTACCACCAGTTCCTCGACGCGGGCGACAACACGCTCAACCAGCTCCTGGCCGTTGAGCTCTACGAACTTGTGCGCCGGGATCGCGACTACGATCCCGAGCGGTGGCTCGATCGCTACGTCGCCTTCATGCTCGCGCCCGGCCGGCACCGCGACACCTACGTCGAGGAATACCACCGCGACTTCTTCACCAACCTCGCAGCCGGCCGCAAGCCGATCAACTGCGGCGTGCGGGATGTCCATATCGGCGGCTTGGTGCCCGTGCCGGCGATCGTGGCAGCGCTCGGCCCACGCCATCCTGACCTGAGGAGAATCGTGCGGGTCCACGTCGGCCTCACGCACAAGGACGACGAGGTGCTCGATGCGGCCGATACGCTGACGAGAATGCTGATCCACGTCTGCCAGGGGGAGGATCTCCGGACCGTGATTCTGGAGCACGCCAACGGCTGGATTTCGGAGGCCAAGATCCGCGAGTGGGACCGCCATCCCGACGACGTCGTTGTGGGCCGGTTTCTGAGCCCCGCCTGCTATATCCCCGACGCCTTTCCGGCGGCGCTGTTCCTGGCCTGGCGGCATGCGGGGGATTATGCGGCGGGCGTCTGCGGCAATGCCCAGGTGGGGGGCGACAATTGCCACCGGGGCGTCGTGGTCGGATCGCTCCTTGGTGCCACGGCTCCGATTCCCAGCCGGTTTCTGGAAGGCTTGCGGGTGGGTGCTAGAGTGATGGTCTAGCGTTGCCGTCTGGCATTGCCGTCTGGCATTGCCGTCTGGCATTGCCGTCTGGCATTGCCGTCTGGCATTGCCGTCTGGCATTGCCGTCTGGCATTGCCAAGAAGCGACGCCAAGCCGGTTTTGACCCCATCCGTTTCCCTCCACCCGGTATTCAGGGCCTGCATGAACCCGACCGCCACCGCAGCCGCCGCACCCCCGGGCAGCCAGTCCCCCTTCGCGGCTCTCTCGACGCCGCTGGCGCCGACGAAAACGATCCTGCTGACCCCGGATGCCGATGCGGCCGATCCGGTCGCCGCCAAGCGGGCGGAGATCCGCCGGTATTTTCATCAGACCTGCGAACTCTACGAGCGTCTCTTCAGGCTCATCCGGGACGACGCGTCGTATTACGAGCGGCACGAGCCACTCCGCCATCCGCTGATCTTCTACTTCGCCCACCCCGCCGTGTTCTACGTCAACAAGCTGATCGCGGGCCGCTTCATTCCGCGACGCCTCGACCCGCGGCTCGAAGCGACGATGGCGGTCGGTGTGGATGAGATGTCGTGGGACGATCTCAACACGGCGCATTACGACTGGCCGGCGGTGGCTGCGGTTCGGGATTACCGGGTCGGCATGCGGGAACTGGTCGACGACTTCATCCAGTCGATGCCGCTGGAACTGCCGATCCGGCAGGATTCTGCGGCGTGGATCATCCTCATGGGGATTGAGCATGAACGGATCCATCTGGAGACGTCGAGCGTGATCATGCGGCTGATGCCGCTTGCCGAACTGCGACACGGCGGCGAACTCTCAGCGGAGGAGCACACACTCTGGGCGATCTGCGACCGCGTCGGTCTGTCGCCTGTGAATCCCTGGCTTCCGGTCGCCGCGCAGACGGTGCGGCTGGGCAAGTCGGATGACGACCAGACCTTCGGATGGGACAACGAATACGGCGTCGAAGAGGTCGCGTTGCAGCCTTTTCAGGCCGCCCGACAGCTTGTCTCCAACGCCGAGTTCCTCGCATTCGTCGAAGACGGCGGCTATGGCCGCGAGGAATTGTGGACGGAGGAGGGCCGTGGCTGGCTGCACTACACACGGGCCAAGCATCCGAAGTTCTGGTTTCGCAGGGGTGATGCCTCCGGCGGCGGCTACTGGCAGCGGAACCTGCTCAACGAGATGCCCCTGCCGGCCAACTGGCCTGTCGAGGTGAACTGCCTGGAGGCACAGGCCTACTGCGCCTGGCTGGCGGCTCAGACGGGGGAGAACGTGTCGCTGCCGACCGAACCGCACTGGTATGCCCTGCGGAGCACGCTCCCGCCGCAACTCTCCGCCGATCAGCCCGTCTGGCCGCGGGCACCGGGCAACATCAATCTCGAACATGGCTGTTCGAGTGTGCCTGTCGATGCGTTTCCCCAAGGGGAGTTCTGCGATGTGATCGGCAATGTCTGGCAATGGACGCGAACGCCGATCATGCCCTACAAGGGTTTCGAAGTGCATCCGCTCTACGACGACTTCTCGGTGCCGACGTTCGACGGCCGCCACAATCTGATCAAGGGGGGGTCTTGGATCTCCACCGGCAACGAGGCGATCGCCAGCGCCCGCTACGCGTTCCGCAGACACTTTTTCCAGCACGCCGGGTTTCGCACGATCATCGAAGAGCCCGGCAGCGAGGCGGTTACCGAGGGCTCGCGGCTCTACGAGACCGACCAGCTCGTGAAGCAGTATCTGGAATTCCACTACGGCCCTGAGGCCCTGGGAGTCCCCAACTTTCCGCGGGCGTGCGTCGAGGCGGCGATCCGCCAGACGCCGCCGGATCGTCGCCGGAAATGCCTCGACATCGGCTGTTCGGTGGGCAGGTCGGCATTTGAGTTCGCCCGGTTCTTCGAGCACGTCGATGCGGTCGATTTCTCGGCCCGCTTCATCCAGTCGGGGGTGCGTCTGCAGCAGGGTAGCGATCTGATCTACGAGGTCCCCACCGAGGGAGAACTGACGCTCGCGCGGACCATTTCGCTCGATCACGGCGGGCTGGCGCCTGTTGGCTCCCGTGTTCTCTTCATGCAGGGTGACGCCTGCAACCTGAAGGCCGTCTACACCGGCTACGACCTCGTGTTTGCCGGAAATCTCATCGACCGCCTCTACGACCCCTCGCTGTTTCTCGACGCCATCGCAGAGCGGATTCTGCCGGGAGGACTGCTTGTGATCACGTCTCCCTACACGTGGCTCGAGGACTACACGCCCAAGGCAAAGTGGATCGGCGGTCGGCGCGAGCATGGTGAGCCGCTCTCGACGTTGGCAGGACTGACCCGCTCGCTCGAGCCGCGATTCTCGCTCCAGCACCGCGAAGACATCCCGTTCGTGATCCGTGAAACGGCGCGAAAGCATCAACACACCGTGGCGGAGATGACTGTCTGGCGGAGGCATTGACCAGCGAGGGCATTGAGCATCGCAGGAACAGACCAGCGGAGGGATTGAGCAGTGGCCAGTGCGGCTGGTACGATTCAGCTGTTCCGAACGGTCTTCCGGTCCTGGCTGGTGTTCGGTCGGGGATGCGGTCGGCCGCTATCGAAACCGTAGGTACGCCCCCCACGTGGCGATCCGATCATGCCGACAGATGCCCCCTTTGATCCCTGCAGGCAATGGCTCGGGATCGACGCCGTCGACCTCGGAAACCCCCGCCTTCTGCTCGGTGTGTCGCTGCAGGAGTCTGATCCGTTGGCGGTGCTGCGAGCGGCCGAGGTGCGGCTCAATCTGCTCCGTGCGATTTCGCCTGGCCCCTTCGAATTGGCACGCGCGGGCCTCGTCAAGCGAGTGGAGGAGGCCAGGGAAAAGCTGCTGAGCGAACTCGCCGCCGGCCCCAGTCGGCCCCGGCCGGCCGCAACCGTTGGCTTTGCCATGCCCAGGCCGCCCTCGTCGTTGGCAGTGCCTCAGGCCACCGCAGTGCCTCCGGCCATGCCGACGCTGCCTCCGGCCATGCCGACGGTGCCGCCAGTTGTGCCCGCGGTGCCCACAGTGCCCGCGGTGCCAGGGCATGGGGCGGTTCCAGATGGTGGTGGTCTCGAGCAGATCGCCATTCGGACAACCATCTATCGAAAGCAGACCCCAGTAGCGGGCATTGTCCTGGCATTGCTGACGCTGTCGGCCGCGGCCGGTGGCCTGGCCTATTACAGCTTGGAAATGATGGACCGGGCGAAGAAGTCGAAGGGGGCACCGAAGAACACAGCCCTGGTCGAATCAGCTCCCGATCGAAGCGAGGCCAACCCGCCACGACAGCCCGCGGAAAAACAACGGCCACGCCCGCAGGAAACCCAGACTCCGATGGATACGGCATCCGATGAGGCGGTGTCGACGGCCAAAAGGGCACCGCCACGCGAACGGCGACGACCAAGCCCGCCGGAGCCCAAGGATGACGCCAGCGGCGATCAGCCGATGCCCACACGTCAGCCAGCCCCAAAGCCCGTGGAGAATGCCCCGGCGGTGAAAGAGCAGCCCATGGAGGCGAAGCCGGTGGCATCTTCTCCGGAGCCATCTGCCCAGGACACGGCCAGGCTTGAAGACACGCTTGCGGAAGTACTCGCCGCCCTCCGGCGGGAGGAATACGACACGGTCAAGCGGCTGCTTGCGGCCGCCGGCAACCAGCCCGGCGGCGCGGGGGCGCGGGAGCGGATCGCAGCCTGGCAGCAACTCACCACCTATTTCAAGGGTTTCCGCGACTTTCGTGAGCAGGCACTCAAGGGTGTCAAGGCGGGAGACGAGTATGACGTCAACGGTAAAAAAGTCGCCGTGGTTGATCTGGACGACGGAAAATTCAAGTACCGTTCGGCCGGCGTGACCAAGGCGGTTGAGTGGGACAAGATTCCCGGTGGCATCGTGCTGGCCATCGTGACGCAGTGGTTCGATGAGAATCCAGTCAACGACCTCTACATCGGTGCCCACCACATGGCCAAGCCGGAGTCGGATCCCAAGCGGGCCCGTGAGCACTGGGAGAAGGCAGCGGCGGGAGGCGCGGATGCGTCGACGTTGATGCCGTTGCTCGATGATCCGGTGTTTGCTCGGGTGGCGGCGGAGGAGGAGTAGGGGCGCCGGCTCGAAGGGCAAGTTAAAAACTCGCCCCCACGGGGATCCGGTGTTTGCTCGGGTGGCGGCGGAGGAGGAGTAGGGGCGCGGCTTGAAGGGCAAGTTAAAAACTCGCCCCCACGGGGAAGTGGTGTTGGCGCAGGTGGCGGCGGAAGAGGAGTAGGGGCGCCGGGCTCAGAGAATCGCGAGCAGCGCGGAACGCAGCTCCCCGGCGTCGAGCTGCACCGGATTGCCCCGCATGCTCGCTCCGCCGGAGTTCTCGGCCAACCAGTCGAGCTGACTGGCCGTGACTCCGAGTGCCGACAGCTTCACGGGCATGCCCGCCGTCTGGCAGAGGCGTTCGATCCGCTCCACGAAGGCATCGGCTGCGGCGGCTGCGTCCCGCGGGGCGTCCGGATCGACAGCCTGCTCAAGCAGCGCAAAATCATCGCGGGACGCCTCGCGATTGACCCGCAACGCCACGGGCAGCATGACCGCACATGCCAAGCCATGTGGCGTGCCGCAGGAGATGCCGAGCGCCGCCGCCACCCCGTGTGCCAGGCCGAGCCCCGAGTTGGTCAGCGCCATGCCCGACAGCAGTGCTGCGTGGCTCATCGCCGCCCGATCGGCAGCGAGGCCGTCGGGCCGGTGTGCCGGAGCGTCGCCGGTGGGCTCGTTGTGCAACAGCCGCGGCAGTGCGTGCAGGGCCCGCGGCAATGACTCCAGCACGAGGCACCGTGGCAGTGGTTGTGCAAAGCGACACACGAACGCCTCGATGAGTTGTGTGATGCAGTCGAGCCCGGACGCTGCGACGGTTGCCCGATCGCACGAGGCCGTGAGGTCGGGGTCGATGATCGCAGCTCGCGGCACCATCATCGGGCTCCGCATGCTCTTCTTGAACCGGCGTCGCGGGCAGGAAATCACGGCGTTCCGCGTGGCCTCTGCGCCGGTGCCGGCCGTGGTTGGCACGGCGATCAGCGGCAGGGGCCAGCGATTGATCGTGAGGCCGCGGCCAACCCCCTCGAGGTGATCGACGACGAGCGTGTCGAGGTGAGCTTCGGGCCGTGGCTGGGAGAGCAGGTCTGTCGGCATGGTGGTCGCGAGTGCCGCCAGGGCCTTGCCCAGATCGATGGTCGCCCCGCCTCCAACCGCCACCACAACCACTTCTTCCTGGTCACGGCCCACGATGCCAGCGAGGGCGGCCACCAGCTGGTCGACCGTGGGTTCTCCGCGGCTCGTGGCGACGGTAGTGGATTCGATCCCGCTTGCGGACAGGCTGGCCTCGAGTCGTTCGCGGGCCCCGGAGGCCGTGAGGCTGCGACCACCACCGACGATCCAGGCCCGCCTGCCGAGGAGTCGGACGGTCTCGCCGATCGAGTCAATCCTGCCGGCCCCAAACCGGACGAGCGGTGGCGCGAGGAAATCATAGGCTGCGAGAGCGTCGTCCATGGACCGTTTCATGACGGTATCATACCCTCCTACGACCATGACCGACCCACTACCCATTGCCGTCTGCTCGCGTCCGATCGAGGGCTCGATCCGCCCGCCGGGCTCGAAGAGCATCACCAACCGTGCGCTGGTCTGTGCGGCGCTTGCCACGGGGGAGAGCCTGCTCACCGGAGTGCTCGACAGCCAGGACACACGCGTGATGGCTGCGGGCCTCGCGGCGCTCGGCTTCGGCGTGGTGGCCGACTGGCCACGGGGCGAGGTCCGCGTGACCGGCGCCGGGGGTGTTGTGCCTGCCCGAGAGGCGATGCTCGATTGTGCGGCCAGCGGCACCACCATCCGGTTTCTCTCGGCGGTCTGCGCGATCGGTCACGGCACCTATCGGCTCGACGGCACGCCGCGGATGCGGAAGCGTCCGATTGGTGACCTGTTGGAATCACTCCAGCGGCTGGGTGTCGAGGCCAGCGCCGAGAGTGCCGGAGGATGTCCACCGGTGGTCATCCGTTCGAAGGGCATCGAGGGTGGGAGAACGAGTGTGCGGGGCAGCACCTCCAGCCAATTCGCGAGCGGTCTGGCCATGGTGGCACCATGCCTGCGACAGGGAATGCGGATCGACTTCGAGGGAACGCTCGTCTCGCTGCCCTACCTGGAAATGACGCGGCGTGTGATGGAGGATTTCGGTGCATCCTGCGTGCCGAGTGGTGACCGCTGCTGGCAGATTGCGGCGTCCGGCTACCGCGGCCGCACCTACGCCATCGAGCCCGATGCCTCGGCGGCCAGCTATTTTCTCGCGGCTGCCGCGATCACCGGCGGCAGCGTGCGGGTGGAGGGCCTTTCCCGGCGGAGCATGCAGGGGGATGTCGGCTTTGCCGATGCGTTGGGCCGCATGGGGTGCACGGTCACCGTCGATGACGGTCCGAACGAGTCGATCACCGTGAGCGGCCGGGCTGTCCGGGGCATCGACATTGACATGAATGCAATCAGCGACACGGTGCCAACGCTCGCCGTGGTGGCGCTGTTCGCGAAGGGCCCCACCACGATCCGCAACGTCGCCCACATCAGGGACAAGGAAACCGATCGGATCGGCGATCTTGCCTGCGAGCTTCGCCGGCTGGGGGCGACGACGTCGGAGCAGGCCGATGGGCTGACCATCAGCCCGGCTTTGAACCATGCCGCGGCCCAATCCGAAGAGGAGCCGATGGGGCTGCATGGTGCAACCGTCCAGACCTACGATGACCACCGGATGGCCATGAGCCTCGCCCTGGTGGGTCTACGGGTTCCTGGAGTCCGCGTGGCCGATCCGGGCTGTGTGGGAAAGACATTTCCCGACTATTGGAACCGCCTGGCCGCCATCACTCTCAGCCCTCACTCGCCGCTTTGACTCAGCACGACGGCCGCTCGCTCAAGGAGTTCGTCCACGAGGGTGGCCTGAGGACGTGCTTCGACTTCGGCCGCGGGGCTGCCAGTGCAGCTGTCTGTGGCAGTGAAACCACCACCACAGTGTTGGCAATAGACTAACCGCCCGAGGAGCAGCACGCGGATCCGGAGGTTCCGGCCACAGACCGGACAATTCTGATGGTAGCAGACGGGATTTTCAGTCTGAGCCATGATGTCTTTCCCGGGAGCGTTCAGGGAGTCGTTGCGGGCGTGCTCGTGCGTGTGATCCATCTGACGTTCCTCCCAGTGGGCTCCCAGCTGGCGTTTTGATGGCGGTGAAACAGCGAAGGCTGTTTGTGGCGTGGAGAATGTTGTGGCGTGGAGGATGCGAAATGGAGGTTACGGCGGGGAAGGGAAAGTATCTCCCCGTTCCAAACCGTGGCCAAAGTTTATTCCAGCGGTGGCCGGTCGGCAATCGCAGGAACCGTGAGGATTCTGCAAGCATTGGCGGGCGGGGGACGTCAGCGGGATGTGCCCTGCTACACTGCTTTGCTGGCAGTTTGGATGTCACCACTGAAGATTTGGCAACGTTGGGAAACCTTTTTTCCTCCAGACCGTTGAAGATTGCGGGAAACAGGGTTTTGTTCGGCGTCGCTCTCGCCCCACTCAGCACCCATTGGCTATCAGCATGATGCACCGCCCCTGGTTGATTCCGTTTGTGTTGATTTTCTGGTGCTTGACCAGCGGATGGCTGGTGCTGGAAAAGATTCTGCCGTCGCTGGCGCCCGGCTCGCCGCCGGGGTATCAGGCGTTTTACATGTCCGAAAACCGCCTCGTGCCGGTGGCATGGACGGTGCTCTGGAACGACCAGCCGCTGGGGTGGGCCACAAGCCAGTCGGTTCGGACCGAAGGGGGGGGCATGGAGGTGAACAGCCTGCTCCATTTTGACAGGCTCCCCATCAATGAGGTGCTGCCGGCCTGGGCCAAACTCTTTTTGCGGCAGTCTTTCGACCCAAAGGCCGCCTACGCCCTCGACGCTCGGGGGCATCTGTCGATCGACAGCAAGGGCGATCTTCAGTCGTTCAGCTCGATCGTGACACTGCCCGCCACGGCCGACCGGGTGTTTCTCGACGGCAGGATCGAAAAAGGAGAAGTGACCGTCGATGTCCGGGCCCACGGCATGAATTACACCGTCTCGCGCCATCTGCCGAATCACATCACGATTGGCGACGAACTGTCTCCCCAGGCCATGCTTCCCGGGCTGTATCCGAACCGGCAGTGGACGGTTCCCGTCTACAGCCCGCTGCGGCCCGGTCAGTCGCCGATCCAGATTCTCCATGCCAAGGTCACGGGCGAGGAGTCGATCTTCTGGAACGACACATTGGTCCGCGTCGATGTCGTGCATTACAAGGACGATCCGGCGGCGCACCGCGAGCCGAAGTGCCGGCTGTGGGTCGATCGGAGCGGCAAGGTGCTGAAGCAGGAGTCTTTGCTGCTCGGCTCGAAGCTGGTTTTCATGCGGCGAACCGACAAGGCTGCCGAAGACCTGATCGCGGGCGTTGGTCCGCTTGAGGACGCTGCCGGTGAACCTGTCAGTGAGGAGGCCCGATGATCGAGTTTGACCACGTCACCCGCACCTACGGCCCGAAGCCCGCGGTCACGGACCTGAGTCTGGCCATACCCCGCGGCGAACTGTTCGCCCTTTTGGGCCCCAACGGTGCTGGAAAGACAACGACGATCAAGATGCTCGTGGGGCTGCTGCGGCCATCACGCGGTGTCGTCCGCATCTGCGGTCATGATCTGGTGAAGGAGGCCCGCAGCGCCCACCTGCATACGGGCTACGTGCCCGACGAGCCCACGCTCTACGACAAGCTCACCGGCCGCGAGTTTCTCTGGTTCATCGCCGACATGTTCGGCATGCCACGCCACTTGGCAGAGCAGAAGATCGATCGTGAGATCGAACACTTCGAACTCGCCGAATTCGCCGACGACCTTTCGGAGAGCTACTCGCTGGGAATGAAGCAGCGGCTCGTCTTCGCCGCCGCGCTGCTTCATGACCCGGATGTGCTTGTGCTCGACGAACCGATGGTCGGGCTCGATCCACGGAGCGTTCGCATCGTCAAGGATCTCCTCAAATCCCTCACCCAACTGGGCATGACCGTCTTCATGTCGACCCACACCCTCGCCATGGCCGAGGAGATGGCCGATCGGGTGGGCATCATGGTGCGTGGGCAGTTGCGGTTTCTCGGCACCATCGCCGAGCTTCGTGCCCAGGTGGCCATGGAGACGAGTCTCGAGAATCTCTACCTCGAGCTCACGACTGCCCGGAGCACTCCATGAAAAACGTGGAGAGGCGGAACGTGGAGGGCCGTGGCATGGCTGGCACAAGCGTTCGTGAATCCCACAGTGAATCCTGCCGGTTGACTCCAGTCGAGGTGGAATCCCGGGTGTTTTCCCGGCTGCGGGCGACGATCGCCTGGCAAACGTTGAGGTCGATGTTTTCCGGGGCGCGGCTCCGGCTGGCACTGGTGGTGCTGCTGAGCATCGTCTTCTGGGGTTCGCTCTACGGCCTGTTCGTCGAGGGGTTCTCGTTTCTCGAATCGATTCATGCCGAAGTGATCTCGTTGCTGTTCAACGCGTTTTTCTCCTCGCTGATGGTGATGCTGGTTTTTTCGACGGGGATTCTCCTGTACGGAACCATGTATTGCTCGCCGGAAGCCAGAATGCTGCTCACCCTGCCGGCCCGGTCCGAGGCCATTTTTTCCCATAAGTTTCAGGAAGCGATGTGGTTCTCCAGTTGGGGTTTTGTCCTGCTGGGCAGTCCGATGCTCGTTGCCTACGGGGTCGTGAGAGGGTCGCCGTGGACCTACTATCTCCTGCTGCTGCCGTTCATGGTGTCGTTCGTGGTGATTCCCGCGACGCTCGGCGGCATCTGCTGCATGGCGGCGGTCGCGTGGCTGGGGCGTCTGAGGCTGCATGCTCTGACGATCCTGTCAGTGGGCGTCTGCGTCGGGGCGGTGTGGCTGGCCTGGTCGCTATTCCAGGCGGGGGCCGTTACGGGAGGCAGTGCTGAATGGTTCGACCAGGTGATGGCACGACTGTCGGTCACCGAGCAGAGGGTGCTTCCCAGTTGGTGGCTCTCCAGTGGGCTGATCGAGGCAGCCCGGGCTGCGGACCGGCCGGAGGCCCGGCTGGCATCGCTCGTTGAGGCGGTTAAGTTTCTCGCCGTGCTTGTCTCCAATGGGATGCTGCTCCAACTGCTCGCCCGGCTGCTGGCGCGTTCTTCCTACCGAACGGGCTTCAGCCAGTTGGCCGGCGAGATGCCGGCCCGAAGACAACGCCAGATGGCATGGACCGACCGCGTGCTCTCGGCTGCGGGGACGGCCCGTGGCAGGCCGCTGCGACTGCTGCTGGTGAAGGATCTTCGGCTGTTCCGTCGCGACATCTCACAGTGGTCGCAGTTCGTGATCTTTTTCGGCCTGCTGGGTCTTTATTTTTTCAACCTGCGGTCGTTCAACTACAACACCGCCTACGCGTCGATGATCAGCTTCCTGAATCTCGCTGTGGCGGGGCTCATCCTGTCGACGTTCACGACACGATTCGTCTATCCGATGATCAGCCTCGAGGGGAGGAGATTCTGGATTCTCGGCCTGCTGCCTGTGCACCGTGATCAGATCGTCTGGTCGAAGTTCCTCTTCTCTTTTTTCGGCGGGCTCCTGCCGTGCTGCGGCTTGTTGTTTCTCAGCGACACCATGCTGGGGATTTCCCGCTCGCTGCTGTGGGTGCACGAGATCGCCTGCGTTGTCCTCTGCATGGGATTGTCGGGGATTGCCGTGGGGCTGGGCGCCCGGATGCCCGACCTGCGGGAGTCCTCGCCGGCGAAGATATCCGCCGGCTTCGGCGGCACGCTGTGCCTGGTGCTCAGTGCCCTGTTCATCATGAGCGTGGTGATCATTGCGGCATTGCCGACCCATCTGGCCATTGCGGCCAAAGCATTCGGCGGGGGAGGGCCGCCCCCGACAGGCTTTCTTGGCTGGGCCAGTGGCCCGCAGGGCACGGCCACAAGCCTGCTGCTGATCGTGGTTCTGGGTTTTATTGCCGCGTTTGTGCCGCTGGAATTGGGTCTGCGGTCATTCCGGCGGCTCGAGCCCTGACGCGGGGTGGTGGCTACGGTTAGGATCAGCGGCCTGGTGCGGTTTCCCTTTCGGATGGCGTCGTAAGCCTTGCCACCTGGGCCACCTGGCACCGTCAACCGAAGGTATCGAAGGACACCGCTCGATCGTGAATCGACTCTCTGCGCGTACCGAGATTCAGAGCCCACACGGCTTGGGCCGCCGGATCGGGGCGGTTCAGTATCTCAACACCAAACCCCTCGTCTACGGCCTGGCAGCCCGGGGAGTGTCGGTCGACTTTGACCTTCCCAGTCGTCTGGCTGACCGCCTGTCCAAGGGAGTCCTCGACGTCGCGTTGATACCGTCCATCGAACTTTTTCGCGGCGCGGGCTACCGGGTTGTCTCGGATGCCTGCATCGGCTGCCGCGGACCGGTGATGAGCGTCAAACTCTACTTCCGGACGCAGCCGGGTAGGGTTGCCAGGCTCGCGGTGGATGAGGGCTCTCGGACGAGCGCGACGCTGGCACGTGTGCTCCTTGCAGAGAGGCACGGGGTGGTGCCGGAGACGGAGGTGTTGCCCATTGGCGCCGGGCTCGCCGATACATCAGCCGACGCCGTGCTGTTGATCGGAGACCGGGCCATCGGATCCCAGCCGGGTTCGTTCCAACTGATCTGGGATCTCGGCGACGAATGGTGCCGGTGGACCGGGCTGCCTTTTGTGTTTGCCGTCTGGGCCGCCCGCCCGGGCATCGAAACGAGTGGCATCGAGCGGGTGCTCGCCGCGGCCCGTGATGCGGGCCGTGCCAATCTCGCCTCGATTGCGGCAGCCGAAGCTGCCTCGCATGGGCTGACGGTGCCCCAGTGTCTCAGTTACCTCCGCGATAATCTCCATTACGATCTGGGCAACCGGGAACGGGCGGCGCTGACCCGTTTCTATCGGCATGCCGAAGCGATTGCCCTGGCGCCGACGGGTTTCGACGTCGCGGCATCGCTTTCCGGCACGGTATGATCCGGCCTTACCGGTCGGCGATCTTGCTTCACCCGGCAGCGATTGGGCATCACACACATGGCATCATCGATTCAACCGATTCTCGACGCGACAGTCGCCGGCCGGCGGCTCGAGGCCGACGACGCCGTGCGGCTGCTCGAGTCGCGTGATCTGGCGGCCATCGGCCGGGCCGCCGACGCGATCACGCGGCGTCTCCACCCGGAGCCCTACCGCACCTACAACATCGATCGCAACATCAACTACACGAACGTCTGCACGGCTGTCTGCGATTTCTGCGCCTTTTACCGGGGGCCGAAGCATCCAGAGGGCTACGTGCTCGACCGGGAAACGCTCCTGGCGAAGATCGAGGAGATGGTTGCCGTGGGTGGCGACCAGATTCTGATGCAGGGCGGTCTCCATCCCACGCTCACGCTCGAGTGGTATGAAGAACTCCTCCATGACATCAAGTCTCGTTTTCCCCAGGTGAACGTCCACGGCTTCTCCCCGCCCGAGATCCATCACTTCGTCAAGGTTTCGAAGCGGCCGTTGCGGGAGGTGCTCGAGCGGCTGGCTCGCGCCGGTCTGGGCTCGCTGCCGGGGGGCGGTGGTGAGATTCTCGTCGATCGGGTGCGGCAGGCGATGACCCGGGGCAAAGTGCTGACCGACGACTGGCTTGAGGTACACCGGCAGTGGCACGGCCTTGGTGGTCGCAGCACGGCGACGATGATGTTTGGCCATATCGAGACGCTCCCCGAGCGGGTCGAGCATCTGGAGCGGCTTCGGCAACTGCAGGATGAGACGGGTGGCCTGACAGCCTTCATCTGCTGGTCGTTCCAGCCCGACAATACGGAGATGGCGGACATTCCCCCCTCTGGTCCGTTCGAGTACCTGAAGACACAGGCTGTTGCCAGGCTCTATCTCGACAACGTGCCCAACATCCAGTCGAGTTGGGTGACGCAGGGCCGGGAGATCGGGCAGCTTGCGTTGCTTTTCGGAGCCAACGACATGGGCAGCCTGATGCTCGAGGAAAACGTCGTCAGCGCTGCGGGCACGGTGCACCACCTCACACTCGATCAGATGCGGTCGGCCATTTCGGAATTGGGATGGATACCGCGGCGCCGGAATGTTTTCTACGAGCTGTTCGAGGAAGAAGAGCCTGTCTCGCCGGTCAATCCATCGCGGGAAAAAGCCCGGGCTGTGCTGTTGCCGGTGGCTTCGACATCTCCGTGAGCGATAGCCGGTTCCCCAGAATGACGATCACGCTGCGGGCTCGGCATGTGCTGCCGATGCTGGCCGACCCGATCGAAAACGGTTGGGTGCGGATCGAGCGGGGCAGGGTTGTAGCGATTGGCCACGGCCGTCCTTCCGGGCGGGTGTGCGACCTGGGAGACGCGATCATTCTGCCGGGCCTCGTCAACGCCCACACGCATCTGGAGTTTTCCGACCTCGACCATCCACTGCCCGCCAGCGGTGGCCTGCCCGCGTGGATCGAACGGGTCGTCGCGATGCGACGGTCGCGAGCCGCTTCTGGCACCGACGAAGCTCGTCGTCTGTTGGCCGCTGTCGTCAGCGGCCTCGAGCAGTCAGCGGCAGCCGGGGTAACGGCGATCGGCGAAATTGCGACGGCATCACATCCGTTGGCCGCCGCAGCCGGGCCGCGGGTGCGGGTGTTTCGGGAGACGCTCGGACTGTCAGCCGCCGCGGCAACGCTGGCCCGGGCGGTGCTGTGCCGTGATCTGAACCGCATGCACCGGGAGGGAACATGCGGCGGCATCTCCCCCCATGCCCCCTATTCCGTGGCGGAATCGCTGGGCCGTCTGGCGGTCCGCGAGGCGGTCTGCCGGCGTTTGCCAGTGGCGATGCATCTGGCGGAGAGCCAAGACGAGGCGGAACTATTCCTGACTGGCGGCGGAGCCTTCCGCTCGCTGCTTGAACAGTTGGGGGCCTGGCAGGCTGAGTCGCCGCCACGGCTGCTGTCCCTCGCCGATTGGATCTCGCTCCTTGCCCGTGCGCCGCGGGGCATCGTGGTGCACGGCACGTTTCTGCCGGAGGATCAGACGGCTCTGTCGCGGCTCGCCTTGCATCGCGACCGGCTCTGCGTGGCGGTCTGCCCTCGGACCACGCTCGCGCTCTCTGGCAGGCTCCCGCCCGTAGACATGTTTCGGGCCGCAGGCATCCGCGTGGCGATCGGCACCGACAGCCGCGGCTCAAACCCCGATCTCTCGGTGCTGGCCGAGTGCCGCGTGGTCGTTGACGGGGGGCTGGGCAGTCCGGCCGAAGCCCTGGCAATGGCTACTCGGCATGGCGCGTGGGCCCTGGGCTTTGAAAGACGCTGTGGGATTCTCTCACCGGGCCGTTCCGCCGATCTCGTCATCCTGAGGCCGTCCGGCCGGTATCCCGACCCGTATGCGGCCGTGCTGGATCCCGGCACAGAGGTGGCCGCAACGCTCCGCCGCGGCCTCGTGATCGCAGGCAACCTTCCCTGAGAAGAAACCGGGAAAGAAAGAAACAGGGAAAGAAAAGCCACCCACGCCCTCCGCCTCCTCGTGGCG
>JBIIFB010000172.1:0-7735 GCA_044237545.1 Pirellulales bacterium
ACCGCGTCGTATCCCGCCGCCGGGCCGGCAGAAGTCTCCTTCGCGGGGACTTTCGCCGTGGGGCGTCATGGTGGTGCTGACCCTGAGAGGGCGAAATTCCAACGCTCGTCGAGCTTCCGCCGATCCCGGCTCCGTCCATTCCGCCTCTTCGTGGCGGCAAGTTTTTAACTTGTCCGAGAGTTGAGGAAGCCCTTCGTACCGCGTCGTATCCCGCCGCCGGGCCGGCAGAAGTCTCCTTCGCGGGGACTTTCGCCGTGGGGCTTTGTGGTGGTGCTGACCCCGGCAGGGCGAAATTCCAACGCTCGTCGAGCTTCCGCCGATCCCGGCTCCGTCCATTCCGCCTCTTCGTGGCGGCAAGTTTTTAACTTGTCCGAGAGTTGACGATACCCCTTCCAACCGCCGGCTGCTTTCCCCAGCGCCGTCTCTGCCACGCCGCCGCCGGGCACTCCTGCCATCCCCTACAACCGGCAGTTTGCGATCTGCGTTTCGATGATCGCAGAGGCCCCGATCGCGTCGAGTCGCTCCATGATGGCGTGCGCCTCGCCCCGCTTCACCATCGACCGCACGGCGCACCAGTCGGGGTCTTCGAGGCCGCTGACCGTCGGGGAGTTGAACCCCGGGGTGATCTTCTCCGCCTCCGCCAGCCGTGTTCGGGGCACGTTGTATTCGAGCAGCGACCAGTTGCGGGCGATCACGATCCCCTCCAGCCGCCGCACGATCCGATCGGCGGTGGCCGCGTCGCGGACCTCGTGGTTCTGCACGAGCACCGTCTCGTAGCGGCCGATCTCGTCGAGCACGCGGAGCCGATTGGCCGCGAGGGTGCTCCCCGTCTCGACCAGATCGACGATCGCGTCGGCGACACCGAGGTTGATCATGATCTCGACGCTCCCGGAGAGCTCGACGAAGTGTGCCTCGACGCCCCGCTTCGCCAGCCATTGTCTGGTGATTCGCGGGAAACTCGTCGCGACCCGTTTGCCGGCGAGTTGGCGGGCGTCGGTCACGGGGGAGTCTTCGCCGACGCAGAGGGCCAGCCGGCAGGAGCCGATGCCGAGATCGAGCCGATGAACCAGTGCTGCACCGCTCTCGGCCACCAGATCGGCACCAGTGATGCCGAGGTCGATCGCTCCCTCCGCCGTGAGCACGGGGATGTCGTCGGTTCGCAGGAAGATCACCTCGATCGGCATGTCGCGGCACCGGGCAAACAGGCTCCGCTCGTTACGACGAAAGGAGACGCCGGCATCGTTGAGCAGCTGCGCGGAAATTTCTGCGAGGCGTCCCTTGCTGGGAACGCCGATCCGGAGCAGCGGAGATTTGGAGTGATCGCTCATGATGAAGCTCCGTCAGTGCTGGGTGTGCTGGGCGTGGCCACCGTCGCTGGTGTGTCTGGTGCGGCCCCGGTGCCGCGGGCGGCCTTCTCGTCGAGTCCGGAGATACCGAACCGCCGGGCAAGTTCGTCCTCCACCCGTCTGAGTTCGACGCCCCGGCAGGCCAGCAGAACGAGCATGTGATAGACGAGATCAGCCGCCTCGGAGATGACCCGGTCATCCGACTCTCGGGCCGCCGCCTCGACCAGTTCGCCCGCTTCTTCCGTGACCTTTCCACCGATCGCGGGCACGCCGCCGGCGAGGAGTCGGCTGGTGTACGATCGTGCCGAAGGATCGTCCTTCCGCGCCGCCACGACCCGCTCCAGGTTTTCGAGGGTTTCGCCAAACCGACGCATCGATGGCTCCAGACTGTCACCAGCACGAATCACCCCGGTCGGCCAGTCCGACGGGGCCTACAACTGTAGCATGCCCGCCCGGGCCGTTTGATGGGCCGGAATCGGTTCCGCGTGCCATTCGCAGGCCTATCCTCCGCGACGACTGCTGGATCCTTTCCGGCCCGACCGCATCGGGAAAAACAGCCCTCAGCCTGCGGCTGGCCCGGGTGCTCGACGCGGAAATCATCAGCGTCGACTCGATGGCCGTCTACCGGGGCCTCGACATTGGAACGGCCAAACCCACGGCAGCCCAGCGGGCGGAGGTGCCCCACCACCTCGTCGATATGGTCGATCCGAGCGAGGCCTACACCGTGGCCAGATGGCTGGCCGATGCGGCGACCGCCGTGGAGTCCTGTCGCGGTCGGGGCAAGCGGGTGCTCTTCGTGGGAGGAACGCCGCTGTATCTGCGGGCGGTTCGCGATGGCCTCGATCCGCAGCCGGAAGGGGATCCGGATTTCCGCGGTCGACTTCTTTCAGAGGCCCAGACCCTGGGAACCGGCCCCCTGCATGCCCGCTTGGCGGCGGTCGATCCCGTGGCCGCTGCCCGAATCCATCCCCACGACGCCCGCCGGATCATCCGGGCGCTGGAGGTCGTGCACCTCACGGGCCGGCCGATGGCGGCATCGTGGTCCGCTCCGCGGCAGCCAGATCCCACGTTCAGCGGGCAGATGCTGATCGTCGACCAGCCGAGGCGGACGCTCTATGAGCGGATCGACCGCCGGGTGGATGCGATGTTTGCCGAGGGGCTCATCGAGGAGGCGAGGGCGGCCGCCGCCCGCTCCGGCGGCATCGGCCAGACGGCCTGCCAGGCGGCGGGATATGCCGAGGCCTTGGCCGTGCTGGCTGGCACGCTCACACCCGCTGAGGCCATTCGTCTGACCCAGCAGCGGACACGGCAGTTGGCCAAACGGCAGCTGACCTGGCTGCGGAGTTTCACGTCGGCTGTCTGGATCGGCAGCTAAAAAAAGACTTTTCCGCGATAGTCCCCGCGTCTGATTCCGTGGGTTGCACAGCCTTGCGACCGCAGCGCCGCCGGGCCAGATGGCCAGCGTCCAGTGCTAGCACTGGACGTGCTAGCACCGGATGTAGCGGTGCTGGAGGTTCGGGACCACAAAATCATAAAAAATCCTTGCCTTGTGCCGGGGGCCAGATAGGTTCTCGCCCGTTGCGTCTGCGGCCCGCCAAGAGGGCGGTCCGCAGGACGCGACGAACGGATGGATCCGTTCGATCGGCTGAGATGTGATCGGATCGTGGCTTGAACGACGGATATGGCCCGGTACCCCGGTGGGGTGCCGGCCCGGTGCCCGGATGGCACCCGCCCGCCGTGCAGCCCCGACAGGATGACGGTCGAAGCGTTAGGGATGACGCTGCCAGACCTGCGGCCCTTTGTGGCGTCGTGGGTACCGGCGTTGTTGCCCGACGGTCGGCCGCTGTTCCGCGGGACGGCACGGGGGAGGGAGTCGGCCGACAGCACGCGGGGGTCGCACCTGACCACCACGTCGGCAGGCCAGTCGGCAGGATGCCGGCGAGTCGCTTATTCAGAGGAACCCCATGGCAGTCAAACCCCTCATCGGCATCAACACTGATTACCGCTCCACCCGCAAGGAGCATGCCGCTCTCTCGTTCGTCGCGGCCGGCTACTTCGACGGCATCACCGCCGCGGGCGGCATCCCCGTGATCCTGCCGCCGCTGTCCGATGAGGAGGATGTCATTCGCCTGCTCGACATGCTCGACGGCGTGGTGATGGTGGGCGGGGCCGACCTCGATCCGCGTCGCGACGGCTACATGCCCCATCCGGCGGTTCGGCCGATGGACGCGCGGCGGGAGGATTTTGACCGCCTGCTGGCCAAGCATATCTGTGCCCGTCACATGCCGGTGCTCGCGATCGGCAGCGGCATGCAGCTGCTCAACATCACCGAGGGGGGCACGCTCTTCCTGCACATCCCGGAAGACCTCCCGAAGGCGATTCCGCACAAGGATCCGATCGATCAGTCCCATCGGCATGCGCTCGTCGTCGAGCCCGGCTCCGTGATGGAGCGGGTTTATGGTGATGGGGAGATTCGCGTCAACAGCATGCACCACATGGGAATCGATGACGTTGCCGAGAGCTTCAAGGTGACCGCCCGGGCTCCGGACGGCGTGGTCGAGGCGATCGAGAGCTGCGTGGAAGGCTGGGTGGCGATCGGCACGCAGTTCCACCCCGAGGCCGAAAGCGCTTCAGCGCTCGACGTGAAAATCTTCGAGGAATTCGTGACGGGCATCACCGGCGAAGTTCCCGAGATGCGGCTGGTGGCGTAAGGCAGGCAGCGCCTGCCTTTCTGCGGACTGACACGTGTCAGCTCGGAAACGTCACCCGGTAGATTTCAACGGCAGGCCCGTCGGTCGCACCACGCGGCCGGCGGGCCTGCTGCTTGACGACGCCCAGCCCCGCCGCGTGGGCGGCAGCCTCGAAGCCGGCCGCCTTCTGTCGGCCGGGATCGGCCACAAGCGCGATGCCGTCGGGCCGGAGGGTGCGGGCGATCACGTCGGCAAGTGCTGCGGGATGATGCGACTCGTAGAGCACGTCGGCTGCGACCACCCGGTGGAAGTGGCCCAGATCCTCAGGCAGCGCTCGCCAGTCGAGTTCCCGCGTTGAGATCGCCTCGAGCCCGTTGCGAACCGCGTTGAAACGCACCCCCTCCAAGGCTGGTGGCTCGTAATCGCTGGCAGTGACGGTGAACCCCGCCTGGGCGGCGGCCAGCGATGGCAGGCCAAGACCACAGCCGAGTTCGAGTAGGGAAAGTCCGCGGCCATCGACCGCCGCGAGTTCCTCGGCAAGGACGATGGCGGATTCCCAGACGTCGGCCCAGTAGGGGATGCGTTCATCCTCCTCGAAGGCCACGAGGTCGATGAGTTCCTCCATGTCCGGAGGCCGCCACACGGAGAGCAGACGGCCGTTGATATCGATTTGCCGCTCCACCGGCCCAAAGCGTTCAAACCCCATGCAGCTTCCTCCTCTCGGTGTTCTCCAGGCTGCGACAACCCCGCCATGCCGACGGGGCTGGCTTGCGGGCAGTCGTTTCGCCGCGGCGCCAGACTGCTCCCGTAGGCGGACGCCGTCCCGGAACGATACCATGTGGCCCCATGCTCACCGACTACGATCTGCACCTGCTGGGCGAGGGCCACCACTGGAAGAGCTACGAGAAGCTCGGGGCGCACCTGCACGTCGTGGACGGTGTGGCGGGCGTCAACTTCGCCGTCTGGGCCCCCAATGCCGAAGCCGTGGGCGTTGTCGGCGATTTCAATGGCTGGGAAGGCCAGCGGCACCTGCTGCAGAAGCGGGTGCCATCGGGAATCTGGGAGCTCTTCGTGCCCGGCCTCGCCGCCGGAACGCTCTACAAATATCGGGTGCATGCCGATGGCGGCTTCAGCGATCGGTCGGACCCCTACGGTTTCGGTGCCGAGGTGCCCCCGAGAACGGCGTCGAAGGTGGTCGATCTGACCAGCCATGTCTGGCGGGACGAGGAGTGGATGGCACAGCGGGCCGCCCGCAACAGCCTGTCTGCGCCGCTCACCATCTACGAGGTGCATCTGGGAAGTTGGCGGCGGCCGGGCGGCGAATCGCACCGCTGGCTTTCTTACGCCGACCTCGAACGGGAACTCGTTCCCTACTGTGTGGAAATGGGGTTTACGCACGTCGAGTTCCTGCCACCGACCGAGCACCCGCTCTCGGCCAGTTGGGGCTACCAGACGATCGGTCTCTTTGCGGCCACCAGCCGTTTCGGCTCTCCACAGGATCTGATGGCACTGATCGATGCCCTGCATCGGGCCGGCGTGGGCGTGATCATCGACTGGGTGCCGGCCCATTTCCCTCGCGACGGCCACGGCCTGCGGCGGTTCGATGGCACGGCCCTCTACGAGCACGAGGATCCGCGGAAGGGCGAGCATCCCGACTGGGGAACGCTGATATTCAACTACGGCCGCAACGAGGTCGCCAACTATCTGGTTTCGAGCGCACTGTTCTGGCTCGACTATTACCACGTGGACGGCCTTCGGGTCGATGCCGTGGCCTCGATGCTCTATCTCGATTACAGCCGCAAGGACGGGGAGTGGGTGCCCAACTGCCACGGCGGCCGCGAGAATCTCGAGGCGATCGAGTTTGTCAAAAGTTTCAACGTGCAGGTGCATGCACACCACCCGAGCGTGCTCACGATCGCCGAGGAGTCGACCGCCTGGGCCGGCGTGTCGCGGCCGACGTATGTCGGTGGTCTGGGCTTCAGCCTGAAGTGGAACATGGGCTGGATGAACGACACCCTGCGGTACATGCGGCATGACCCCGTGCACCGCAAGTATCACCATGACGAACTCACCTTCAGTCTGATCTATGCCTTTCACGAGAACTTCGTGCTGCCGCTGTCGCACGACGAGGTGGTGCACGGCAAGGGATCGCTCCTCGATCAGATGCCGGGGGATGTCTGGCAAAAGTTCGCCAATGTGCGGCTTCTCTACGCCTACATGTGGTTCCATCCGGGCAAGAAACTGCTCTTCATGGGGGGCGAATTCGGGCAGTGGCAGGAGTGGAATTTCGACGAGAGCCTGCAGTGGCACCTCCTGGCGGGCGAGCAGCATCGCGGCCTGTCCCGCGCGGTGGCCGACCTGAACAACCTCGTGCGGCGGGAGCCAGCCCTCCACGAACTCGATTTCGACGGTCGTGGCTTCGAATGGATCGACTGCCACAATTGGCAGGACAGCGTCCTGGCCTTCGTCCGCCGCGGTGCCACCAGCCGCGAGTGGGTGATCGTCTGCTGCAATTTCACGCCGGTGCTCCGACAGGGCTACCGGCTTGGCGTGCCGTCGGCGGGAGCCTACGAGGAAATCTTCAATAGCGACTCGGCCTGGTATGGCGGGAGCAACGCCGGCAACGGTGGCGGTCTGCAGTCGTCGCCGCAGCCGCACCACGGCCGCGAGCACTCGCTCGCGCTCACACTACCGCCCCTGGCGGTCGTCGTGCTCAAGCAGCGGTAGCGTTGTCAAACGAGAAGACGTTGACACCCTCCAACCGCCACGGAGCATGAGCGATTGTGTCGGCAGGACGATCGACGTGGCGGAGCTATGCGTGGCATCCGATCCCCCGGCTCACGCCGAGGGCTTTTATGGGAGCGTGCAGCCTCACCGAGGCTGCCGCTTCCAGTCGAGTTGATACCGCTTCTGCATGCCCTCGATCAGTCCGCGGAACGTGGTCGATGCCTGCCTCTGGGCGACCATTCCGATCTTCTGCCGGTCATTGCGGCCGGCCAGGAACGTCTCCTGCAATGCAGCGACGGACGGCTCCTGCGACGCCAGGCGGATCACGTAGCAGACGGTCTGCGGCTCGTTGAACGCCACGGCCGTGCGGCCAGGCTCCAGGGAAAAAACAGCCCGCATGAAATCGTCGCCGGGCATCGAAACGCCCTCGGGCTGGGAGAGCACGGGCTGATTACCACCCGCCATGCCCTGCGTAAGCCACGAGAAGGGGCCAGCCTGCATGGCCTTCATCTCACTGCCGCCATAAGGGGGAACCTGCTTTTGGAGCGTCGTCTCGAGTGACTGTTGAGTTGCCTCGGCCTGCCGGGCGATCTCCTCGGCCCGCTTCTTGGCAAGACTGCGGCCCTCGACGATCCGCCAGGCCCGCTCCACGCCAGACCGGGCAGTATCAAAAGACGGCGTGAATTCGGGCTGGTCCTCCGTGCGCCACGACAAATAGCGACTTCCCTCGACATCCCGCGAACGGATCGGCCGCAACGACATCGAGCCCGCCCCGAACATCTGGTCGAGCCAACGCTGCTGACGGATGCCAAAGCGGCTGGAGGGATCGGGAACGAATTCAAAGCTGCCACCAAGACCGCCGGCTGCAAACGCGGCGTCAGCAGCGATGAGTTCCGAGCGGCCTGATTCCAGCCCCTGTTTCTCGGCGATGACCGCCAGGTTGGGCGGCCTGGGGGCTTCGACGCCTGCCGG
>JBIIFB010000035.1:0-23879 GCA_044237545.1 Pirellulales bacterium
ACCGGCCATCACAAGGCCATTGCAACGGCAGAGAAAAGGATTCGAGCCGCCGTTTTGGCCGTTGGATCGGCCTGCCACTGGGCCTCCTGTCTGCTATAGTGATGTGGCTAAAAACGGCTTTTTACCCCGATATTCTGTAGGGATTGCCCGATGACCACACCCACGCCTGCCTCTGTGACTCGGTCTGTCCTCTCGCGGGCTTTGAGTCGATCCGCCGCCACATCCCTGATGCTCGTCTCGGGATGCTTCTTCGGCGGCTTCGGGATGCATGCCTGTGCGGAGGAATCGGCGGCGAACGATGCCTTCAAAGTGGCCCGTGAAATCCTCGCGCCGGCGGCCCGACCTGCCAGGCCGCCGCTGCCCGCCAGCCGGCTGCCGCTCGAACTCCTCGATGGAGAGCGGATCGCACTGGTTGGTAACTCGACCGCGGAACGGATGAACCTGTTTGGACACTTCGAGACATTGCTCCACCAGCGGTTTCCCGGCAAGCACCTCGTCGTCCGCAACTTTGCCCGGCCCACCGACGAAGTGGGCAACCAGCAGCGGCCCGGCGATTACACAAAACTCGATGATCCGTTGGCCGCCTTCGGCGCCGATACCTACCTGATGTTTTTTGGATTCAACGAGTCGTTCGCCGGCCCCGGCGGCGTCGAGAAGTTCAAGGCCGACTACGCCAAGCTCCTCGACTCCATGGCCGGGAAGTATCCCCGCGACGACACCAAGGCCACGCCGAGGTTTGTGATCGTCTCGCCGATCGCCGTCGAGCCTTCTGGCGACCCGCTCATGCCCGACGCCGCGGCGCAGAATGCCGCGATCAGCCTCTACACAGCCGCCGCACGGGATGTGGCCGCCGCCCGTGGCCTCGCCTTTGTCGACCTTCTTCCTCAGTCGCTGGCGGCCTTCACGGCCCAGCCCGGCCTGCAGTTCACGATCAACGGCTGCCATCTGAACGAGGCGGGCGACCGGCTCGTGGGCGAACAACTCGACACGCTTCTGTTCGGCCCCACGCCGGCTGGGCGTCTCGACTCCGCGGCGTTCACGCGGTTGCGTTCCGCCGTCAACGACAAGTCGTGGGTGCATCTGCAGGACTATCGGATGGTCAACGGCTGGTATGTCTATGGCGGCCGCCGTACCTGGGATACGGAGACCTTCCCCCGCGAGTACGCCAAATTGCGGAAGATGGCCGCAGTTCGCGACCAATACGTCTGGGACATCGCCGCCGGGAAGCCGGTGCCCGCGGTTCCCGACGACTCGGGCACAGGCGACCTGTTCGTGCCGCAGACCCGGTTCGGCGAACCGCGACAGGCCTACAGCGAAAATGCCGAGGGCGGTCCCGTCATCAAGTCTCCCGCCGACCTGATCGCCAGTTGCACCGTGCCGCCCGGTTTCGAGATCAGGCTCTTCGCCGACGAGAGCCGGTTTCCCGAGATCGCCAACCCCGTGCAGATGGCGTTCGACGCCAAGGGCAGGCTCTGGGTCTCGACCATGCCCAGCTATCCCCAGTGGCAGCCAGGCACTCCCAAGCCAGCCGACAAACTCGTGATCCTCGAGGATACCGACTCCGATGGCACGGCTGACAAGAGCACTGTGTTCTGCGACACCCTCCATTGTCCGACAGGCTTCCAGTTTTTTGCCGGCGGTGTTCTCGTGGTTGACCAGCCGCGGTTGCTCTGGCTGAAAGACACTGATGGCGACGACAAGGCCGACCAGACCGTTCACGTCCTCGATGGTTGGGCGACCGAAGACACGCACCACACCGTGGGCGCCTTCGAGGCGAGCCCTGCGGGCCTGCTGCACATGCTCGAGGGTGTCGCGATGAGCACGGCCGTGGAAACGCCCTGGGGTCCGTTCCGCAACTACGGCTCCTCGGGAAGCTATGTGCTCGATCCCCGAACGTGGAAGCTGCGGCACTTCGTCACCCCTGGCTACGGCAATCCCTGGTGCTACGTCTTCGACCAGTGGGGGCAGGGCTTCTGCGGTGACGGCACGGGAGCCTCCCAGCACTGGGACACGCCGCTTTCCGGGGCGCAGTACCGCGGCCGCAAGGGCCTCAATCCGGTCTTCGACACCGAGGGCATGCGGCCGGTCGTGGGGAGCGAGTTTCTCCGCACGCGACAGTTTCCCGACGATGTGCAGGATCAATTCATCTATGCCTGCGTCATCAATACCAACGGCATGCCCCGGTGGACCTTCGCCAACGACGGCGCGGGCTTTGTGGGCACCCGGGTACGGCATGACCCCAGCGACAAGAAGACGGCCTTCGACCTGATCAAAAGCACCGACAAGCATTTTCGACCGGTCGATCCGCAGATCGGCCCCGACGGCGCGCTCTGGTTTGGCGATTGGGCCAACCCTCTGATCGGCCACATGCAATACAGCCAGCGGGATCCCAATCGTGACCACGTTCACGGCCGGATCTATCGGCTCGTCTGCAAAGACCGCCCGCTTGTCGCTCCCGAGACACAGGCCGGGCGGTCGATCGCCGAGGTGCTTGCGCAGCTCAGATCGCCCGAGTGGCGGACCCGCTACCGGGCCCGCGCCGACCTTCAGTCCCGCCCCGGCAACGAGGTGCTCGCCGCTGCCAAGGAATGGCTGACGACGCTCGGTGCCGATCCCGATGCCGATCGACTCCGCACGGAGGTGCTCTGGCTGCAGCAGAGCTTTCATGCGGTAGACGCGGGGCTGCTCGACGAACTGCTCGAGTCTCCCACGCCCGATGCCCGCGCCGCGGCCACCCGTGTGCTGGCCGACGAGCGCGAGTGGCTCGAGTCAGTCGAACAGCGGCTCTGCAAGCAGGCGGCCGATCCGCAGCCACGGGTTCGGGCCGAGGCCGTGCGGGGCCTGAGCTTTTTCCCGACGATGACCGCGATGCAGGCCGTGGCGGCCGCGGTCAACATCGAGCCCGCCGACCGCTGGGTTGACTACACCTGCGATGCCGCCCTCGGCGCCAACCTGGCCGTCTGGCGGACCGCCCACGACGAGGGAGTGTTTGTCACCAAGGGTTCGCCTGCGGCCCGGGTGCTCGACAGCGTTCTGGGGCTCGACAAGCAGGCAGCCCAGATTCTTCCCCACCTGCAGGTGCTCCTGAGCAAGGATCCACAGCCCGACGAGGTTCGCAACAAGGCGATGCAGGCGATGGCCGACACGAAGGGGGGCAGCGTCGACAATGGCAAGCGGGTCTTCCGCCGCATGTGCGTCGCCTGCCACAAGGTGTATGGCGAGGGGGCGAATCTCGGCCCTGACATGAACGGCGTCGGCAAACGGCTCGACGGCTACAAGCTCGTCGAATCGATCATCGACCCTAACGCCGCCGTGGAGGAAAAGTATCTCTCGACCTCGGTGCTCACCAACGACGGCCGCACCATCACCGGTCTGCTCGTCAGCGACACGCCCGAAGAGGTCGTGATCTTCGATGGCAAGGAACAAAAGAAGATTCCCGTGGCAGAGATCGACGAACGGGTGAAGCTCAAGCAGAGCAGCATGCCCGAGGGCCTCGCGGGCACCATGTCACCGAATGAGTTCCTCGACGTGATCGAATTCATGCGTTCATTGAAGTAGGCCGTTGGCTGGGCCGTACGTTGGCTGGGCCGTACGTTGGTTGGGCCGCGGTGGCTCGGGCTCTGGTGGCTCGGGTAAGAAGCAGACTGCATTCACGTGCGAGAGGGAGACTCCATGAAACGGGTGGGACTGGCAGGCTGGCGCGGCATGGTCGGTTCGGTGCTGATGGACCGCATGCAGGCCGAGGGGGATTTCAGCCTGATCGAGCCCGTGTTCTTCTCCACGTCGAATGCCGGCGGACCGGCCCCCAAACTGGCCACCGAACTGGCCACCTGTGAGACCGCTCTGCAGGATGCCTTCGATATCACGGCCCTGAAACGCTGCGACATCATCATCTCGGCCCAGGGCGGCGACTACACCTCCGAGGTCTTTCCCAGACTGCGGGCCGCCGGCTGGCAGGGGCACTGGATCGACGCCGCCTCAACGCTCCGCATGGACAAGGACGCCGTCATCATTCTCGACCCGGTGAACATGCCGGTGATCGAACGCGGCCTCAAACAGGGTGTGAAAAACTGGATCGGGGGCAACTGCACCGTCAGCTGCATGCTGATGGGCGTGGGGGCTCTTTACAAGGCCGGCCTGGTGGAGTGGATGAGCACCCAGACCTACCAGGCGGCCTCCGGTGGCGGCGCCCAGCACATGCGGGAATTACTCACCCAATACGGCACGCTGTATGCGGAGGTGAAGGATCTCCTCGACGATCCCAGGAGCGGCATCCTCGACATCGACCGCGCCGTGATCGCCAGGCAACGTGCGCTCAGCAGCGACCAGACCACCCACTTCGGCGTGCCCCTGGGAGGCTCACTGATTCCTTGGATCGACAAGGATCTCGGCAATGGCATGTCGAAGGAGGAGTGGAAGGGGATGGCCGAGACGAACAAGATCCTCGGACAGGGCGACGGCGTCGGCCCGCCAGCCATTCCCGTTGACGGCTTCTGCGTGCGGGTGGGGGCCATGCGCTGCCACAGCCAGGCCCTGACCTTCAAGCTGAAGAAGGCCGTGCCCGTGGCCGATCTCGAGGCGATGATCGCCGCCGACAACCAGTGGGTGAAGCTCGTGCCCAACACCCGCGAGGCCACGCTCCGGGACCTGACGCCCGTGGCGGTCACCGGCACGCTGACCATCCCCGTGGGCCGCGTGCGGACACTCGCGATGGGGCCGGAGTATGTCGGCGCCTTCACGATCGGCGATCAACTCCTCTGGGGTGCCGCCGAACCGCTCCGCCGCATGCTGCGGATCTTGCTTTGAACCCTGCTCTGAACGCTGGCTCTGAACCCAGCTCCGAACGCCGGGCCGCTCCCGAGCCAGCAGGCTTCAGCGCGGGATGCGGCGCGATGCCGCGGCCACGATCGCCGCAGCGATCCGAGGCAGTGGCACCACCTGGTCAACGACCCCCAATTCGATGGCCGCCCGCGGCATGCCGTAGACGACACAGCTGCTCTCGTGCTCTGCGATCGTCATGCCACCGGCCGTGCGGATGAGTCCCAGCCCCATCGCGCCATCGCTTCCCATTCCAGTCATCAGCGCGGCGACCACGTGCGGACCGGCCGCCTCGGCCGCAGAACGAAAGAGCACGTCGACCGCAGGACGGCAGTGATGCACCGGCGGGCTCCGCAACAACCGGGACCGAAACCCACCGGCCAACTGTTCGACAACGAGGTGGTGCTCCCCGGGCGCGATCACGCACATCCCGGGCACGAGCGGCATGCCCTCCTCGGCCTCGCGGACCGTCAGCGCGCTGATCGAATCGAGCCGTTCCGCCACGACCCTGGAGAAGTGTCCTGAAATGTGCTGCACAACGGCGATCGGCGGCAGACCGATGGGCAGGCTGCCGAGAATCGTCCGCAGGGCCTCGAGCCCACCCGTCGAGCAGCCGAGCACGATCAGACCGCGGCTGTCCACGGCACCGGGCTGGACGGTCAGCACCGGCGGCATCGCAGGCCCAACCGGAGCAGCGGCCCCGGAAGCCCCAGGCTCCTGTGCATCATCCCGCGGCCGCCGGAATCGGCTGGCCGCCACAGCCGCCTTGACGTGATAGGCCAGCCGCTCGCCAAGCGCGCCGATCGACATCGTGCCATCCGGCTTGGCCAGCACGTCCATCGCGCCCGCCTCCATCGCTTCAAGCGCCGCCTGCGACCCAGCCTGCGTCAACGAGCTGACCACCACCACCGGCATCGGGTGATGCTCCATCAGAATCCGCAGGAAGGTCAGTCCATCCATCCGCGGCATCTCCAGATCGAGCGTCAACACGTCAGGGTCGAGTCGGGCGATCTTCTCCCGGGCCACGTACGGATCGCAGGCCGAGCCCACCACCTCGATCTCCGGATCGCGGCTCAGGCTGTCGGTGATCGCCTTACGGACGAGGGCCGAATCGTCGACGACGAGAACACGGAGGCGGCGGTTGGTCGGGGGATTCATGGTGTGGTGTTCCGTGGCACCGTGGTGTGGTCGGTCAAGCGGGCCGCACATAGACGCTGGGCCACACGGCCTTGAAGCGATGGCCGAGCCCAAGCAGGCTCTCCGAATGGCCCACGAAGAGATACCCACCGGGCGCAAGCTGATCGAAGAGCCGTTCAATCAGCAGCCGCCGCGACTCCACGTCAAAGTAGATCATGACATTCCGGCAGAAGATGACATCGAGGCCCCTGGGAAGAGGATAGCTGTCCTGAAACAGATTGACGTATTCGGTCGTCACCTGACGGCGGAGTTCTGGTTTGACCCGGTAAAAGCCCGACCGTTCGCCGACGCCCTGCTGAAAGTGACGGGCCAGCAGATCAGGGGCCGGCAGGTCGACCTTGTCTGACTCGTAGATGCCAAGCCGGCAGGCCGCAAGCATGCGGCGGGAAATGTCGGATGCATAGACCCGCCACCCGAGGCCCGGCCTGGAACGGCAGAACTCGGCCAGCACGATGGCCAGCGAGTAGGCCTCCTCACCCGATGCCGACGCCGCGCACCAGATCTGCAGGTCGCGACTGGCGGCAGCAGCCCGCTCGGCAAGTGCCGGCAGCACCCGCTGGCCGAGGATGTCGAAATGGGCCGCCTCCCGGAAGAAGTGGGTGTGGTTAGTTGAGATCAGGTCGATCACCGCGCTGATCTCGTCCTCGCCGTCGGCGGACTGCAGCAGGTGACAGTATTCCTCGTAGCTGCCGCAGCCGATTGCCTGCAGCCGCCTGCCCAGCCGCCCCGCCACCAGCGCCTGCTTGTCGGCCCCCAGCCGGATGCGGCTCCGCTGATAGACCAGATCAGCCAGAAACGCATACGCGGCGGGAGAGAGCGGCGGCTCGGAAAAGGGCAGCATGTCAGAAGTTCTTGAAGTTTCTGTCTTCGTCGTCACGGGGCAAGTCCCCATCACCCGGCATCGGAATCCGGCCGGCGACCGGCCCGGCCAGCATCGGCCGGGCAGCTGCTTTCACGACCGGCAACGCCGGCCGCGATCGTGATCCGTGGGTAGCGTCGAATCGCGGCAGGACAGACCCGCCCGGACTGACAGCATGGCTGCGAGCCACGCCGACCGCCTGCCCACCTCCGGCCACGAGTGACCGCAGGAAATCGACACTCTCCTGCATGAGATGGGCCTGGCTGTTGAGTTCGGCCGCGGCGCTGGCACTCTCCTCGGCCCGCGCGGCGTTCCCACGCGTGACGCCATCCATCTGGTTCATCGCCAGTCCGATCTGCTTGATACCGTGCGTCTGCTCCCGGGCGGCGGTGGCGATCTCAGCGACCAGGCTGTCGGCCGCGGCAACCTTCTCCGCAATCTCGCTGAGCGATTCACCGACGCGGCCGCAACTGGCCGAACCGTGGCGGCTGTTGGCGATCGCCGCCTCGATCTTGTCGGCGGTCTCCCGGGCGGCCGCTGCACTCCGCTGGGCCAGCGAGCGAACCTCATCGGCCACGACGGCAAAGCCGGCTCCGGCCTCGCCCGCCCGCGCCGCTTCCACGGCGGCATTCAGGGCCAGAATGTTGGTCTGAAAGGCGATCTCGTCGATGTTCTTCACGATCTTGGCCACCTCCGCACTCGATACCTCGATGGCATTCATGGCCTCGTTCATGGCGACCATCGTCCGCGAGCCGGTCTCCGCCGCGACGCGGGCCTGGCTGGCCAGTTCCTTCGCCCGTGACGCATTCTCGGCCGTGCTCCGGATCATCGTCGACATCTCCTCGAGCGCAGCACTCGTCTGCACGACCGACGAGCCCTGCTCGCTGCAGCCCGCGGCAAAGGCCTGGCTCACACTGGAGAGTTGGCCAGAGGCGGTTGCCGTCTGCGTCGCGCTGTTTTCCAGTGAGTCGGATACCGAACGCAGGGCCCGGATCGTCGACCGGATGATGCTGCCCGCCAGCAGGCTCGCCAGGAGCAGCGCAAGCAACAACGTCCCGACGATGATGACGAAGCTCGCCTGCACTTTTCGCCGCGCGGAATTGGCCTGCGTCTGCGCCGCAGCGGCGTTCAATTCGATCGTCTCGTTGAAACGGTCGAGATTGTCCTGCACGGCGGAATCGAGCCGGGTGCGGAGCATGTCCTGGGCCTCCGCGGTCTTTCCTTCACGGATAAGCCCCATGACTTCGCGAATCACGGTCACGAGCGTGGTGCGGGCGGCGGCCGCTGCCATGAACGACTGTCTATCCGTCTCGTCGAAAAAGAGTCCCTGGTAGTCAGCACACAGGGCGTCGCCATCCTTCACGGCGGAATCGACCATGGCGGCCGACGGGCCCCATGACTTCGGATCGTCGAGCGCGTCGAGCAGCCCGCGCCGTGCCGCCCGCGCGGCCGTGAGGTTTTTCTGGACGATGCGATTGAGAATGACCACCGACGGCACGGAATTGCTCGACAACGTGATGACATTCGAGTTGATGTCGACCACCCGCCACAGGCTCAGGCAGCCCAGCAACAGCGTCAGCAGAAAGAGCAGGACGAATCCGCCTGTGATGCGGCGTGGGATGGTCCAGCGAGTCGTGGGAGTCATCAGATTTTCTCGGGGGCGGGGGGAAGGGGGTCGCGTGAAAACGTGGAAAGGTGGGGCCGCGGCGGGCCCGATGGATTACAAAAGGCACTCGCGAGTGGCTGGTTGAGTGGCTGGAGGCTGGCCGGGGACAGTCCCTTCGAGGGCTGTTCCCTCGGCGGCGGCGAGGCTGTCGAGATCGATCAGCGCCTTGACGTTGTCGCCGGATTTCGCCATGCCGGTGATGAACCGGGTGTCGACGGCACCGCCGAAGTCGGGTGTGGGCTGGATATCGGCGGCGGAGAAATGAGCCACCTCCTCGACGCCATCGACGATCACGCCATAGAGGCGGGTGCCGTGGCCCGTCGTGGCGACCACCTGTGTGACCACGATGCAGGTTCGATCGTGATCCGCGCTGGCCGGCAGGCCGAACCGGGTCCGCAGATCGACCACCGGGATGACCTTGCCCCGCAAGTTGATCACGCCCCGCACCTGCGGCGGCATGTTGGCGACCCGCGTGATCGGGCAGATGCGAATGATCTCCCGGACTTTCAGCACGGGGATCCCGTATGACTCGCGACCGAGCGTGATCGTCAGATATTTGCCCGGCAGGGCCGTCTGCTCTGATTTTTCCTGGGCTACGTCGGGGAAACCTGTGGGGTGTGTCATGGTTCGTGGGCGTGGATGGCTACGCCGTTTCTCCTTGCTTGAGCTTCAATCGGACCAGAGCGTTTGCGTCGAGAATCAGTCCCACGCGGCCATCGCCGAGGATGGCGGCGCCGGCGAACTCCTGCTGCTCCCGGAATGTCTCTCCGAGGCTTTTGATGACCACTTCCTGCTTGCCGATGAGGTCGTCGACGAGGACACAGCGGCAGTCCTGACCAGCCTCGAGCACCATCACGATGCCCTCAGACGGATCGTCGATAGCGGTTGGGATGGCGAGTTGCCGGCCGAGCCTCAAAAGCGGCGTCAACGTCCCCCGCACGCTCACCATCTCGCCCCGACCCTGCACCATGGAGATCATCCGGGGCAGCGGACGGAACGACTCTCGCACCGACAGCGTGGGCACGACGAATCGCTGATCGCCCACCTTCACGAGCAGGCCTTCGATGATCGCCAACGTGAGGGGCAGACCGATCGTGAACGTCGTGCCACGGCCCTCTGCAGAGTCGATCTCGATCGTGCCACGGAGCCGTTCGATGTTGCGGCGGACGACATCCATGCCCACGCCGCGGCCCGACAGGTCGGTGACCGTGGCCGCCAGTGAGAAACCGGGGGCAAAGATCAGGTCGAGCACTTCGCGTTCTGAGAGGGGCTCGAGCGGATCGATCAGGCCGCGATCGATGGCCTTTGCCCGGATCCGCGGCACACTCAAGCCACGGCCATCATCCTGGATCTCGATGAACACCATGCCCCCCTTATGGAAGGCGCGGAGGGTGATCGTGCCGGCTGGCTCCTTGCCCGCGGCAACGCGGTCGGCCGGCGACTCGATGCCGTGATCGGCGGCGTTACGAATCATGTGGACGAGCGGATCGCCCAGTTCTTCCACCAGCGTGCGGTCGAGCTCCGTCTCCTCGCCGACCAGCACCAGCCGGATCTCCTTGCCGACCTGCCCGGAGAGATCGCGGACCAGCCTCGCCATCTTTTGGAAGGTGCCCCGGATCGGCACCATTCGCAGCGAGAGGGCCGTCCGCTGAAGTTCCGTCGAGATTCCTTTCAGCTGTCCGAGGCTGCGAGAGAGCTGTTCGCTGGCCAGCGACTGAAGTTCGGTGTTCTGCGTCACCATCGACTGGGCGATCACGAGTTCACCAACGAGATCGATCAGGCCGTCGAGCTTGGCCGTATCGACCCGGATCATGCCCGCAGCAGCATTGGCTGGGGCGGGGCGGGCCGCGACGATCCCTTCAGAAGAGGCCGCCGGGACGGCCGCTGGAGCCGCTTCGGCCGGCGGGATCACGTCTGGCTGCGGTGCACGCGAGACAGGCGTTGCCGCTGGTGCGGGTGCCGGGGTTGGTGCCGAGGTTGGCGCTGGTGCGGGACCGGCCGGAACCGGCGGCGGGGCAGATGGCACGGCCGTCGGGATGGGCTGTCCAGCCACCAGGCCGCGGACCTCGTCGATGACTGCCGCCAACGGCAGTCCGATCTGACGGCCAACACCGACACCCTCGATCTGGGAGGCCATCTCGCCGATAAATCGCCTGAAGATGTCGGCCCCGGCGAGAATCGCGTCGATCGCGCGACGATCGAGCTGATGCGTGCCGTGGCGGGCGGCGTCGAGCAACGACTCCAGTTCGTGGGCGAGCCGCTGGATGACGGCCAGCTTCATGACGCTGGCATTCCCCTTGAACGTGTGGAACGCGCGAAACACCGTTGCGAGCGTTTCGTGGTCCTGCGGGTTCACCTCGAGGACGAGCACGCCCTGCTCGATATCCTGCAGCAGATCCTGGGATTCCGAGCAGAACAGACGCACGAGCTCAGCGTCGGCGTCTGCCGGCATGACGGAGAAGAGCTGCGTGGCCGCGGCGTCATGACGAGCTTGACCGGCCTCACGAGCTGGGGCAGGGGGCTCCGCGGCCGGCGAATCACTCACGGCGTGTGTCGAAGAGGCACGCCCCCAGGCGATCACCGCCTCCTCCATCCGCGGCTGCCAGTCATGGAACTGCAGGAGCGAGTCCGATGTCAGCGTCGCGGCCACTCCAGGCAGAGACTCGACCTGCCCGAGAGCTTCCGCCGCCAGTCGCCGGATCGCCTCGGGGGCATGCGGGGCCACCGTCTGTTCGAGATCGACGACGAGCCGCCGCAGTTCCACCGCCGGCTTCTGGCTGTAGGGATCCACGAAGGCCAGTTCCATACTGATCAGCCGAAGCAGTTTTTGAGCATGCTCAATGGAGGCGGATCGATCGGGCGTCATGGTTCGCTTGAAAAGTCTGTCTGGCTGCCCGGGACCACACGACACCAAAAACAACCTGCAGCCCGTCTGGGGGAAGGGTTTTGAAAGTCGCCAGGCCAGACAATCCTACCCTGTTTTTCCGGCACCGGTTCGCCAATCCGCAGGGTCGACCGCATTTCTCTAGCCCGCACCAGATCGCATAGACGGACCAGACAGTATGGCCGTGCCAGACGGCACAGGCGTCACACGCAGCGCGGGCATTCGAGCCGGCAGATCGGTCACCCCCGCACGGCGGCATCCGCTGCCAGCGTTTCGGCAGTGCCGACCATCGTCTCGAGGTCGGCCACAACGCCCCGCAGCGTGACGGCCTGCGCAGTCATCTCCTCCGCGGCCACCGAGCCCTGCTCAGCGCCGGCGGCGGCGCGGTGGGTGACCTGTTCGATCTGTCCGATCGCTGCGCCGATCCGCGTCACCGCTTCGTGCTGCGCCCGGCTGCCATCTCGAACATGGTCCATCAGCCCGCGGACCTCCGCGGCGAGGGCCGCCAGCAGGCGGATCGAATCCGACACCTGCCCCATCTTCTCGTGACCCAAGCGGGTGCGGTCGATCGACTCCTCGATCAGGGCGTTCGATTCGCCGGCCGCTCCGGCGCACCGCTGCGCCAGGCGACGGACCTCATCGGCAACCACGGCGAATCCCTGCCCGGCCTCACCCGCACGGGCGGCCTCCACGGCGGCATTGAGCGCGAGGATATTGGTCTGAAACGCGATCTCGTCGACGAGCTTGTTGATCTTGGAGATTCGACCGCCGGCGGCGGCGATCTCTTCGATGGCCGACACCATCTCCCCCAGGAGCGTCGTGGCACTGGCAAACTCCAGTTGCTCGCGATCCACCAGTTCGCTGGCCGACTTTGTCCGTCGCGTGTTGTCGGTGGCCCCGGCAGCCAAATCCCTCGCCGAGGCCGAGATCTCCTCGAGAGCCGCAACCTGTTCGGTGGCCCCCTGGGCCAGATGGCGGCTCGACGAGGCAACCTCCGTGGCACCGATCGCAACGTATTCGGAACTTGCGGCGAGGGCGTGGATTGCCTTGCGCAGGGCATCTGCATGCCGACGAACGCCCAGCCAGGCCGACACAAGCGCGAACGCCGTCAGCGCCAATCCCGCCAGATGCAGAAAGTCACCCCATCGCTTGGAGCCAACCATTGCTGCATTGGTGCGGCGATCCAGCAGCGACTCAAAATTGGCAATCGGCCCCATGATGACCTCCTTGTCGGCATGGTACTTCTGGTCGTGCATGATCCGGCGGGCCAGTTCCACATCCGGCGGCCCCTTCCGCGTGTAGCCGCCGCGGCCGTCGTCAAACTCTCCCTTGATCGCATGCATGGCGATCGTCTCTGTGGTCACGAGTGCGTTGGAATTGTCCTCGGCCTCCTGAAGCTTCGCGAATTCTTCGGCCGAGAAGCCCTGCTGTTGCATGAGCGTGCGGAGCGGCACCGTGCGTCCATCCGGCCTCGGCTGCCGGCCATTCCGGATGTCGAGCACGTCCCAATACTGCCGCTCGTAGCTCGCGTCGCCCGTCACGACATACGTGCGGGCCAGACGGGTCAGTTCATCGGAGCTCGCACGCAGTTCGCGGGCCAACACAAGCGACTCATGGCGATTGCTCTGACTCTCGTTGAGATTCCGCTGGTTCAGGAATGTCAGGACCGACAGGACCATGAGCCCGAGGATGGGACCAAGCGAGGTGAGTAGGAGGCGTTGGGTGGTGTTCATGCTGTCTCAGCTTTTCGTACTGTGCGTGCTTTTCGGCCCGTGCTTGCTGCCGGGTAAGTCTAATTCGATTTTTTCAGCCGACCGTTGCCAGCGTGAAAAAGGCCCTCTCCTGCAGCGGCGGCGGCTCCGCTATCATGCGGCCGCCGGCCTTCTCATGCCGTCCTCATGCCGTCCCATACCTGCCCCGATCATGGAGTCCGTTCCGTGCCAGCAGCCACCCCGCGTCGACTTGTCGTTCATGGTGCCGCCGGCCGCATGGGGCAGCGGATTGTCGCCTGTGCAGCCGCCGAGACCGCCGGCGCATCGTTCCCGGGCTGGCACCTCGTTGCTGCCGTGGAACGGGCGGGGCACCCTCGGCAGGGCGACGACGCCGGATTACTCGCTGGCATCGCCGCCGCGGGAGTGTCGGTCAGCGAGACCTGGACCTGCCCGGCCGACGTGGCAATCGATTTCTCGCTGCCCGGAGCCGTCGCCGGCATCGCGGCGGCATGCGTGCAGAAGGGCGTGCCGCTGGTGGTGGCCACGACGGGACTCGAGATTGCCGACCGTCGCGCGATCGACGATGCGGCGCAGAAGATCGCCGTCCTCCAGTCGCCCAGCATGAGCCTTGCCGTGAACATCGCGATGGACCTGGTCGGCCGGGCCTCCAGCCTGCTCCGACGGGTGGGCAGCCGGAGTGATGTCGAGATCATCGAATGCCACCATCGCCACAAAGAAGATTCCCCGAGTGGCACGGCGCTCAAGTTCGGGCAGATCGTCCAGGACGCCTTCGGATTCACCCGGGTGGCCCACGGCCGCGAGGGCAGGCCCGGCGCGAGGCCGGCCGACGAGATCGGCTACCATGCTGTGCGGGCGGGCGACAATCCGGGCGAGCACACGATCCTCTTCGGGCTTGAGGGGGAGGCGCTCTCTGTGAATATCCGGGCCACCAGCCGCGACTGCTACGCACGCGGGGCACTGGCGGCGGCCGAGTTTCTGATCGGCAAGCCCGCGGGCCTGTATTCGATGCGGGACGTGCTGGGGCTCTCCTGAAGACCGATGCCTCGCGGGCCCGCCGACGACATGCGACTCGACACACACGCTTCCGAACCGAATCCGTTGACCCGACCGTGGAGCGGCCCCTATGGCGGCGTTCCGCCGTTCGATGTAGCCCGCGTGGACGACCTCGGCCCCGCGCTCGAATCTGGCATGGCGGAGCAACTCGCGGCGATCGACCGGATCGCGGACGACACCAGCCCGCCGACCTTCGAAAATACGATCGCCGCGTTTGAACGCTCTGGCCGGATGCTCAGCCGCGTCGAGGCGATCTACGGCGTCTATGCCGGGGCACTCAGCAGCGACGCTGTGCAGGAGGTCGAACGCATCATGGCCCCCCGGCTTGCCGCCTGCAGCGACCGGATCGCTCAGAACGAGCGGCTTTTCGCCAGGATTGCCGCGGTGTACGAGGCACGGGACCAGTCACAGCTGTCGGCGGAGCAGCGGCGGGTTGCCTGGCTGACATACACCCATTTCGTCCGCCACGGCGCACGGCTCGACCCCACGGCCAAGGCCGAACTCTCCGCGATCAACGAGCAGTTGGCGACGCTCGCCACGACCTTCAGCCAGAATCTCCTTCGCGACGAGAACGAGGGGGCAATCTTTCTCGATGCTGCCGACGATCTGGCCGGCCTGCCGGTGGCGGTGCGTGACGCCGCGGCGGAGGCGGCGGCGACACGCGGCCAGCAGGGTCGCTGGGCGATCCCCAACACGCGTTCGAGCGTTGAGCCATTTCTCACGTATGCACTCAGGCGCGACCTCCGCGAACGGGTCTGGCGGATGTTCACCGACCGCGGGGCGGGCGGAGGGGCGACCGACAACCACGAGACCGTCGCCACGATCCTGCGACTGCGGGCCCGTCGCGCATGCCTGCTTGGCCACCCGACCCACGCACACTGGCGACTCGAAGACTCGATGGCGAAGACGCCCGAGCGGGCTCTGGAACTGATGGAGTCAGTGTGGCGGCCGGCAGTGGCGAGGGTCCGCGAGGAGGTGGCCGACATGCAGGCCCTCGCCGACAGGGAAGGGGCCCAATTCAGGATCGCTGCCTGGGATTACCGGTTTTACGCCGAGCGTGTCCGCAGGGCGAAGCACGCCCTCGACGAGAACGAGATCACGCCCTATCTGCAACTGGAGAACCTGCGTGAGGGGATGTTCTTCACGGCCCAGAAACTCTTCGGGCTGACGTTCCGGGCTGTCGATCCGCGGGACGTGCCCGTCTACCATCCGGACGTGCGGGTGTGGGGAGTTTACGACGCCGCTGGGTCGGTGCTGGGACTGTGGTACTTCGATCCCTTTGCACGGCAGGGCAAGCAGTCGGGCGCCTGGATGAGCGGCTACCGGTCGCAGGAGCGTTTTGACGGTGGCGTCCCGGCGATCGTCTCCAACACCTGCAACTTCGCGAAGCCCCCGGCCGGGGAGCCGGTGCTCATCAGCTGGGATGACGCCACCACGCTGTTTCACGAGTTTGGCCACGCCTTGCATGGCCTCTGCTCCCGCGTGGACTACCCGTCGGTCTCCGGCACGAACGTGGCCCGCGACTACGTCGAATTTCCCTCGCAGCTGTTGGAGCACTGGCTTTCGACGCCCGAGGTGCTCAACCGCTTCAGCGTGCACCACGAGACCGGCCGCCCGATTCCGGAGGAACTCGTCGCCAAGATCGCGAGTACCGCCACGTTCAACGCGGGCTTCAAGACGGTCGAGTTTCTCGCCAGTGCATTGATCGACATGAAGCTTCATCTGGCGGACGCCGAACAGATCGACGCGGCAGGTTTCGAACGCGACACGCTGCGCAGCCTCGGCATGCCGGATGAGATCGTGATGCGTCATCGCACGCCACAGTTCGGCCATATTTTTTCCGGCGACGGCTACTCGGCCGGCTACTACAGCTACCTCTGGGCCGACACGTTGACGGCCGACGCCTGGGAGGCGTTCACGGAGGCGGGCGGCCCATGGGACGAGGCAGTGGCCCGGCGGCTCCACGACCATGTGTTCAGTGTCGGCAACACGGTCGATCCGGCCGACGGCTACCGGGCCTTTCGGGGCTGCGATGCCGGCATCGGGCCGCTCATGCGGAAACGCGGCTTCCCTGCCTGAGCCGTTTGGCTGGAGTCGGAGTCGGGGAAGACCGATCGCGATCGGCCGGAAGGCCGGCCCGGCGGCGGGATACGAGGCGGTGCGAGGGGCAGCGTCAACTCCCGGACAAGTTAAAAACTTGCCGCCACGATGGGGCATGGACGAGCCGGGATCGGCTGAAGCTCAAAAAAGCGTTGGAATTTCGCCCTGACAGGGACTGCACCGCCAACACGCCTCATGGCGAAAGTCCCCGCGAAGGAGACTTCTGCCGGCCCGGCGGCGGGATGGGAGGCGGTGCGAGGGGCCCCGTCAACTCCCGGACAAGTTAAAAACTTGCCGCCACGATGAGGCATGGACGAGCCGGGATCGGCTGAAGCTCGACGAGCGTTGGAATTTCGCCCTGACAGGGACTGCAACGCCAATACGCCTCACGGCGAAAGTCCCCGCGAAGGAGACTTCTGCCGGCCCGGCGGCGGGATACGAGGCGGTGCGAGGGGCAGCGTCAACTCCCGGACAAGTTAAAAACTTGCCGCCACGATGAGGCCACGGTGAGGCATGAACGAGCCGGGATCGGCTGAAGCTCGAAAAAGCGTTGGAATTTCGCTCAGCGAACTCCTGCCGCGCGATCGTGAGAAATTGATGAGCAACCAGACTGGTGGTCTCTGCCCATCGAAAGGCGGCATCCGCGCCGGGCCGTGAGAACGTTACCATCCAAGGGCTGCCGAGATCACACAGGCCTCAGGGGAAACCGAGCATGACAGAATCCCAGCCCAAGCTCTTCGTCCTCGACACCAACGTCATTCTCCACGACTGCGGCTGCATCCGCAATTTCGAGGAGAACGACATCGCGATTCCGATCACGGTGCTCGAGGAACTCGACCAGTTCAAACGCGGCAACGAGGATATTCACTTCCAGGCCCGCGAGTTCCTCCGCCGCCTCGACGCGCTCACCGGCGACGTGCTCTCGGCCGCCGGCAGCCCACTGGGGCAGGGGCTGGGGTCGATCCGCGTGGTGCTGGGCGGTGGCAATGACAGCCGGCTGCATGAGTCTTTCCTACAAGACACTCCGGACCACCGGATTCTGCTGGCGACCCTCAGTCTCCAGCAGCAGTCGCTGCCGCGCCCCGTGATCCTTGTGTCGAAAGACACGAATCTGCGGATGAAGGCGAAGTCGCTCGGCTTGCGGGCCCAGGATTACACCTCCGACAAGGTCCAGGGATTCGACACGCTCTATACCGGCAAGCGGGTCATCGAGGGCGTTTCCTCCGAGGCCATCACCCAGCTCTATGCCCAGGGCGGCCGGCTGCCTGCCGCCGAACTGCCGATCGACGAGCCGCCACGGGCCAACGAAAACTTCGTGCTGCGCAACGGCAGCAAGTCGGCGCTCGCGACCTACCGACGCGCCGATGCAACGTTCGTCCGCATCGAGAAGCAGACCTGCTACGGCATCAGCCCCCGCAACGCCGAGCAGTCGTTCGCCCTGCAGGCGCTGATGGACGACGACATCAAGCTCGTCACGCTCTCCGGGACCGCCGGCACCGGGAAGACGCTCCTGGCACTGGCTGCCGCCCTCGAATGCCGGCAGCGATACCGGCAGATCATGCTGGCCCGTCCGGTCGTGCCGCTCTCCAATCGGGATCTCGGTTTCCTGCCGGGGGACATCGGCGACAAACTCGATCCCTACATGCAGCCGCTCTACGATAATCTCACCGTCATCCGCCACCAGTGCGGCGAGGATACTCAGGCCGCTCACCGAATTCTCGAGATGCGGGAGTCGGAGAAGCTGATGATCACACCGCTGGCCTACATCCGCGGCCGCTCACTGCAGCGGATGTTCTTCATCATCGACGAGGCACAGAATCTCACGCCCCACGAGGTGAAGACGATCATCACCCGCGCCGGCGAGGGGACGAAGATCGTCTTCACGGGAGACGTGGCCCAGATCGACCAGCCCTATCTCGACGCCCTCTCCAACGGCTTGAGTTACCTGATCCACCGCATGATGGGCCAACCGCTCTACGCCCATGTGACGCTGGAAAAAGGGGAGCGGTCGGCGCTGGCCGATCTGGCGAGCGAACTCCTTTAGCCAGTGATGACCTCAGCGTCTGCGGGCCAGCAGCCACCAGCCGACGGCGATCTGGATCAGCAGGGTGGCAAGGCCGGCCCGCGGCAGCCCCGAGGCAGCGAGCATCACGCCGAACAGCAGGCTGGCGACGAATCCTGAGAGCTTCGTGCCGACCTGCATCAGGCCGAACGTTGACCCAAACCGGCCCTGGGGCGCCAGGCCTGCAACCGTTGCGCGGATCACGCTCTGCACCCCGCCGAGCACCAGCGCCAGGAGCACTGCCAGCCAGTGGAGATGAGTGGGGGTCTGCACCAGACAGGCCAGCGCCAAGACCGCGATCCAGCCAGCAAGACACACGACAAGCGCCCCGTGCCGACTCCATCGCGATGACAGCCAGCCGATGAGAAGTGCTCCGGGCAGCGCGACCGCCTGCACGAGCAGCACCAGCCGCACGAGCGCCGGGCCGTCGAGATGAAATTCCTCGAGGGCCACACTCGAAAACTGCGCGATCGCCGTCTGCACCGCTCCCAGCACGAGCACGCACCCCAGCAGCACGCGGCCCAGCGAGCGGCCAGTATCATCCGGCGCACCGCCGGTGGTCTCGACGCTGCCAGTCGCTCCCGCCAACGACCGCGCGAAGGCGACCAGTTCGCCGACCGAAGAAGCGGCGTGCACCTCCGGTTCGTCGCCCACGGCCTGCCCGTCACCCCCAAACCGTGCCCAGACACTCGGCAGCGAGAACAACAGCCACCAGCAGCCCGTGAAGACAAACGCCGCCCGCAGGGCTTCAGCCGTGGTCAGCCCCAATCGATCGTGGGCCGCCACGATCGTCGTGACGATCAACAGCGCGGCTGCGCCCCCCGCGTAGCCCGCGGCAAAGCCGCCGGCAGAGAGCCGATCAGCTGACCTGCCCGAAGCGATCCGGGGCAGGAGGCTGCCGGTGAAGATCGCCGCCATGTCGAAGCCGACGGCGGCAACCACAATGCTGGCCGCCACCGCGAGCCGTGCCGTGGGCGGCGCGGCGCCGAGCAGAACGAGCGCCAGGCTGCCTGCAACTACGCTCGCCAGCAGGGCCGTTTTGTGCCTGCGGGTGCGGTCGGCCCAGGCCGATAGAAATGGAGCCGCCATCGCGGAGAAGAGCATCGCCACCGCCAGCGTCCACGCCCAGACGACTCCCCCCGATAGGCCCCACGCCCTGTCGGCAAACACGACCCGCTCGACATAGGCCACGATGAGCGTGATCTGCACCGTCGAGAATGCGCTGGCTGCCCAGTCGAGCATCACCCAGGCCAGGGCGGCGTATTGCGACGGGGCCGCGGCGTATGGGGCGTGATCGCGGGGGTTGCCGTCCATTGAAAAGACCCAGACTGAAAAAACCCAGACACAAAAGACCCCGACAAAAAGCCGGGACGGAGTCTCCCTGTCTGTGGGACAAGCCACTCGTGGCAGTCGCGTTCGGCAGGCTTATGACGGAGCCAACTTTTGGGCAAGTTAAAAACTCGCCCCCACAATCATTTTGGGCAAGTTGAAAACTCGCCCCCACAGTCGTTCAAAACTCGCAGGCGCGGGCGAATCTGAACCGTATACGTTACCCGTACAGGTCGATCGCCTGAACGATCTCGTCGAGACGGTTGCTGACGCTCACGGCTCGGTTGGCAAAGCTCGCCCGGCTCACGCCCCGGCTGCCGAGCACGTCGTTGAAGAGGTTCTGGTCGGTGGTGTGATAGGCCACGGTCGCCGTCGGGTCTTTCAGTTGGTGGCCCGTGAGGATGCAGACCACGCGTTCATCCCGGCCGATCACCCCTTCAGCCACGAGTTGCCGGGCTCCGGCGACGCTGGCGGCGCTTGCCGGCTCGCAGCCCAAGCCGCCGGCGCCCACCTGCGCCTTGGCATCGAGAATCTCCTGCTCCGACACCTCGCGGACCACGCCGTCGCAGACCTCAAGCGCCCGCAGGCACTTGTTGAGGTTCACGGGACGGTTGATCTCGATGGCACTGGCGATCGTGTCGGCCCGCTTGTTGGCACGGTCAAGTTCATCGTAGTAATGACAGGCCGGCGAGAGATCGGCCCGGCCGCCTTCCCAGCGGAGGCCACGGTTGTGGTAGAGCTCGTAGAGCGTGTTGGCGCCGGCCGCGTTGATCACGGCGAGTCGCGGCACGCGGTCGATCAGCCCGAGCTTGCGAAGTTCCGCGAAGGCCTTGCCGAAGGCGCTCGAGTTGCCGAGGTTGCCGCCGGGCACGACGATCCAGTCGGGCACCTCCCACCCCATCGACTCGAGCACCCGGTACATGATCGTCTTCTGGCCCTCGAGCCGGAACGGGTTGACGCTGTTGACGAGGTAGATGCCGAGTTTGCCCGCCACTTCCTTGACGCGGGCCATGGCATCGTCGAAGTCTCCCGCAATCTGGATCGTCAGCGCACCGTAGTCGAGCGCCTGTGAGAGCTTGCCGTAGGAAATCTTGCCCGAACCGATGAAGATGATGCCTCGCATCAGGCGGGTGACAGCGCAATAGACGGCCAGCGACGCGCTCGTGTTGCCCGTCGAGGCACAGGCGGCGCGACGGGCTCCGATCATGCGGGCGTGCGTGAAGGCCGCCGACATGCCGTTGTCTTTGAATGAGCCGGAGGGATTCAGGCCCTCGTATTCAAGGAACAGCCGGCCCGGATTCATGCCGATGTAGCCGCCCACGCCATCGGAGGCGGCTAGCAGCGTCTGCCCCTCCCCGATCGTCACGACCGATTCCCGCGGCGCAAAGGGGAGCAGTTCGTGAAACCGCCAGACACCGCTGTAGGCGAGCGGATCGCTGCGACGCATCCACTTCCGCTCGAACACCTCGAACGACGTGGGCGGACGGATCCGCTCCCAGTCATATTCGACGTCGAGCAAGTTGCCGCAGGACGGGCAGGCAGTCAGTACCTCATCGACCGAAAACGTGGCGGCACAGGCAGGCGAAATGCACTGCTGAAACGCGAGATCGGTGCGGGCGGCGACGGTCACTGCGTGAAACTTTCTGCACAGGACAGGACGGGATCAGGACGGGAGCGGTGCGAGCACCGAACGTAAGCCTAGGCAATTTGTCGGCTTGGGCATGCCGGCGGCTGTGGAAAGAGTTTCTTCGACGGTTCTGAAGGGACGGCGGAGACAGAACCCCCAGAGCCTAGGTCAAGGTTTTCCGGCCAGCAAGAGTTTTCGGGTGAAAGAGAGTTTTTCAGGGGCAATTGGACTGCGAGACGCAGCAGACCAGAGCGTCGCAAACAGGAGCGTGCGGCCCGGGAGCCCTCTCCGGCCTGCCAGTTTGACAGCCCCCCCGCACGTTGGTAGTGTACAGGGCTGAAAAGTTCGGAACTCCGGGCCCATCCCGGAGTCAACGCTGTAGGCGGCGACGGACAGTTCGACTGAACAGACAGCGGGGAATACCCTCATGAAAGCGGCTGAAACCAAGGCGTTCAAGGCATCTCTCCAGGCCATGCGGGCCAGGTTGCGTGGGGATGTCACGACAATGGCCGACGCGGCCCTCCGCAAAACGCGTTCGGAATCGAGCGGCGATCTCTCCAGCATGCCGATTCACATGGCCGACATCGGCTCCGATGCCTATGAGCAGGAATTCACGCTCGCACTCATGGCTACCGAGGAAGACACGCTCGGCCTCGTTGAGCAGGCTCTCGAGCGGATTCGCGGCCGACGCTACGGCATTTGCGAGGAGTGCGACGGTGTGATTGCCAAGAAACGTCTTGAGGCAATTCCGTTTGCCCCCACCTGTATCCGCTGCGCCGAGAAGCTGGAGAATGGCGGCATCAGCAGTGGCTCGGCTGGACGGCCGCGTCAGCCACGCTGACCATCACGTTTGCCTCCATGCCTCCACCGACCGGCCTCCACTGACCGGCCTCCACCGAACGGGCCCAACGACCGGCTGCCATGACCTATAACCGCGGCTGGTTCACGTTTGTCGCTCTCGCGGCCCTGTCTGCGGCGGTTGATCTGGCAACGAAGTCCTACATCTTCAATCGACTCGGCATGCCCGGTGAGCAACGCGGCATCGTGCTCGTGCCGGGGATGCTGTCGCTTGAGACGAATCTCAATGAGGGTGCGCTCTTCGGCATGGGGCAGGGGCTTGGGGCGGTCTTTGCCGCGGTCTCGCTCTGTGCCATCGCCGGCATTGTGGCCATGGTGTGGCGTCCGGAAACGCGGGCCGACCTTTGGCTCCTCGTCTCGCTCTCCCTGATCACCGGCGGCATTATCGGCAACCTCTACGACCGACTCGGACTGCCTGGCCTCGACTGGCACGCCCCGCTGGAGCGGCGAGGCGAGGCGGTGCTGGCGGTCCGCGACTGGATTCACTTCAAGCTCGACGGGATCATCGACTGGCCAATCTTCAACCTGGCTGATTCTTGGCTGGTCATCGGAGCCGGCCTCCTCTTACTTCTGTCGATGCGTCCACAGCAGAACGTGGTGGAGGTCCCTCCCACATGACCACCGCGACGCTCCATCCGCTGCTTGCCGAGAGTGTCTTCCAGCGGCTCACAACGGCCCTCGCCGCGGTGCGGCAGGCGGCTCCGGCAACACTCCGTTGGTTCAATGCCGCCGATCTCGCCGTCATCGAAAAGGCTGACCGCTCGCCCGTCACCGAGGCGGACCGCACCGCCGAAGCAATGCTCCGCAGCGAATTGCTGGCTGCCTTTCCGCAGGACGCGTTCCTCGGCGAGGAGACCGGCGTGGCGGCTGGCACGTCGGGCTTTGAGTGGGTGGTCGATCCGATCGACGGCACCAAGTCGTTCATCCGCGGCGTGCCGCTCTACGCGACGCTCGTGGGCTGTCGGCATGAGGGGCGGGGGGTGCTCGGCGTGATTGCGATCCCCGCGCTCGACGAGCTGGTCTATGCCAGCCTTGGGGGCGGTGCCTGGCACGTCGTCGGCGGGGCCGAACCGGTGCCGGCCCGCGTGTCTACCCGGAGCCGGCTGTCGGAGGCGCTGCTCTGTACGAGCGACTTCACGTCGTTTCACCGCCGGAACGATGGCCTGACGCGGGGCCGGGAGGCACGCCGTCAGCTCGAGGAGGCCTGCCTCCTGACGCGAACCTGGGGCGACGGCTATGGCTATCTCCTTGTTGCCACCGGCCGTGCGGAGGTGATGATCGACCCGATCATGAATCCCTGGGACGCCGCGGCTGTTGAGACCGTTGTCACCGAGGCGGGCGGCAGGTTCACTGACTGGGAGGGCCGAGCCCGGATCGATTCCGGCGACGGAGTGGCCACCAACGGCCTCGTGCATGAGGAATTACTGCGGCTTCTTCCCGGCTTCGTTGACTCTCGGACACGTTAAAAACGTGCCGCCACGATCGGAGGGGAGGCGAGCCGGGATCGGCTGAAGCTCGACGAGCGTTGGAATTTCGCCCTGACCGGGACTGCACCGCCAACACGCCTCACGGCGAAAGTCCCCGCGAAGGAGACTTCTGCCGGCCCGGCGGCGGCACAGGTGGCAGAACGGGCGGCGGTGCGAGGGGCAGCGTCAACTTCCGGACAAGTTAAAAACTTGCCGCCACGATCGGA
>JBIIFB010000036.1:0-23745 GCA_044237545.1 Pirellulales bacterium
AACTGACCGGCGCAGGCGGCCCATGCCCGCGCGAGCGTTGTCACCCCCTTGATCGGCTCGATGCGTGAGAGAAACAGCAGCAGTCTTCGGCCCTGCGTCTCGGGAAAAGCTTCCCGAAATTCCGCGGCCAGACGGTCGGCACGGTCAGGAGGGATCGGGCCGGGCTGCGTGATGCCGTTGGGAATGGTGGCGATCGGGCCGCGGTAGCCGTAGAGCCGAAACGCCTCCGCCTCGTCGGGGGCCGTCGCATGGAGGCAGCCTGCCTGATTGAGCATGGCCCGGTCGGCCAGCAGGGCCGACAAACGCTTCTTGGAACTGCTCTTCCTCAGGCGGGCGGGCTGCAACGAGCCATGGGGGGAGATCACGTAGGGCACGCCGGCCCTCCGCGCCGCAGCGGCGGCTGTCCAGTCAGGAAACTGCCAGATCCCGTGGATGTGCACGATGTCATGGGCCGAGGCGAGCCGCTGGATGCTGCGATGGAATTCGCGGCTGTACCAGATCGTGTGCCGACACGTCGGTTGGAACTTCAGCACCCGCACCCCGTGCGCTAGGGCATCATCGACCGACTGGGCGGAATCACCGGAGAGCGTCGCCAGCGTGACTTCCACACCGGCGTCGACCATGGAGCAGCAGATGGCAGGAATGACCTCGGAGGGGCCCCCCGTGTTTTTCCAGAGACCAGTGATGACGTGGAGCACCCGCATCAATGATCCTAGGCCGCGGGTCGCGCCAGGTGATCGGAGACTGACCAATCTGGCGCAGGCGACGAACGCCTACGCACTCCTCGCTTTCCGATGCCATAGACACCGAGGAGCCCGGCTGCCATGAACATGTGCTCAGCTTCACGATCACTGAGCATGTAGGGAAGGGTTGCCCCGCCGAGAACAATGTTGCTGATGACAGCCAGCGCGATGACGACAACGCCGATACTCGATTCATTCATGATGGCATTCTTGGCCACCAGCACCGCATGCACCAGCACGATGAGCAGAATCGGGCCAGCCACGATTCCCAGCCGCAGCAGCGGGTCCAGCACGATATTGTGGGTGCTGAATTTCCAGACCCCTTCCGTGCCATGACTTCGCATGATGAACGTCGGTGCCGGGACGCCGCACAGGGTGGGATTCTCCACCAGTTCAAGCATGGCCCCCCACCAGATAGGCCCGCGATCTCCGCACAGCTTGTAGTTCATCCTGTCGAACAGTGAGCCGCCCCGGCTTGACTCCATCGCCTCCCTCGTCGGATCGTGGGCCAATGCTCCGTAAAACAAAAGTCCCAGGGAAAATACGAACAGGCTGTAGGTCAGCGCGACGACCATTGTCACCCTCAAAGACTGCCTTCTCGAGGGGCCCAGGCAGATGCCCGCGACCGTATTCCAGAGCCAGAGCAATTGCACCGTGAAGGTGGCATTGAACGCAAATGTAAAGCCCGCGAGGGAATACCACGCGGCGAGAAGAACGTGCATCGGCCGCGCCGCCCTGAGCACAAGGATCGGGGCAAAGCTCCCGGCGAATGGCAGGAGGACCCAGAGTTGACGACTCCCAAACCCAACCGTATTCGCCGCCGTGAGGACCGCCATGCCGACGATCGCAAACGCGACGGCCAGTTGGGTTATCTGCCGCTGGGAGCACGCCGGCAGCAGAAGCCCGTAAAAATAAAGCCCCACGAGGCAATAAGTCCTTAGCCCGGCGGTCCACCCTCCTGTACCGATTGCCATGACCGCGCCGACCAGCACGAACAGCATGCCGAAGAGATAGAGCAGATAGAGTCCGAAGGGAAACTCCGCCCTTCTCGCGGCACGCGCCGACAACGCCGCCACAAACGTTCGGATGGCATAGAGGATGCACGGCACCATAAACGCATACTGCTCGAATCCCGTCAGCTGCTCCGTAATCGTCTGCATGTTGGCGAAGTCTTCCGCCTGACCGAACTGCAGCCGTAGCTGGAGGCCCGTGAGCATGAATGGAATGATCACGTCTGGCTTCATGCGCCAGATCAGATAACAGGCCAGCAGGCTCCTCGCCCAGATCGATGACGGCAGGTGCACCCACGACCAGATCACATAGAGAAGACCCAAGGCGATCAGGTACCAGTTGATCACCGAGTGTTCCCGGACCGGTGCCGCGGGTCTCGGCTCGACCATCATCTCGGATACCCATCCGAAATCCTGCGGGCTTGTGCTGGAGGTCGTCATCCGTCGACACGAGGCCTCGTGTTATGCACCTGAGCCACCCGGTGCCCGCGGTGGCGGTCGGTCTGCGACAACCTCGCCCAACAGAGTCTGGATCCGCTCGGAAACCGCAGCGTAGGAAAATGTCTCAGTCACAAATTTCCGCCCCTGTTCGCCCATCTGGTCCCGTTCTTGCGGCCCACGTTCAAACATTGACTCGATGCCGTCGGCGATGGCCTCCTCCCGCGTTGGGTCCACGAGCAGTCCGGTGACGCCTGCGATAATCGTCTCCGGGCATCCGCCATGCGTGCTTGTCAGGACAGGCCTTCCGCAGGCCGCCGCTTCGATATTGACCACCCCAAACCCTTCGCCATTCCATTCGCTGCCGCTCGGCACGACTCTGCTCGGGAAAGCGAACAGATCACAGCGACGGTAGTGATCGACCAACTCTGTTTTCGAGAGCGGCCCGGTGAAGTGCACGCGGTCGGAGATGTTCAGTTGATTCGCGAGCGACTGCAGGACAGGCAGCCGCGATCCACTGCCCGCGATCCGCAGCGTGAGCGGCAACTCCGGCCGCCGTCGCTCGAGAATGGCCATGGCCTTCAGCAGCATGTCGTAGCCCTTGTGCTCGGTGTCGTGGCCCAACCGGCCCACCGTGAGTATCGAGTGGCGATCGACACAGTCCTCTGGGGAAAGGGGCCGAAACAAGTCTGTATCGACCGGATTGAAGACCACCGTCGGCGTGTGCTCCGGCCCCAGCAACGACGCCACCTGACGGCTTGTGTAGTGACTCACGGCCATCAGCCGGTCGGCCCGTCTGAGTGCCGTGGCGTAGGACTCGCCCTGGCTTCCCCAGACTTCACGGCCGTGCAACCATGCCACCACGGGCGGACGTTTTGGCAGCTTCGCGATGGCCGAATAGACCTGCGGCAGCGTATGGCAGTGGGCGGCAATGATCACGTCGGCCCAAGCTGCCAACTCCCGCACCTTCCCCAGCGAATGCAGAAACGGCAGCCGGTGAGCGACTGACCTCGCAATGCGGTTGGTCGGCGCTATCCCCACGATCCGGTAGCCGTCTTTTTCGCAGACCCCAATGCCGTGAAGGGCCGCACACTGCACCTGGTGCCCCGCTGCAGCGAGCATTTTGGCCAGCGCCGCCGAAACGATCTCCAGGCCACCGATGGTATCGAAGCTGAAGCCTGACAGCAGGATATTCATGTCGTCTTTTCGAAACCGCCCGAGGGGACGTTCAGACAGGCAGCTGTCGCCTGCCCCTTTTTGTAGCCTCGCATCAACGCAAATCGGATCCGACGGTCGATGGGCGGAAGCGTCCAGAGCCGAAGCCACAACAGCATCTGCTTGAGGGGGCTGCCTGTGATCAAGGGCGGATGGGGTCTGCCACGAATCGCCCTCAGGAGAAAGCTCGACGCCTGCGATTCCTCCGCCAGTTTCAAAATGTAGGTCTCCGTCATCCTGCCACTAGGCATCGCGTGGACAAGCTGTAACTGGGGAAACCGTCCAACCCCCAAGCCGAGATCGATGGCGGTCAACGCCATGTCGGTATCCTCACACCCCGCCAACTCAGTGCCCCGACGTCCCAAGAGTCGTCTCACGGAATAGTCACCGACCATCGCCATGTACCTGTCTGCCACACGCTTCCGGACGCACATGCCAGCGCCGATCGGAGTCGCAGCATCGTGGAAGTATTCATTTGACCAGACCTCCTCCGAACAGTCCTTTACGGCGATAAACGAAAGATATGGCCTGAGCCACTCTGGTAACGGCCCTTCAAACTCCCCAACCGACCCGCCTCCCCAGGCACCCAAAAACGGATAGCGCTCCTCGATCCGGATCGCTTCCTGCAGGTACGGGGGTTCGAGCAGATTGTCGTCATCCACGATGACCAACAGGGTCGACCTCGCTGCCGCGATCCCGCATAGCAGTGCAGACGTTTTTCCGGGGGTCATTTCGCAGAGCATTCTGGCCTGCGGATGCCAGGCGAGATCCGCCCAGGAGCCGACCGGAGTATCGCTATTGTTGTCGATGACAATCAGCTCCCAGTCAGTCAGGGGGATCGTCTGACGGCGAAGCGACTCGAGAGCGCGGCGCAGAACATGCGGCCGCGGATTATGCGTGCAGACCAAAACGGTTGCCTTGAGTGCGGTAGAGTTCACTGCCGAGTCCCCCCCATGTGATCCGTTCATTCTCAAGTGGCACCGTCTTCCTGATCGGCGTGGATGCCGCCCAACATCGGCAGCCTTTCATGAATGGCGCATGCCTTCTGGAGATAGTCCGGGCACAGAACGTTGTCGACGTCGACGAAAACGATCAATCCGGCAGTGCTTTCCTTGATTCCGGAAAGTCGCGTTGAACGCAGTCCGAGGACCTCCTCACGGTTGACGCGTGGACGGGGCTGAACGGATGCTGCGAAGCGACTGCCTATCGGCTCCGTACTCGCGTTGTCGATCACTAGTAACTCCCAGCGACTACTGGGCAGTGTCTGGCGGCCGAGCCCCTCCACCGTGCGGGAGAGGAAGTCCTTCCTCGGATTGTGCGTGCAGATGACGACGCTGAGCTGAAGGGACGAGGCTGTCATTCTTTCCACGGTGCTGCACGCCCCTCCTTTGCCAGACTCAGGATCGTCTCGGCATAGGCCGCCGCAGGATCCCTCGGCACGTGCTCGCGGATCGATCTCGCGGCCATACGCCCCATCTCACGCCACGCATCCCTGCGGATCCAAGCCCGCTCCAACGCGGCGTCGAGATGCCCCGCGGAGGGGGACGCCGCCACGAATCCGGTTACCTCGTCCTCGAGGACCTCGGTGTTTCCAGCGACATCCGTGACGATCCCGATCCGGGAACAGAGCATGGCCTCGACCAACGCCAGTGGCAGCCCCTCGTACCGGGAGGGGAGCAGCAGCGCATGATGCGTCTTCCAGATATCGACGATGTTTTCAACGTGGCCCGCGAACGTCACGGACGACTCCAGACGATGCAACGCAACGAGCCGATGCAGGGTTTCGGAACAGGGACCCGAGCCAAAAAAGCTCACACTCATTCCGCGTCGCCGCCACTTCTCGGCCGCCAAAACCTCGATGATCAGATCCTGGCCCTTCGCCTTGGGGTCGAGCCTGGCGACGCACGCCAGCCGGAGCGGCTCGGTCGGTTCCGGCCACTCCGTAGCCACGTCGTATGGAACCACGAAGGGATTCCGCACCACTTCGCTCCTTGGCAAGGGCTCGGCGATCTGGGACTCTAAAAGCTGCCGGTTGCGGTGTGAAACGAAGCTCGCGTGCCGACAGCCCCTGTAGGCCGTTCTCAACTTCTCCGCCCGGCTATCATCGGGCCACCAGTATTCGGAGTTCGCCTGGCAAATGGTGGCATACGGCATTCCGGAGTTGAGGCATCGCAGCATCCAATCGACGCCACAGATGGCCGCGCCCTGTGAAATGCACACCATGTCGGGCCGAAATCCCAGTATCTTGCTCCAGGAAGGGTCGGCTGCGGCCGCGCCCGGGAAAAACTTTCGTAGGCGGTTCACCGCTCGCCGCGAGAACGGCGTCAGCCTCGGCCGACGTTTGATGATTGCCCCCCGGCGACCGAGCTCGGCGAGCGCCGCCGGCACCTCAGGCCACCCGATCACGCTGGCATAAACATCGTGGCCGTCCGCCAGCAGCCGCGTCGCTGCCTGGCTCCACAACACCTCGCTGCCCCCCCAGGGCGAACCGTCCATCGTGCTGATGAATGCGATACGCATTAAATCAATTCACCCGCACGCCGTGCCACGGTCCTACACACAGCAGATGCGTTACGCGTGCAGAAAATGTTCAGCTGTACATCCATACCGCAGTGATCACCAATGTCGAGAAACGGCTTCCGTCGAAAATTGTATGCGGTCGTGATGTAGTAGTGAAAGCCGACGTTGGACAGGGCCGTGAGGAATTCAGGGAGTCGTTGCGACTCGCCCACGAAGCCGTGGTATTCGACGAACAGCCGCTGCACGTTGTGCAGCCGGTCCGCGACGCTCGCAAGTACCGCTTCCTCTGCGCCCTCGATGTCCATCTTCAGGAAGTCGACCGGCTCCTCGAGGTATGGTGCCAACCGGACAGCCGGTACCTCGCGCCGGTTCGGCGACTGCAGGCCGCGAGTGGATCCGATCCTGCCTGCGAGATCTCCCGTCGCTGAAAACGTGACCGTCCCGTCGTGATCCGTCACCGCGGCGGCAACCAACTCGACGTGCTGTAGTCCGAATTCATCAAGATTCTCCCGCGTCAACGCGGCGATGGCTGGATCGGCCTCGAAGGCGGTGATCCGCGCCCGCGGGTGCCGTTGGCCCAGATAGATACTCGCCAGCCCGACGTTCGCCCCGCAGTCGAGTATTCGCGGTGACGAACTCGTGGACTCGAATCTAAAAATGTCTCGCCCAAAGATCTCGCGGTGCATTCCCTCGAACGATCCCGCGTGCGAAAGCCGGAGCCGCGGCCCAAGAATGGTCGTCGTCGCTTCGTTACGCCCACACCGTCGCAGCCGAGCATACTCCTGCTGAAGCCGTGCCGACGGCGACCCCAAAAGGCTTCGTAGGTTCACGTCGGCATCGACTAGGAGCCGGCGAAACGAAGTCGCCAGCGTCCGATGAAGCCGAGGTCTCATCGTGTACCAAACTTTCCATGCAGCGGCGGCCGCGATACAAGAGTGATGCGCACGCCGCAGGGAGCCCCGTTCCAGACGACCATCGATGAACTAGCCTCCTCGCCCCTGAATCTTTCCGTACCCCTCTCGACAGACAACCGGTGGCTGCCATTCCGTTCCGTGCCGTTCGGCCACGAGGTGCGGCAGCGGATGCAGGCGTTTCTCGATGACGACGACGTACGGATACACGTGAACGGAGGCGATCGCTGCCTGAATTGCATTGGACGGATTACGAGTGCCCGACCGCCACGCATGCAGTTGATCGACCAGCCCGGAAGCGTAAGCGGAAAAGGCGTTGCCTTCGGAATGAATGTCTTCGCAGATATAGACGCCTCCTTCGCGCAGATGCGGCAGCATCTCCTCCAGCGTCACCTGCTGCTGCCGTGGCATATGACCGCCGTCATCGACGATGACGTCGAGCAATGGGACGTCACGACGGAAGCGTGCCCAGAACGCCCGATCCTCTTGGTCGCCGATATGAATCGTCACATTCTTGGCCTGGTAGGCCAACGTGCTGTCGTCGAGATCCACCCCGTGAATGTGCGACCGTTCACCGAAATACGACTCCCACATCCGCAGACTACCACCGCTGAAGACGCCGATTTCAGCGAACTGGATCTCCTGTTCCCGGAATTTGGCAAGGTGTCTGTGGTAAATCTCGAAGTAATGCCGCCACTTCCAGATTCCCGGTCCGGAATGATTTCCGTCAAAAAACTGCTCCAGCGGATTCGCCGCCGGCTTTCCATCATCGCTCCAGGGTTGACCATGCTCTTCGTAGCCGAACGCATACATCTGCCCGGCGACGACGTTCGGCAGGTTCCGGAGAACGCTTCGAAAGCGTTGCGGAGACTGCATCAGGCAGCGGGCGAGCCGCGACACGGTCCTGTCACGGATACTCATACAACTTCCTCGATTACACGCTGGCCATCTTGTTACGAATATTCATCTAGCCCACTGGTTCGCGTACCGGACGTCATGAAGCGGACGTTGCCTGGGCACGCATGGGCTTGATTGCCACGGCCCCTAGTCCGATGTACAGCCGATGCCCTTGTTCACGGTCATCGACGTTTCGATACGCGGCGTACCGCCGATCGGCCCACCGCTTCACCGTGGCAAAGTTTCCAAAAACGAGGCGGTTGAGCAGCCACAATCCGAGACCTCGCAACGTGCGTCGCGAGTCATTCAGCTGATACGGTATGCAGCCGAATAGAGAGAGCACCGCACGCGGCCCTGTCGTCAACTTATGCGACTGTTTGATATCGAAGCCAGCCATGAGAACCTCGCGGCGCAGGCCGTCGGCAGTCCATCTCCAGAAATCATAGGGGCACCCATGATCCTCCCAGATCCCATGCGTCGTCAGGATCAGAGTCCCTCCGGGCCGGAGAACGCGGAACGCCTCCGCGAGATAGATTCGCGGGGAGAGCACGTGTTCCAAAACCTGCGTCGACAAAATACAGTCGCATGATTCATCCGGTAACGGCAAGACGCCCGAGTCTTCGATCTGAAAGTCAATCCCCGGACTGTCCACATAATCCGCTCGAATGTATCTGCTGACCCCGTGAAACAGACCGCGGTACGGAGAGCCTCCGCACCCATAGTCCAGGACGGTGTCGAACGGCCGTTCGCCGCAGACATCCAGGAACGAGCGAAGATCGGACAGCGGCAGGTAGAACGTGTCGCGGGGCTGTGGGGCGATTCGCTGCCTCAGGTATTCAGACTCAGCCAAGGCAGTGGGCAACACGGCCGTGGCGGCATCTGATCGAATACGGTTCATGCGGTCTCCCACTCATAGTCCTCGTGATACGCACACGCCTCCGGCCGCCATCCCCAGAGCGTTGTTGCCTCCAAGATGGTGACCTCGAACGGACAGACGCCGTCGAGCGTCTCGAAGATGGCACCGCCGGGCGGCTCCGTCAGGTACGTTCGCAGGGTGTAGGAACCCACGTTCAACGCGAGCCTCGGGATGCGGCACTTCAGGATCGTAGTGCCAGACTTTCGGAAAAGATCCTTTCGCGGCCCATCGGTCGCGAAGATCGAACAGTGCAGCACAGATTGTTGAGACTGGTTGACGATCTGGAACGAGAAACACCCGCGTTCGATCGACGACTCGTGCCTCACCTCGAAGCTGATCACCATCGGCTCACCACTGACGTGCACCTGATCCGCGCCCCCCTGTTGCAGGGTAATCCGTGACACGTGAGGCCCGGCCACGTTCGTTTTTTCCGAGATGTATCGTCCTCGGTCACTGCCCGGAAACCTGAGATACCGACAAACCCCTGTCGCCGTGTCGCCCTGGAAATCAACCTCACCATTGCGCAATAAGACAACGCGATCCGTGAGACTGCTGACCATCGTCATGTTGTGGCTCACGAACAGCACCGTTCGGCCCGAGTTCTCAGACACGTCCCGCATCTTGCCGAGGCACTTTTGCTGAAACTGACTGTCGCCGACGGCAAGCACCTCGTCGACAATCAGAATCTCGGGCTCCAGGTGTGCCGCCACGGCGAATGCAAGCCGAACGTACATCCCGCTGCTGTAATGCTTGACTGGCGTGTCGAGAAATCGCTCGACTTCTGCGAAGGCCACAATCTCGTCGAACTTTCGCTGGATCTCACCTTTCGACATGCCAAGGATGGCGCCATTCAGGAAAATGTTTTCCCGCCCGGTGAGCTCCGGATGGAATCCAGTGCCGACTTCCAAAAGGCTGGCCACCCGCCCACGAAGCCGAATGCGACCCGTCGTTGGCTCCGTGATCCGCGAGAGAACCTTCAGCAGCGTGGACTTGCCTGCGCCATTGCGGCCAACGATACCAACTACTTCGCCCTGTTTCACGTCGAAACTGACATCCCGCAGGGCCCAGAAGTCCTCCTCGGCCGCCGAACCTGCCCCGTCACGCTTCCTTGGAACGATCAGACCACGGACGCCTTGCGCGAGCGCCTCACGAAACGTCGTGTACGGCGCCTTGGTCCGATGCCGAAGGCGGTATCGCTTGCCCAGATTCTCGACCGTGATGATTGGTTCGGGCATTGGGCTAGACGATATCGGCGAAGCCTTTTTCAGTGTTGCGGAAGAATCGCACGCCGGCCCACAGCATGACGCAGCTCGTCACCACCGAGATCGCCAGCGCCCCCACATGCAGCGACTTCTCCGCGCCGATGCACCAGCGAAAGCCGTCGATCACGCCCACCATCGGATTGATCGCGTAGACCAGCCGGGCGATCGGGCCGAGCTTGTCTTCAACGAGCGACGACTTGAATCCGACCGGGGACACATACAGACCGAATTGCACGATGAACGGGATGACAAAACGGAAGTCGCGGTATTTCACGTTGAGCGCCGTGGCGATGAGACCGGGGCCGAGGGCCGCCAGCAACGCCAAGACGACGAAGACGGGAAGGAGCACGATCCGCACGGGCGGCAGGTAGCGATACCAGAGCATCACCATCGCCATCAGCACGAGCGTGATCGCGAAATCGACCAAGGCCACGATCACCGAACTGGCCGGCAGGATGATCCGGGGGAAGTAGATCTTCGTGATCAGGTTGGCATTCGACACGAGGCTGCTGCTGGAGTCTGCGAGGGCCGTCGAGAAAAACTGCCAGGGGAGCATCCCGCCGAGCACGAGGATCGCGTAGGGCACGCCGTCCGAGGGCAGGCCGGCGATCCGGCTGAAGATCGCGACGAAAACGATCATCGTGAGCAACGGTCGCAGCACGGCCCAGAGCACACCGAATACCGTCTGCTTGTAGCGGACGAGCAGATCCCGCCAGGCGAGGAAGTAGAAGAGATCGCGATACCGCCACAGGTCGCGCCAGTAATGGGCCTCGGTCCGGCCAGCTTCGATGATGAGTTCATCCACGGCGGAGCACCTCCACAAACCGCTCCGCGGCCCGCTCGGCCGACGCGTGGTCGGCCGCATGGGCGTTGATGGAGACCCGGGTATCCGTCTTGATGCGGCCCCGCGCTACGGACTGCGAGACCGCCGCGGCCAGTGGCGCCACACGGCTCGCCCGCACCACGCTGCCCAGGCCGTCGGCCGAGACGAGCATGGACGCTCCGCAGGCATCTGTGCAGATCACCGGCGTGCCCGCCGCCAGCGACTCGCTGACGAGCATCCCCCAGCCATCGAAACGGCTCGGCAGCACGCCGCAGTCAGCGGCAGACAGGGCCCTGCTGACATCGGCGTTGGCGACCACCCCATGGAAGACGACCCGCTCGGTAAGCCCGCGTGCTGCCACCATGCGTTCAAGAGCGGACCGCTCCGGGCCGTCGCCGTAGATGTCGAGACGCCAGCCACCCGCGGGCAATCCCGCGCAGGCCCGAATGAGCAGGTCGATGCCCTTGCGGCGAATGAGTTGTCCGGCGGAGACCAACCGAACATCACCATCGATCCCACGGTCAGCCGGGGGTATCGCCAGCGGTGGCACGTCGAGTGCGTAGCCAAACGGCACGATCTTCTCGTGCGGAAACCCGATCCGGTTGAAAAACTCGCAGCCCACGCTCCCGATCGCCAGCACGAAGGCAAACCGCTGCGCCCACCGCGCCGCGAGCAGCCTGCCCCGTAGCCGCTTGAGCCAACCGGTCTGCCATGGCTGTTCGGGAGCCTCTGAGAAAATCGCTAGACGGGCGGATGTCATGGCGAGGCTCTGAAAGCCCGCCCAGACCAGAGGATGGGAAAAGAATCCGGAAAACACGTGCAGGGTCGACGAGGTCGTATGCGCTGCCAGAGCCGCGTGGTTGGCGGGTATCGAAATGTCGATCATTGTCACGGTCTTGTGATTTGCTCGTTGCCAGCCCTGCGCGGTCCGCGCGGGCGGTAGCGGTTGCTCGACGCCGAGGATCACCGATCCGTCAATCTTCCGGGCCAGCGATTCCAAAAACGCTTCCTGATGCGGGCTGGCGATCGGCTGCCAGAAGATGATCTGTGAGGCTGTCTGCAATCTGCGGCCACCGCATCAGCGGATGAGCGGCCCCACTCGGCCAGGAACGCCATAGATGATCGAATCGGCCGGGGCATCGGCAAGCGCGCAGGAATTGGCGCTCACCTTGCTCCGGGCCCCGATCCGTCGGCTTGGACCGACTGAAGCATGCATGCCCAGGAAGACGTCGTCTGCGATCTGTGCGTTGCCGCCGAGGGTGGCATAGGGGGAGAGCACGGCATACTCGCCCACGGAGGCATCGTGGCCGAGCGACGCATGGTAGTTGAGGAGGGCACAGCGTCCCACGCGGGCGGAATCACTCACGATCGAGTAGGGGCAGAGAATGGCCCCCTCGCCGATCTCGGCCGTGGGGGCGACGATCGCCGTGGGGTGGATCAGGGTCAGGAATGTCGCTCCGCGGGATTGCAATGATTCGGCGACACGGCGGCGTGCTTCCGGGATTCCGATGGCCAGGAGCATGGCATCGCCCGGCTCGGGGGCAAAACTTTCTGGGCTGGCGATGATGTTCAGGCTGCTGTCACGACCGGCAAGCCGTGTTGGGTCGTCTGAAAGGAAGCCGCTGATGTGGGCAACACGGTCGGGCCAGGCCGCCCGGGCCCACTGCAGCACCTCTCGGCCGAAGCCTCCGGCCCCGACAACGAGGATGCGGGAAACGGGAGCGGCTGTAGGGGATGCCGGCGCAGACTCCGTTCCTCTGGGTGACACCATTTTTCCGCGATTCGACATCCTCCTGAATATACCCCGTGCGTGGCTGCCGCGTGGGCAACACTCATCAGATTCCCTCTCCTTTTCCAGCCGAAACTCCTACCATTCTGTTACGCTTCAGCACCGCTGACGCCCCAGCCCGCCAACGAGACCGCCGACTTAGACGGCCGACTTTGACGGCCGACTTAGACGGCCGACGAGGCCGCCAAAACTTCGCCCTACGGTTTCCATGCTCGTCCGCACCGAAAACCTCACCAAGCGATACGGCGGCTTCATGGCGCTCGACGGCTGTTCGCTGTCGGTGCCGGAAGGGGAAATCTTCGGCCTGCTCGGCCCCAACGGCGCAGGAAAAACGACTCTGCTGCGGCTCCTGCTGGGCTACATCACCCCCACCTCGGGCACGGCCACCGTGGCCGGCTTTGACTGCGTGCGTGAATCGCTGGAAGTCAGAGACCGCACCGCCTACCTGCCCGGTGAGGCACGGCTCTTTCGTCGCATGAACGGTCATCGCGTGCTCGATTTCTTCGCCAGCCTGCGGCCCGGCTGCCGCCGCGAGGTGGCTGCCGGCGTGGCCCGTCGGCTCGATCTGGATTGCTCCCGGCAGGTGGCCCGGATGAGCACGGGCATGCGGCAGAAACTGGCATTGGCAGTCGTGCTGGCGATGGAAACGCCGCTGATCATTCTCGACGAACCGACCGCGAATCTCGACCCGACCGCCCGGGCCGAGGTCTTGGAACTCGTGCTCGAGGCCCGCGCGGCCGGCCGCACGGTCATTTTTTCCTCACATGTGCTCTCTGAGGTGGAAGACACCTGCGACAATGTCGCCATCGTGCGGGCGGGCAAAGTGGTCCACGAGCAGTCGCTCGAGCATCTCCGCCGCTGCCACCGGATCCGGGCAAAACTCGGCGGTGCAATCGGTGCGATTCCGTCCGAACTGGCGGGGAGTGTTACGATCGCCGAGCAGTCGAACGGCACCGTGGTGCTCGAGGCGGGCGACTCGCTGGCGCCGCTCCTGGGATGGCTCTCAACGCTGCCGCTGGAGGAGGTCCGGATCGAGCCCGTAGGGCTGGCTGCTGTCTACGACCGCTTTCACCGTGCAGGGTAGGAACGCTCAATACAAGGTTGGTGCGGATTATGTGGAATACGGCCATCTGGAAGAAAACGTGGGGCGACCAGCGGGTCTTGCTGCTGGCGCTCATGGCGCTATGGACCGGTTTTCCATGGCTTTATATTTGGCTCTCAGCCCAGATCCCGATGCCTGCCTTTCAGGACGTGCTCCTGCGGGCCATTCCCCGGGATTGGCAGCGGCTCTCAGGTGTGCCCTTCACGGAAGTGGCCACGCATGCCGGCCGCGTTGCGCTCGCCTTCGTTGACCCGGTGGTCGTGTTGGCGGCCACGGTCTGGGGCATCACCCGAGGAAGCGATGCCGTCTCCGGCCAGCTCGAACGGGGAACCATGGAAATGGTGCTGGCGGCGCCGGTGAGGCGCGTGGCCGTGTTTGTGACGCAGGCGCTGGCAACGACGGCCGCCGCGGCACTGCTCTGCGGAGTGCTCTTCGCGGCCGTCTGGACGGCGATCGCGCTTGGCCCCTGGGCCGGGAAGGTCGATCCGCTACGGTTTCTGCCCGCGGCCGCGAACGTCTTCGGCCTGATGGTGTGCGTCGCGGGAATATCAGCCGGGGTGTCTGCCGCCGATAGCTACCGCTGGCGGACGGTCGGTATTCTCTGCGGGTTTTACGTGTTTTCGATCCTCGCCAAGCTGGTGGGCCGGCTCAGCAAGCCGCTCTGGTGGGTCGGCTACGTGTCGATCCTCAATGCCTACGAGCCGCAGCGGCTGGTCGGGGACGCGGCCGAGTCGTGGCGGCTGCTGGCGGTCTACGACGCGGTGCTGATCGGCGTTGGAGTGGTGTCGTATGCGATCGGTGCCGTGGTGTTCGCAAAACGTGATCTGCCCGCACCGCTCTAAATTCGGTCAGAACGGCTCACAAAAAGCCAGCATGGCGGGAAATCAGGCATCTGCACCATACTTCTGGCAGGAATCTCCGACACTGATAAGACACCATGACAAACCATGAGAGACATGGCCCCCTCGCCGGGGCCCGGCCCACAGGAAGTGTTGCCCCCATGACGAACATGACGACCATGACCACTTTGTTCAGCCATCGCCTGCTGCTCGCCTGCGGTCTTCTCGCCGCCACCGCTGGGATCGCTGCCGCGGAGCCTGCGGGGGCCGTCGCCGAACCAGCCGCCCAGCCGGCCGCCGAACCAGCTGCCCAGCCAGCCGCCGAAGAGTCATCGCCCGGCCAGGACGACCTCGACGCCGCCGTCGATGCCAAGCTCTCCGCCCAGAGCATCGACGACTTCGCCAACGTGCTCGACCTCTGCAAGCGGGCGATCAAGAAGGGGCTCGCCGAAGATCAGAAGCGGTTCGCCGAGGATCTCTACACCGACACGCTCATGTATCGCGCCGGCCGAATCGTGCAGGCGATCTACGAGGCCGACACCCCCGATCCGCAATGGCCGCGGCTGCGATCCTTCGCCATGCGAGACCTCAACGAGGTCGTCGGCCGTGATCCCGCGATCGGCGACGCCCAACTGATGATCGCGCAGTTGGAGAGCCTGCCCGGTGGCAACCGGGAGCGTGCCCGCACGGCGGCGGAAAAGGCGATCGAACTGCTTCCGGACGACATGCTGCAGACGGCACAGGCCCACATCGTGCTCGGCAACACCACCGACGAAGATGACCGTGAGGAGCGGGCCTCCCATTACGACAAGGCGGTCGAACTAGCCCCGCGTGACAAGGAGATCCGTCGCACCCGCGGCCTGTTCCATCTGCTCACCGACGAGTTCGCAAAGGCCCGCACGGATCTGGAGGCCGCCATCGAGGCCGATCCGGAGGATGCGTCGATGCAGGAGGCGCTCGGCCTGTCGCTGATGATGGACGACAAATTGGAGGATGCAGAAACAGCCTTTGACAGAGCCATCAAGCTCGACCCCGATTCATCCAGTGCGCTTCTGCAGCGGGCACGGGTGCGGGCCATGCGGGGTGATCGGCCGGAGGCGATCGCCGATCTCGACAAGGCGGTCCGCATCGCGCCCGACGAGGCTGTTCCGCTCGTGCTCCGGGCCCGCATCCATCAACAGGCAGGGGATACCGCGCGGGCCTCGGCCGATATCGAGCAGGTGCTCGAGAAGGACCCCGACCATCCGGCGGCGCTCGAACTCCGCGGCCTGATTGCGGCGGAGAACAACGACTACGCTGCGGCCATCAGCGATTTCCGCAGGCTTGTGGCGAAGAAGCCCGACGATGCGGTGCTCATCGGCCAGTTGGGCATGCTCTATCTGGGGGCAAAGCAACCGCGTCAGGCGATCAAGCGGTTTTCGCGATCGATCGAACTCGACGAGGAGAACTTCGCCAGTTGGCGGGGCCGCAGCGACGCCGAGATTTCAATCGGTGACCACAAGGCGGCGCTGGCAGATCTGGAGAAGGCTCTCGAACTGGAGCCTGCAGATTCAGGCGTGCTCAACAATCTGGCCTGGCTGCTGGCGACCTCGCCGGACGACTCGATCCGCGACGGCAAGCGGGCCATCGAACTGGCTCGGAAGGCCTGCGAGGAGACGACCTGGAAGCAGCCGCATATTGTCAGCACCCTCGCGGCGGGCTATGCCGAGTCGGGTGATTTCGACGAGGCGAGAAAATACAGCAAGCAGGCGGTCGAGTCAGATGCGAGTTCGCCCGAGGTCAAGAAGCAACTGGAGGGCGAACTGGCCAGCTACATCGCCGAGAAACCCTGGCGGGAGAAGCAGGAGCAGGAGGACCAGCCGTTGGCAGCCCAGCGTGACGGTGATCTGGCCGATCCCAAGCCGGCAGATCTGGAACAGCCGGCAGAAAAAGCGGTCGCCGATCCCAAACCGCCCGCCACGCCCCGCACGAGGCGCCGGCCGTTCGACTGAGGACTGGCCGTGGCCTATTCGTCGTGCTTCAGGATCGCGTCGTGTCGGGCGGCTGCCCGGCGGGCGGCTTCGGTGTTGCCAGCCCGCTGCCACGCTCGATAGGCCAGGAGCGTGGCGGACGCCTCCCGGTCGGTTCGCCGCTCCGCTGCGGCCCGGCTGGCGATATCTTCCGCAGCCGACGCCAGGCCGGCGGCCCGCTGGGCGTCGAGCCCGCGGAGCGGAATCTGCTTGAGGCACCGCAACTCCATGTCGACCGCGTCGAAGTCATAGACAGCCGAGGCCTGTGCGACCGCGCGGCTGACGATGCCTGCCTGTCCGGCAGCTTCGCCCAGTCGCCGCGCCTCCTCGAGCATCAGCCATTTGAGGGTCCGATCGCGTTCGGTTGTCGCGGCTGTGAGCATCGTCTCGGCGGCCAGTCTCGCACCGGCCGCAGTGTTGGTGTGGGAGAGCGGTTCACGGAAGCGGCGGCGGAGTTCGGTGCGGCCTGCGATCAGGTCGCGGGACGAAGGAACGCCGTCAGGCCCGTCGCGACGCTCGAGTTGGCCCATCGTGGGCCGGCCGGTGACGGCCTCTGGGGCGGCTGATTGGTCGGTCGCGTCACCTTCGTCGGTCGCGTCACCGCCTGCGGTGGATGCGTCGGGCGACGCCGCCCTCGCCGACCTAGCAGACCACGCGGAATCGATCGAGCATGCCGACCATACTGAGATGGCTATGAAGCACGCGAAGGCGATACGGCTGGATGATCGCACTGGCTGCTGTACAGACTGCTAGCGGGCAGACGGATAAAAGTGTGACATGTTCATGTAGGTTGAGGCATGTCCTGTGGCACGGATCGTCTCGATGGTCGTTCCGCCCTGCGGCCTCTGAATCTGCCTGACCTGCCCCTGCAGTTGGCTGAGTTGCCGCGACTGTCGGGAAGCGATCTGCTGTTGCGCGTATTGCTGCTGCTGGGGCCGCACCAGACCCTGCATGGCGCCGAGCGTTCCGCCTGTTTCCGCATTGGTGCCCTGGAAACCGAGCGCCATGTAGGGGCTCATCGAGGGCCGGCGAACCATGTTCGAAAACGGCAAGTTGCCATTCCCCTGCGGCCCTTGCGCGACCGCGATGCCGCCTGTCGCCAGACTCATCGCCAGACTCATCGCCGGAAGAGCGAAAAACCCAGTGGCGACCCGGCAGACGAGGCTGCGTGACTGGCTTGGAGCGAGGGATCGCATCGTGTGGTGTCTCCATCGGGAATGTGACTCTTAAAATCTACCACTGTCTGCCATCGTACGCCACGCCGTGGCGTACTCTTTTCAGTCTTCAATGCCGTATCCAGCAATCGCCTGGTCCATGAGGGCCTTGACGGCGGCCTTGACGAGGGGCTTGTCGTGGATCCAGGCCGCAAAACTCTCGCCATGGGCCGCGTAGAGTTCACGCAGCCACGTCGGGGCTTCGGTCAACATCCAGGCCCTGAACAGCAGCCACTTTGGATTCTCGGCACCGTAGACCTCGCGTGCCACCCAGCACAAGCCGCCGAAGTTGGGATTGAAGCCGTACGGCAGCCGGTTGATGGTCTGGACCGTCTGGACGCCGAGGAGACTGAAGCCGAAGAGCCGTTCGAAGGGCCCGACGACCTTGTCGATGATGCTGTCGAAGGCGATCCACGGATCCTGGGCGATGAACACCCGGTCGCCCGGCAGCAGTTGGTAATTGGTGGCGGTGGAGCCGCCCTTCATGATCGCCTCGATATCGACCGGCAGCACCTGATCGCAGCCCACGCCCGAGGGAGCCGGGCGGGCGATCCAGATCTCCTTGCTCGACAGGCGGGAGAGTCCGTTGATGCCCGCGATCGCATCGAGCACGGTCTCGTTGCCCGTCACCGGAAACCGGGCGACGTTATCGCCGAAGCCCGCCCCCTCCGTGATCACGTAATAGACCTTGGAGTTGTAGCTGAACACGTCGACGCTCACGAGCGGGGCATCGAGGAACGTTGAGAGCTGTTTCTCGATCGCCTCCTTCGCCTCCGCCAGCGTCATCCCGGTGATGTAGACGGAGCCGTAGGTTCCCAGATTGATTGTGCCGTCTGGGCCGACGAGATGTTCCCCGGCGATCTGCTGCTGGCCCGCCGCCTGCGCGAGCGTCAGCGAGACCTGGGGCTCGCGCAGGATCCGTTTTAAGTGGCGGAAGACCGCATCCTGCGCTTCCTCGAGCGACTGGCCGCCCACCATCACCTTTCCATAGGACGGGCCGAGGTCGAGCATGCCGCCCGGTTCCACCACGTAGAGGCCGTTGATCGGCTGTTCGAGGAGCGTGCCCTCGACGATGACCTGCAGCGTGTCGAACGACTGGATTCGGAACGGCGGCTTCGGGACCACGCGGAGCGCGTCGATGAGCAGGATGTCCGGGGGCTCGATCACGTAAGGGGGAAGCGTTACCTTCGCCAATTCCTTGGCCGGCATCCTGCCCGGTTCGGTGGGGCAGTTGGCATCGAGCGTGGCCTGCCGGCCCATGGCCCGTTGCGGACGGCCATAGATGCTGCAGCCGTTCGAGAACGCCGTCGCGGCGATCAGCAGGGCCACGCAGGCGGTGTGCAGCCGTCCGCGAGGCCGCCCGAGGGCGGGCGTCTGATGATCCTTATGCGTGGTGTTTGCGGCGTGCATGCATAGTCCCTGCGATCGGCACAATCGCTCCAATCCGTGTCATCGACAGGGGTAACCGGAAAACTTTGCCCCGTTTGTCAGGCCTTCTTCGGAAACGGCGACAGGAGCCGGACGTCCACGTAAGATGGCGAGTATGTTGGAGTGTGAGACTTTCCCCGCGGTTTCCGGGCCGGGTCGCGGCCGCCCGGAAGGACCGACTGCGCCGTGGCTGCCTGCCCATGACGCCGCGAGCCCCCTAGGCCCCCAGGCATGCCAATCCTCCCCAAGCAGCGAGACATCTTCCCCGATGACCTGCTCGACACACCACATGCCGTCGATGGTCGTGCCTGTCATGCCGGTCATGACTGGATCGCCTTCTACACGCTCTCCCGCCGCGAGAAGGACCTCATGCGGAGGCTCGAAGCAGCGGCCCTGCCCTTCTACGCGCCGCTGGTCAAGCGGCGGCTCCTGTCGCCCGGCGGACGGGCCCGGCTTTCGTATGTACCGCTGTTTCCTGGCTACGTGTTTTCCTTCGTCGACGACGCCCAGCGGCGGGTCGCCCTGGCCACCAACACCATCGCCCGCTGGCTGCCGATCCAGGACGCCACCGCGTTCGTGGCCGACCTGCGGAATATCAAGCGACTCATCGACACCGATCGGCCACTCACCCCCGAAGCACGCCTCGAGCCCGGCCAGCCGGTCCGCGTGCGGAGCGGTCCACTGCGGGGCATGGAGGGTATGGTGGTCAAGCGTCGGGGTGAGCAGCGGCTGGTCGTGGCGGTGCGATTTGTCAATCAGGGAGTGTCGATCGAACTGGAAGACGTCGATCTCGAGCGGATGTAGGCTCGCGGGCAGGCCCGCCCATGCCGGGCGGCCGGCCAGACACGCAGGGCCGGAATGCGGAAAGCCATCATGATGGATCGAATCACCCTGCTGACGGTTCCGCTGCGGCGATTCAACAAGAAGGCGGTCGTGCTCCTCTGCCTGCACGCCGTCATCTTTGCGGTAGTGTTCTGGTTTGCGTTTTTCATCCGCCACGATTTCAGCGTGCAGCCGGCGTGGGTCAGCCTGTCACTGCGGACGATCCTGGGCGTGGTGGTGATCAAGTCGGCCATCTTCTACTGGCTCGGCCATTGCCATGTGTCGTGGCGACGCATCTCGTTCAACGATCTGACGAGCCTTGTCTGGGCCGCGACGCTCTCGATGCTCGTGATCACTTCGGTGGAATCGCTGCTCCTCACCTCCGGACGGTTTGGAGCATTTACGCGGGTGCCGCGGAGCGTGTTCGTGCTCGACTGGGCCGGCACGGTGTTGGCCATCGGCGGCATTCGGGCCCTCTGGCGAAGCATCCGCGAAGAGCTGCGGCCAATTTTTACGAGCAAACCGATTCGAACGGCCCTCATCGTGGGTGCCAACGAGACGGGTGAATTGCTGGCCCGCAATCTGATGTCGGTGACGAACATGCAGTATTACGTGGCGGGCTTTCTCGACGACGACCCCGGCCTCCTGCACAACCGCGTGGCCGGACTCGAGGTGCTCGGCGGGATCGACAGCGCCGGGCAGCAGGTCGAACGGCGGCGGATCGACGAAGTGTTGGTGCAGTCGGGCAGCCTCACCGGCAGCCGGTTCCGCAGACTGCTCGACGCATGCACGCAGGCCGGCGCGCAGGTGAAGGTCATGCCTGCCATCGACGAACTGCTCACCGGTCATGAAAGCCCCTCGCACGTCAAGCCGCGGTCGGTCGAGATCAAAGACCTCCTCCGCCGAGAGCCCGTCAAACTCGACAACGCCGCGGTCCGCGAACTCATCGCGGGGCAGACCGTGATGGTTACCGGCGCGGGCGGTTCGATCGGTTCGGAGATCTGCCGCCAGGTGCTCCGCTTCCAGCCCGACAGACTGCTCCTCGTCGAACGCGGAGAGAACTCGCTGTTTCTCCTCGAGCAGGAACTCTGCCGGCACGACCCGCGGCCGCCGTTCGAGCCACTCATCGCCGACATCACCGACGAGCCCCGGATGGAACAGATCATGGCCACGCACCGGCCGGATGTGATCTTCCATGCTGCGGCCCACAAGCACGTGCCGATGATGGAGCTGAATCCAGCCGAGGCGATCAAAAACAACTGCATCGGCACGCAGATTCTCGCCCGGCTGGCCGACCGGCACGGCGTTCGGGAATTCGTCATGATCTCGACCGACAAGGCGGTCAACCCGACGAGCGTCATGGGCTGCTCGAAGCTGATCGCGGAACGCTACGTGCAGGCCTTGTCGGCCGCGACGCAGACGAAATTTCTCGTGGTGCGGTTCGGCAACGTGCTGGCCAGCAACGGCAGCGTGGTGCCGATCTTCCAGGAGCAGATCCGCTTGGGCGGGCCGATCACGATCACCCACCCCGAGATCGCCCGCTACTTCATGATGATTCCCGAGGCATCGCAACTCGTCCTGCAGGCGGCGGCCATGGGGAAGGGGGGTGAGATCTTCGTGCTCGACATGGGGGAGAGCGTGAAGATCGTCGACCTGGCCCACGACCTGATCAGCCTTTCCGGGCTCGGCGAGGACGACATCGAAATCGTGTTCACGGGACTGCGTCCCGGCGAAAAGCTCTACGAGGAGCTCTATTTTCAGGACGAGCAGCGGGTGCCCACGAACCATCCGAAGGTGTTCTGCGCGCTGCACCGGCCCACCACCCTGGCCGCGGCGGAAGCCGTGATCGACGGCCTTGCCAACGTGCTCGACGAACCGCCGGAGGTGGTAAGGTTGCGGCTCGGTGAACTGGTCGCCGAGTATGGCAGCCATGCCACGGATAGCCCGGAGCCGCTCCAGCCGCTCCCGCCGCTCCCGCCGCTGCCGCCGCTCCCGCCGCGGAAAGCCCATGCAAAGTAGCCGCTTCACCGTCATCCCCGAACTGCACGCAGCCGGTGATCCTGCCGCGGCGGGCATCCGCGTGCCGTTCGTGCGGCCGGCGTTGCCGTCGTGGGAGACGATCGGCCCCATGGCGGCCGAAATTCTGGCCAGCGGCAGGCTCACCAAGGGGCCGCTCATCGACCGACTCGAGTCTGCGATCGCCGCGCGGGTGGGCGTCCGTCACGCCATCGCCGTGAGCAGCTGCACGATCGGCCTGATGCTCGTCTACAAGGGCCTCGACCTCTCGGCCGGCGGCTGTCGCAGCCGCCGGGGAGCTTTCGAAGGCTGTGCCGTCGGCGGGATGGAGCCCCTCTCGCGGTTCGGCATGGTGCGTGGCGGCGATCGCAGCCAGCCGCTTGGCGAGGTCATCATTCCCAGCTTCACATTCCTAGCGGGGCCGGCCGCGATCGTATGGAACAACCTGCGGCCGGTGTTCGTCGACGTCGATCCCTGCACGACGAATGTCACGACGCAGGCCGTGGCGGCGGCGATCACCCCGCGGACGGTCGCCATCTCCGCCTGCCATAACTTTGGCAATCCCTGCGATGTCGCGGGGCTCTCGGCGTTGGCCGCTGAGCACGGTCTGCCACTGATCATCGATGCGGCCCACGGCTTCGGGGCGAGCATGCACGGCCGGCCTGTCGGGGGCGGGGCGACGGCGCAGGTGTTCAGCCTGTCTCCCACCAAGCTGCTCGTGGCCGGCGAGGGCGGGATCGTCACGACCGACTGCGACTGCCTGGCCCACTTCATCCGCCTCGGCAGGGAATATGGCAACGACGGTTCGTACGACGCCCTCTTCGCCGGCGTGAACGGCCGGATGCCCGAACTGAGCGCGGCGGTGGGGTTGGCATCACTTGAGATGCTCGACGGCGTGGCGGAGCGTCGTCGACATATCGCGGCCAGCTACCGCCGCGATCTCGAATCCTTGCCCGGCATCGGCTTTGTGGAGTCGATGGCGGGCGGCCTGTCGAGCCACAAGGATTTTTCGATCACGATCGACCCCAGCCGGTTTGGGATGACCCGCGACACGGTGCGGCGGGCGTTGGCAGAACGCGGCATCGAGACCCGCACCTACTACGATCCTCCCTGCCACCGGCAGACGGCGTTCGAGCATTTCCACGACCGCTCGCGGCCGCTCCCGGGCACCGAACTGCTGTCCGGCCGTAGTCTCTCCCTACCGATCGGCGGCCATGTGGATGAGGCCGTGGTGGCCGAGGTCTGCGAGGCGGTCGCCACCGCGAAAAATGCGTGAGGCTGTCATTGTCGAAGCGCGGGACGAGTGAGCGATGACGACGATCATTCTTTGGCTGGTGTGGTGCATCGCGGCCCTCGTGGCGGCGGCGCTCCTGACGCGCCGGCTCATCGGGTGGACGACCGCGCTTGGCGTCATCGATGCCCCCAACGCCCGCAGCAGCCACACCCGGCAGACGCCGCGGGGTGGTGGGCTCTCGATCATCGCCGTGGTCGTCGCGACGGCGGTCGTGATCGTGATCCTGCGGCCGGAGGAACTGCCGCGGGTCGCCGCGGGAATCGTACCGGCCCTGGCGATTGCCGCAGTGAGCTGGCTGGACGATGTGCAGTCGGTCCGCAACCGCACCCGATTCGCCGTGCATCTGGCGGCCGCGGTCACTGCGACGGTGCTGCTCGGCCCTGTGACGAGGGTCGATCTGGGTTCGTTCGGCATGCTCCGCTTCGGACTGCTCGCGTGGCCGCTGACGGTGCTTTGGATCGTCGGACTCACCAACGCCTTCAACTTCATGGATGGCA
>JBIIFB010000176.1:0-7380 GCA_044237545.1 Pirellulales bacterium
TGTGACCGTGTCGGGCATCGTGGCGACGACGGTGCTGGCGGCGATCGCCCTGATTCCATTGCCCCAGCGGGTCTGGTGTGCCGCCGAGCTGCGGCCCCGGGGGGAGGAATTGGTCTATGTCACGGTGGCCGGGCGGCTCGAGAGCCTGGAGGTGAAGACCGGCGCTATCGTCACGAAGGGGCAGCCGCTGGCCCGGCTGTCGAGCATCGACCTCGACCTCGCGATGGCCGATCTGGAGGGGAAGGCCTCGCAGTCGCGGGCCCGGCTCAACAGTCTCCAGCGGGAGCGGTTCACCGATCCGGCCGCGGGGCTCGAGATCGGCACGGTGGAGGAGTCGCTCAAGAGCGTCGAGGACCAGCTGTCGAAGAAGCGGAAGGATCGTGCGGAGCTTGTGCTGACAGCCCCCCGCAGCGGCATCGTCCTGCCGCCGATGAGCGTGCCCCCCTCGAAGGAGGCGACGGCTGCGGGCAAGCTGCCCGGCTGGTCGGGCAGTGCGCTCGACGACAAGAATCTGGGGGCGACCTACACCGAGGGAACGGTGTTGTGCATGGTGGGTGATGCCGAGCGGTTCGAGGGGGTGATGGTGGTGGACCAGTCGGAGGTGGAGTTTATCAGCCGTGGCCAGCCGGTGGATCTCAAGCTCGACGCGTTCGCCTGGCGGACGTTCAAGGGCACCATTGAGGAACTGGCGGAGACCCACATCGAGACTGGCTCGGAGCGGCTCAGCGTGAAGGCTGGGGGCCAGGTGCCGACGAAAACAGACGAATCGGGCCGTGAGCTGCCGATCTCGACGAGCTATGAGGTGATGACGTCGCTTGAAGATCCAGACGGTGTCTTGACGCCCGGCATGCGGGGCACGGCACGCATCAAGGTGGGCAGCCGCACAGTGGGCCAGTGGCTCCTGCGGCTCCTCTGGCAGACCTTCAATTTCAAGATGTGATCCGTGCCGGGATTGACGGTTGGTGCCGACACAATCGCTCACGCGATTCCCATACAAGCCCGGAGCGTAAGCGATGGGATCGGATGCTACGCATCGCGACGCCTCATCGCTGAACATGCCCCGGGCCTCCTGGCATGGCGCCAGTTTCAAGCTCGTCAACGCGATCCCGACGGGAGCGTTCCAACTCTGCCTGTCGGTGGCCCTCTACGCCGAATGGTGTGACGCTTTGATGCGGCCGGAACACGCGATTCCGGGCATACCACCGGAAACAACCCTTGGTTTTCTGCGGTATACCGCCAGCCAGGCTCACCTGCAGGAGATATACTTTTTGTGGCGGCCGTTCCTCCCCGACGCAGATGACGACATGATCTTGGAACTCGCGGTCGCGGCCCAGTGCCGCATCATCGTGACGCACAACGTTCGCGACTTTGCGGGTGCGGATCAATTTGGAATCGAGTGCATGACCCCTGGCGATTTCCTTCGGCTCCTTCGAGGCAGTTCATGAGTACCGTCCTGGTCGAGATTCCTGAGTCGCTCAAGCGCAGCATCGAGGCATTGGCGGTGCAGGAGGGGTATTCTCTTAGTCAGTTTCTGGCGACTGCTGCGGGGGAAAAGCTGGCCGTCGTGCTGACCACCGCTTATCTCAAGCGTGAGGCCGCGGCGGGACGACGCGAGGATTTTGACCGCTACCTAGCGGCCGTTCCGGATGCAGCACCGAAGGAGTCTGATCGGATCGACTGAAACGCGTAACTTTCCCGCGCCAATCCTAAGCCAAACCATGACAGGCCATGACAGGCCATGACAGGCTATCATCGCACCACCTTCGATCCGCATGTCATGGGAGGCAAGGCACGCATCAAGGTTGGCAGCCGCACAGCGGGCCAGTGGCTCTTGCGGCCCCTCTGGCAAACCTTCAATTTCAAGATGTGATCCGTACCGGGATTGACGGTCGTGCCTACACAATCGCCACGCGAATCCCATACAAGCCCTCGGCGTGAGCCGGGGGATCGGATGCCACCCATGGCGATGCCTCGTCGATGGTCGTGCCGACACAATCGCTCACGCGATTCCCATACAAGCCCTCGGCGTGAGCCGGGGATCGGATGCCACACATGGCGATGCCCCGTCGATGGTCGTGCCGACACAATCGCCACGCGAATCCCATACAAGCCCCCGGCGGGAGCCGGGGGATCGGATGCCACCCATGGCGATGCCTCATCGATGGTCTTGCCCACACAATCGCTGACGCTCCGGGCTTGCATGAACGGTTGTTTCTGGTGGTACCATGCTCCCCATGCCCACGCTCGATCGGATCACGGTCTATCCTGTGAAGAGCCTCGATGGGCTCGATCTCGAAGCATGCAATGTGCTGGAGTCAGCCGCCCTAGAGCACGACCGCCGCTGGCGGCTGGTCGACATGGATGGCCGTGTGATCAACGCCAAGCGTTCGGCCCTGTTGCATGCGATCCGGGCGGAATTCGCCCTCGACGAACGGCTGGTCACGCTCTGGATCGATCCGGCGGCGATCGCGGCGAGGGCGTTGCCCGCGGCTGATCTCGACCGGCTGCGGGGCCTGGCTCGATACCCCGGTGGTCAACGCTCAGGCGGTCACGCAGTCCGTGATTCGTTTCATCTGGTGCCGGGGCAGGGGGGGCCATGCGAGTGGCTCTCGGAGGCGTTTGGCGAAGGCGTCTTGTTGCAGGAGCGTGTCGCCGGCGGCTTTCCCGACGACCGCGATGCGGCGGGGCCGACGCTCGTTTCGACGGCGACGCTTGCTGAAGTGGCCCGCTGGATTGGCTTCGACCTTGCTGAATCGCGGCGGCGGTTTCGGGTGAACCTCGAGCTTGGAGGCTGCGATGCCTTCTGGGAAGACACGCTGGCGAGCCTTGCGCGGCCGGCGCTGCAGCCGTCGCTCTTGGCTCTGCCGCCCAACCTTCCCGTCGATCCGTATGCCGACCTGCCGCCGCCTGAACCGCGGGAGTTTTCGATTGGCGACGCGCATTTCATTGCCACAAACGTCTGCCGGCGGTGCGTGGTACCGACGCGGGACAGCCGCACTGGCATGGTGACGGAACATTTCCGCGACGTGTTCGAGGCGAGGCGGAGCCGCGGGATGCGGGGGGACGTCGACGCGAGGGCCTGGGGCACGTTCTATCGGCTGGCGCTTAACACACGACGGGCAAGCGGCGCGGGACACCCACTGGCCGTCGGGCAGGGCGTCGTGCTTCCCGAAGCCTGACACAGCTTCAGGCGAGTGCAGCTCATAACGCCACGGGTCACTTGGGAAACGGCATCAGGGCCGGATCGTGCCGGTGCCGACGGCTGCACGGAGGGTGGCGTTGACCGGTTCCGACAGCACGAGGTTGAACGTCTTGTCGCCCGTCAGCCCTGGGCGGCCGACAGCGGACACGCTCACCCGCTTCTGCGTCTGGCCCGGGGCGAAGATCAGATAGCCGCTCTGCGGAACGTAGTCGTTGTTGCCGCTGGTCGCCGAGCCATCGGCAGTGGCGTAGCGGACGAGCACGGCCTTGTTCGATGGGCCCGAGAGCGTCACGTTGAAGTTGAGCGACACCATCCCAGTGGTGCCGACATTCACGGCAGCGCCCTGGACGCTCACGGCCGGCTTGGCACGGACGTTGTCGCCGGTGGCGGAATAGGCGAGGCGGAAGCCTGCGTTGAGGCTTACGCGAAACCCCGCCGAGGTTTCCGAGTAAAAGTAATTCAAAGAACGGGTATCCAGATTGAACGAATACCCCTCCTTCTTGACGGATGGGATGTCGAAAATGTTGGATTGGTCACGGAAGTAGTTTTCCGCAAAGAAGCTCCGTGTGTCGGCGTCGCCGCTGGAGGCGACCGTCTCAACAAATTCCGCTACATTTCCCGTCTGATCGAGCGTGCCGTAGTAGCTGGCACTTCCGATGTAACTGCCGACAACTGTCGGTGCATTGCTGTAAACATTCGCCCGGCTCACAGCACCGTCGAGCAGGTTTTTCGGAGTGGTGTCCGACCGGGTCGCAAACCGCCAGTAGCGATCTGTCAACCCAATGGCGGAAGGATCGTAATACGCCGCCTTGTACCACTCGTCCCGTGACGGAATCCAGCAGTTTGCATTCGGGGTGTGCGTGGGTGGCACGGAAACGTAGTCCCAGCCAACGAAGCCCGATTGGCTGGTCGTAAAATCGGCCGTGAAATAAGTGTCGGAGACGGATGTGACCGTGTGGTAGGAGACTTCATTGTCCTTGGACGTGAGCACGACGGCATCGCCGATATTTACCTTCGGCTTGCCGACCGTGACCGCTGTCTTGTCGGCAATCGAGGTGATCTGACCATGGTTCAGTTCATAAGCGCCAGTCTCCGTACTCGCTGTGCCCTGCCCATTGTTCATCCAGTTGGCAAACCGCACCACGTTCAACCACGTGACCCCCTCGATGGGCAGTTCCGGGGAAGACTTCGGGGCATACTGGTAGGAACCCGCGGAGCCGGTCCTCGTGATCGCCATGATCGGATCGAACAATCGATATGGGTCGGTTTTGGCAACAGCGTTCAGAAATTTCACATAGTCACCCACCGTCTGCTCGGATTTCCCGATTTTGTAGGTGTAAGCGACGGCCCCGAGTTTCGTGGTAGAGTCCGCCGGATTCCCCGCATCCCCGACGAGCACCGTTTCAGGCTTGACGAGCGTGTCGTCGCCGACATCGCCATCGTCGTTGAGAATGAAGCCGGTCCCGAAGCTCTTCACGATCGGGGCGTTTTTGGATTCTGACAGCTTCAGCGTGAACGTCTTGTCGGGCTCCGGCGCGGCGTTGCCCACCACAGGGACTGACACCGTCTTCACCATCTCGCCCGGCAGGAACGAAAGTGTGCCAGTCCTAGCGACATAGTCGTTGCTGGTCGTGGTGGCCGAGTCGTTGACGGTGGCATAACGGACGGTGACAGTCTTCGAAGGCGACTTCGTTAGCCGGACTTCAAACACCGCATTACTCATGCCGCTGTTGCCCTCCGGCACGGCCACGTCCGACACCGTGATGCCCGGCTTAATAGCGACGATCATCGCGGAGGCTTTCGACGACACTACCTTGAGCCCCACGGCCTTGCTGAGCTGTACCGAGAAACGGTCGGGCTTACCCGTCGGGTTCGGCGAGTTGGGGATCGTCGGCACGACGATCGTCTTCTCTTTTTCCAGCCCCGTAAATGTGAGTTGGCCACTCGTGGGGGTGTACTGCACGCCGGCTCGGGCACCGCCGTTGATGGTAGTGAAGTTGATTCCCACTGTCTTTCCCGCGCCCGGCGCGGCCGACAGGCGAACCGTGAACGTCGCGTCGGAGCCTCGGTCCACGACCTGGCCCGGTCCCGCCAGCGAAACCCTGGGAAACTGTGGCACGGCGACGGCCATGCAGAGCCTCGGCTCGAGCGTCTCCAGAAGGAATCTCGGGCTAGACCGTTTCGTTGGACGCTTGTCGGTACTAACGCCGCCCGGTCGCTGCCAGATGTTCATCGCAGTTCCTCTTTGACATGCCCCTTGGGGTGGGCCACTCTCACGACCACGCCCAGCCTATCAGGGGGTTATGCTACCCAACAATTCGGCCAAGGGCCACAAATGGGATGGTTTTCCAGTCACACCCTCGATTTCGAGGGATGCGGCCCGGCAAGACCATGCCCGTGCTGCCGGTCTTTACGCACTTCGGCGTAGGCTGGTTCGCCCAAGTTGCGGGTCTAGAAATCGGGTCGCATCAATCACGCCACCGCCAGCCAGCCATGGCACAGTCAGCGGCTTTCAAGTCGCAGGGTCACCCGTAAGAAGAGACGCTGACCGATGCAGCTGGTCCGACGACTTTGGGATGGGCCAACCTCATCCCGCAGCCTTCCGCCGCGAGGCGGGCGGGCCTGCGTACGGCCATCACGGATTCGGCAGCGGCACCACGAGCGAGGCGTCGAACGTAGGGGGCGGCGGGATGACGTAGTACTGCGACGAACCAGATTGCACTGGCACCGGCAGCAGGGCCACGCCGGCGTTTCGGTTCATGCTCTGGAGTTGGGGCTGGTCGGCCGCCTTGATGTTGAGCGTGCCGTAGGAGGTGAAGCCGGTCACATCTCCGGTTGTCGTACCGCTGAAAATCGGTGTGCCGGCCGTTGTCAGCAGGATATTGCCAATCGAGCTGTACGTTGTAGTGGATCCCGTGCCGGTAGTGGTGCCGGTCGTCGTCGTCGTCGTCGTCGTGAAGGTATCAACGGTCGTCGTAGCGATAACGGGCGTGATTGAGTTGCCGATGACCGCGCCATTGAGCACGCCTGTGGTGCCACTTCCGGTCAAACTTCCTACCGCCAGAATCACACCATTGGCACCCACCGGTGACGAATTCGTGGTGATGATATTGTTGGTAATCGTCATGTTCGTTGTTCCCGAGTTGGCGATGCCCCAGATGCCAACCGAGTTTTCCCCAAAGGTGGAGTTCGTCACCTGCACCGTTGATACGCCCGGAGGCGGAGCGGTAATGGTCGGATCGTTGTCCTGAACGTAGACCCCTGCCAGTCCGTTCTTGCTTAACGAACTCGTGCCGATGTAGGCGTTGCCGTTGCCGACATATACGCCCGCCTGTGACGATTGGGTGATCGTGCTGCCCACGACTCGCATGCGGCCGGTATCGTTGAGGTTGGCGACGACCACGCCCGAGCCGGTGGTGTTGTTGATGGTCGAGTTTGAGAGGTTGACGTTCGGATTGCCACCGTCTGTAGTGTCGACCACGAACCCGTCGTTGGTTAGATTCTGCATGTTCATCTTCGAGAAGTTGAACGTGCCACTGTTGCCTGCGTCGTCGATGATTTCAACGCCCCGTTGGCCAGGGCCATTCCCGTAAATCCGCACGTCGTTGACGGTGGCGATGCCATCCGTCGGCAGCCCCGGCCCGTCGGTGATCCCCACCGGCGAACCCGTGATCTGAATATGATCGACCGTCGCCCCGGTCGAGGCGCCGTTAGTCAAGACGACCGCTGGGCCGACCGGATTCGTGATGACCGGATAGATCGTCGACGCCGAATTGGCCCACAACGCCACCTCGCCGCAGTTGGCGGTATTTAACCGCAGCGATGTGCCTTCGCCGACCAGATACTGGTTATCGGCCTGGAACTCATAGCCTCCCACCGGGGTTTCATAGGGACTGGTTGCGCTTTGTCCGACTGAAACAAACACGATACTGCCATCTATATTGTTTTGCGCCTGCTCAAGCGTTGTAAACGGATCCTCCCATGTGCCAGTGCCCGCCGGCAGATTGGACGTCGAGTTGTTGACGTGGAATATCTCGAACGGTGTGCCGGTCTTCTCGTTGATCGCCTGCACCGGTGCCTGGTGCGCCCGCACAACGTGCTCGTTGCGCATCATCGGTTGCTCCATCTGATCAGGCACATTGCGACGCCGCGAGCCGCCCATCCGGTAGGTGAGCCGC
>JBIIFB010000037.1:0-23640 GCA_044237545.1 Pirellulales bacterium
GCGTTGTCGTTGTCGGTAAAGCCCGCGAACTGCACGTAGCCACCGGAGGTCTTGCCGCGGCTCTCGAGCAGCCGGCGAGCGGTCGTGCCGAGCAACCGGCCCCCCTCGACGTTGTCGGTGCCGATGAAAAACGGCCGAGCATCGCGAAAGGTCTCCCGGTTCACGTCGCCGTCGACCGTGATCACCTTCACCCCCTTCGCGGCGAGGTTTTTCATTTCCTCCACGATGGCGGCGTTCTCCGCCTGGATCACCGAGATGGCCACGCCGGCAACGTCGGACTGGCTGCCGAGCTGTCGCAGTTTTTCGATCTGCCCCTGTGCCGTGCCGTTGTTCTTCTCCATCACAACGCGGAGCCCCTGTGACTCGATGCCGAATCGCTTGGCACCCTCGACGAGGCCGGCGTTGCAGGCATCCCAGAAGGGATCATCACCGTTGGTGATGAAGATCAGCCGCCGGGGACTGGACGAACCGCCGCCGCCCGTCCCTGACGCAGTGCCCGCCGCCGTTGGGGTGGCGTTGGTGGCACGCTGCTCGGAGCAGCCCGAGAGGGCAAGGCAGGTGCAGAGCAAGACCGCGATGCAGTCACGGCGACGAAGGGGCGAGGGTCGGTTTCGCATGGTCAAGCTCCAGAATCATGAACGCGACAGAACACCAGATTCGTTGAGACGAAAGTGCCCCACAGGCCATTTCTTAGCACCGCTTAGGAATGGCGGTTGTGACGCGGTCAATAGCGTAGTCCATTCCTCCGCACATGCACCAGTGGCTGTTCCTCCGGGCCGGTGCCGGCCGCGAGCACGCGGGCGAGGATGATGACATGGTCGCCGGTCTGGCCGCCGCCCCCACCGGTCTGCGATACGGCCTGGCATTCGAGCCACGCGATCGCGTCGGCGAGCACGGCGTTGCCAGTGGTGGTGTGTTCGATGCGGAGACCATCGAACAGGTTGTCTCCCGGGCTGGCCGGGCGACCGAAGCGTGATACCAGCGGCCGCTGCGACTCTCCCAGCACGTTGACCACGAAGGGGCTGCACTGATCGATCGCAGTGAGCAGATCCCTCGAGGTGCCAACCGCGATGGTGATCAACGGCGGTGCAAACCCGCCCTGCATGATCCAGCTTGCGAGCATGCCGCGGTCGGTGGCGGCGGAATCCTCTGGCTGCTCCTTGGCCCGCCAGGTGACGACAAACAGACCGCTCGGGATGCGGCCGATGGCGGCGGCAATCGCATCGGCGGCGGCATCAGCGACGGGCGGTTCATTCTGGGGGGATGGCTGTGGCTGCGTCATGGTGGTTGTGGTGTGAAGTGGCGATGGCTGGGAGTTTCAGAAACTCGCGGTTTTGCCCCGTTTTCCCCGTCGGCAGGTCCGGCCGCTGCCGCGGTGCAGCAAGTCGTTCCGGGGCAATTCCTACGCTGGCGCAACCGCTGTCGCGCTGCCGATCAATCTGGGGCTACCACCCGCGAGGCAATAGAGTGTCGCAGTGGTGGCCATGGACTGCAACCCTCGGAGGGTTGTCGGGTTTCGCGCCGCCTGTTGCTCTTTCCCACGCTGTAGCCTGCATGCCGATCGACCACCACACACCGCCGGAGGTTTCGCGGGGCGATACCCGTCCGGGTGCGGTGCTGCGGCGTGGCGTGACGGCTTTCGTGGTGGCCTCTGTGCCGGTCTTGTTGGCGCCGGTCTTGTTGGCGCCGGTCTTGTTGGCGCCGGTCTTGTTGGCGCCGATCCTGTTAATGATGGCGATGGTGGCGACGACCCTGTTGGCAGCGTCGGCCGCGGCGCAATCGGGCGCTGACTCAGACCTGTATTCCATTCCTGCGCCGTTGCAGGAGTCTGTTCCGGGAGTTCAGCCGGGAGTTCAGCCGGGCAGCCAGCAACCGTTTCAGCCCATGGCACCGATGCGGCCGAGTGGACCGGTCGTGCTCGATATGACCTACGAAGACATGCAGGGTGGTGCAGAATACGAACTCGTGCCCGGTGCTGGTTTTCCGGAAGAGTTCGTCGATCTCTGGGCGCCGCGGCCGTGGTCATGGCAGATCATGCCCAACAACCTGATCTATACAAGCTATCTCGCGGGTCCAAAAGAGCCGCGACTTGCCACCGTCTGGTACGACGACACGGCGCCCGATCCTTTTGATCCAGCCATCAAGAACGGCTGGATGTGGGACATGACGGCCGGCGCCCGGGTGTCGCTGCTCCGCTATGGATCCGATCCCGTGCTCCATCCGCAGGGCATCGAACTGCAGGTCGAGGGCGCTGCGTTCGTCCGGCTCGATCAGCAGGACGAAGTCGACCTCCGGTCTTCTGACTATCGATTCGGCATCCCGCTCGTCTTCGGCATCGGTCGCTGGCAGACGAAGCTCGCCTACTACCACCTGAGCGCCCACCTCGGTGACGAGTCGATGCTCAAGCATCAGTCCTTTCCGCGGGTCAATTACCTACGCGATGCGATGGTGTGGGGCAATTCCTACTACCTGCTCGACTGGATGCGGATCTACGGTGACGTGGGCTATTCCTTCAACAACAGCGGCGGCTCGGAACCGTGGGAGTTTCAGGCCGGTGTGGAGCTTATCCAGGCGAGGCCAACCGGCCCACGTGGTGCCCCCTTCTTCGCGATCAACGGGATGTCGCGTCAGGAGCTCAACTGGGGGGGCAATGTCTGCGTGCAGACCGGCTGGGCCTGGCGTGGCCGACGCAGCGAGCGGCTCATGCGGGTTGGCTTCGAATACCTCAATGGCTCCGACCCGCAGTATGAGTTCGTATTCTACAACCAAAACCGCTGCGGTATCGGGATGTGGTATGACTTTTAGCCATGCCACTGCTTGCCATCGAGACCACCTGCGACGAGACCGCTGCCGCGATCATCACGCGTGATCGCACGGTGCTGTCGAGCGTCGTCGCCAGTCAGGAACTGCTCCATGCGCGGTGGCGCGGCGTCGTGCCGGAGTTGGCGTCACGGGCCCACGTCGAACGGATCATCCCCGTGATCGACGAGGCGGTCGTGCGGGCGGGCGTGAAACGGGCCGACCTCGCTGCCGTGGCCGTCGCGGTGAGGCCGGGGCTCGTCGGCTCGCTGCTGGTGGGCCTGACGGCTGGCAAAGCGATCGCGGCCGCCCTCGATATTCCCATCGTGGGCTATGACCACGTCGCTGCCCATCTCTACGCCTGCCGGCTCGCGCACGGCGAACGGATGCGTTACCCATGCGTCGGGCTCGTGGCCAGCGGTGGGCATACGTCGCTGTTTCTCGTCCGCGGGCCGACCGATCTGGAGCGGCTGGGCGGCACGATCGACGACGCGGCGGGAGAAGCCTTCGATAAGGCCGCGAGCGTGCTGGGGCTCGGCTATCCGGGTGGGCCACGGATCGAGGCCGCCGCCGTCGGCGGCAATCCAAAGGCGCATCGGCTGCCGCGGCCGCTGATGAACGACCGCGATCGGCTCGACCTCAGCTTCAGCGGTCTGAAGACGGCGCTGCGTTATCTGGTGCAGCCGCCGGGATCGCCGGCTGATCTTCCGCCGCCGCAGGGGCAGGCCCTCGCCGACCTCGCCGCGTCGTTTCAGCAGGCTGCGATCGATTCGATTCTGGCAAAGCTGGAGCTGGCCATCGAACGCACCGGCTGCCGTCTGCTCGCGATCGGCGGCGGCGTGACGGCCAACACGCTCCTGCGTGAATCGGTGGAGCGGCTGGGGAGAAGGCGTGGCATCGAGGTGCTCATCCCGCCCCGGGAGTTGTGCACCGACAACGCCGCCATGGGTGCGATCGGTTGGGAGCGGCTCGAACGCGGCGAGAACGACGGCGCGGAGCTTGATGTTCTGCCCGGCACCGACCGTTCCGCTGCCCACCGAAAATCGGCGTAGTCTGCCGGGGTGCGCGGAAGGATGCGCGCCAGAGCTATGTGTCCACGAGTTTGTAAATGGCGGAATCGGTGCCGGGGCTTTGTGGCCGCGAGTTTGTAACTTGCGGAGTCGGTGCCGGGGCTTTGTGGCCGCGAGTTTGTAACTTGCGGAATCGGTGTCGGGTCTTCGGACAAGTTAAAAACTTGCCGCCACGGGAGGGGAGGGGGAGCTTCTGTTCCCTGGCCGTGGGGGGTGACCCTGCGGGCGGTCAGAACGACGAGAACTGTTCGAACTCGTCGTACTGCCTGTGCTCGAGGTTGACGAACCGGGTGAAGTCGTGCTGCCAGAGGAGTTTGATGTCGCCGATCGGACCATTCCGCTGCTTGGCGATGATGATCTCCGCCTGTCCCTTCACCCGCTCCCGGTCTTCGTCAGTCGTCTGATAATACTCCTCGCGGTGCACGAACATCACCACGTCGGCATCCTGCTCGATGGCCCCTGATTCCCGAAGATGGTTGAGCCGGGGCCGGTTGTCTCTTGATTGCTCCGCCTGGCGGTTGAGCTGCGCAAGGCAGAGCACCGGAATGTCGAGTTCGCGAGACATCGTCTTGAGACGGCGGGCGATTTTCGCCACCTGCTCCTGCCGGGGGTCTCTCGGATTATCCGGCTCGATGAGCTGGAGGTAGTCGATCACGATCAGCGAGAGCCCCTGTTTCCTTTTGAGCCTGCGGGCCACGGCGGCGATCTCGGTCAGCGTGCGGCCGGGGGTGTCGTCGATATAGAGTGGCGAGGAGCTGATCTCGGCCGATTTCTGCACCAGCCGGCGACGGTCTTCCTGAGAAATAGTGCCGTTCCGGAGCCGGTGGCCGTTCACCTGGGCGGATGAACAGAGCAACCGGTCCGCCAGTTCAAGGCAGGCCATTTCGAGGCTCACAAACAGGGCGGGCTGCTTGGCCCCGATGGCAACGTGCTCGGCGATGTTCATCGCGAAGGCCGTTTTTCCCATACTGGGGCGGGCGGCCAGAATGATCAGCTCCGAGTTGTGGAGGCCTCCACAGAGCGAGTCGAGTTCCGTGAAGCCCGTCTCCACGCCCCCCATCGCATGCTCGTGCTTCATCCGCGCGTCCATGCGGATCATCACCTCCTCCAACACTGCTTCGATCGGCCTTGCCTCCGCCGAACTACGGTGCTCGAGGATCTGGAAGATTTTGGCCTCAGCGCGGGCCACCAGTTCCCGCGGCTCGTCGGAGGCGTCGTAGGCGTCCCGCAGAATGTCGGTGCTCGCGTCGATTAGGGAGCGGAGCATCGCCTTGTCGCGGACGATCTGGGCGTAGTAGGTGGCATGCGCGGCGTGTGGCACCGACTGCACGATGTCGGTCAGCGAGCCCACTCCGCCCACGCGGTCGAGATCGCCCTGCGTGCGGAGCTTATCCAGCACGATCGTGATATCGATCCGTTTTCCGGAGTCGTGCAGTTCGAGCAGGTGCCGGTAGAGCACCTGATGGGCCTCGTCGGCGAAGTCATCCGGCCGGACAATCAGGGCGATATCGTCGCAGACATCGGGCTTCAGCAGGATGCTGCCCAGCACTGCCCGTTCGGCATCGACGTTGGCCGGCCGTTCCCGGGATTCAAGCGCCGCGACAGGCTCCTGCCGGCCGCCCCCAGCATCGTCGTTCCGTCGACGCCTGTCAGACGGCCGCTGCCCAGAGTTATTTTTGCCGGAAGAGTCGCGGCGTGACGAATCCCGTGCCGCGGCGTCGCGCGATGCAGCCATACAACAGCCTCCCTGGAGCTGGCCAAAGAAGAGCTGGCCAAAAAACATCTGGCCAAAGAACAACTGGCCAAAGAACAACTGGCCTAGCGACAGCAAACGGCCTCCAAACAACAGGTCTGACGACATGTCTGACGGCAGCCACATCCAGCGGAAGAGCCCCGACGAATTACTTCGCGGTGCTCTCGCTGCTCGACGGCACCACCCAGACCTTCAGATCGCCTTCCACTTCGGCCGCGAGCCGAACGCGAACGGTATACAGACCGACTTCCTTGAGCGGACCCTGCAGAATGATCTGGTCGGCAGTGACCATCAGATCCTGCTGCTTGAGCGATCGGGAAATCTCCGGCGCTCCCACCGAACCGTAAAGGTGGCCTTCGTCGTTGGCATTGGCCTCGATCGTAACGCTCGTCCGCACAAGTTCGGCGAGCACACTGCGAAGTCCTGCCAGCCGCTCGCGGGCGATCTCCTCGAGTTTGGCCCTGTGCTTTTCGACCATCCGCTTGTGATGCTCGGTAGCAACCGTCGCCAGCCCCTGCGGTATCAGGTAGTTGTAGGCGAAGCCGCGTTTGACCTCGACCACTTCGCCCTGCTTGCCGAGGTGCTCGACGTTGTGAACCAGCAGCAATTCAATCCCGCCCCGCTTCCCCTTGGGAAGCCGCGAAGCGGCGGCAAGACGGACGGTCGGCAGATCTCGAACGGGCATGATCAGACTCCTGCAAAAAGTGTGGCTGGGTGTGGTTGATTATCGTGTGATCGGAGCTACCGGTGAAGGCTCGAGACGGGGCAGCAGGTGAAAGCAGGGCGAGGGTTCAAAAGCATGGGCTTCAAGCAAGGGCTTCGCGCATGGGCTTCGCGATGAAGCCCTGATTCAGACCTGATTCAGAACGGAATGTCATCATCACCACCGCCACTATGGTCGGCACCGGCACCCGCGCCGATATCGCCACGCTGATGGTCGCTTGAATCGTGTGTGTGATCAATGCCGCCACCAATATCATACCCGCCGCTTTGGTCGTATTCATCGCCGCCCGCGGCCGTCGGGCCACTGCGGCCTGGGCTGGCCGGACGGGCTCTGCCCCGCGGGGCATCACCTGAGCGGGCCTCACCTGAGCGGGCCTCACCAGAGCGAGCACCAAGCAGTTGCATCCGGTCGCACACAACGCGGAGTTTCGAGTTTTTCTTGCCGTCTTTTTCCCACGTGTCGAGTTTGAGCCGGCCATCGATTAGGAGCGGCGAGCCCTTGGTGACATATTCGCCGGCAATCTCGGCGGTACGCCCCCAGAGCGTGACATCGACGAAGGTCGTCTCCTCGACCCATTCACCCGTGGCCGTCTTTCGACGGTCATTCACGGCCAAACCGATATCCGTGACCGCCGTCCCATTGGCGATGTAGCGGAGTTCTGGGTCCCGGGTCACGTTGCCAAGCAGAATCACTTTATTAAAGCTCGCCATGACGCACGTCTCCTTTGCCTGTGGTGTCCTTCGTTACTGAACGGCTGTACAATGCTGCTGGCAGAATAGCTTTTGCCTGCTGTCATTGCAAGCGGCCGAGATGTTGGAAACCAAAGGTCGCAAGCGGGCCAGACCCAATCCCGCTCTGTTCACTCTCCGTGGTCGGTCCCGGCGGCAGCGGCCACAGCGTCAGCGGTCGGTCCCGCAGCGACGGCCGGTGCCGGACGCCGCACGACTTCACCCGCCAGAGCATGTTGCACAAGTGCATCCGAAATCCGTGGGTCGACCCACAGGACGAGTTTCCGAATGATGTCGTCGGTGATCTCGCACTGACGCTCGAGCGGCGACAGGCCGCTGCCATCCATCTCGAAATAGGTCAGCCAGTAAACGCCCTTCTTGTGGCCGTTGATCGGGTAGGCCAGTTTGCGTTCGTCCCACAGCCGAGCCGCAAGGATCGTGCCGCCGTGCTGCGTGATCATATCGGCCACCTGTTGGGCCGAGCCCGCGGGATCGCGGGAGTATTTCGAAGGATCGAGGATAAACATTCCCTCATACACCGGCATGACATGGACTCCAAAAGGTCGTGGATACGTGTTGGGACTTAGAGTTTTGGAAAGTGGCGTGTGTTCGTATCGAAGGGGGGGCGATCAACGGAAGTGGTCAGATTCAAGAAAGAGTTTGAAAGCATTGATGGTGTCGGAGCAATGATCAGGAAAGCATCGGGCCATCGCCGACGGTTGACCGCCGCTAGTTGTACCGGTTCATGGCCGCCTGGATGCCCAGTGCCAACCACTCCTCCGCGGCGTCAGCGGCTTTTTCCAACAGAGCATCCACGGCTTCCCGCTCCGACTTGGCAAACTTTCCGAGGACAAAATCGGCTGATTTCCAGCCGGCAGGCATCGGACCGATGCCGACCCGGAGCCGGGGGATCGCCGTGCCGCCCAGTCGTACAAGCACGTCAGCGAGGCCGTTTTGGCCGCCGGCTGAACCGCTCGGGCGGAGTCGGATCGTATCGGTCGAGAGTTGGAAGTCATCACAGATCACAAGAATGTCTTGATCATCAATTTTGTAGAAGTCGCGGGCGGCCAGAACGCTTGTACCACTGAGATTCATCCACGTCAGAGGCCAGAGCAATAGCACCGGGCACCCTCGCAGCGTGGCCTGGGCCGTTTCGCCCTGAAAACGAGCACGTTGAACGGGGGAACCGGCCCGCCGGGCGAGGATTTGCAGCACGTCGAAGCCGACGTTGTGGCGAGTGCCTTCGTAGCCGCGTCCCGGGTTGCCAAGGCCAACCAAGAGTTTCACGTGTGGTTGCCGGGAAGCATCGGCCGCGGTTCAAGCCGCATGCCATCAAGACTTGCCCGTTTCGGCCTCTCCTTCCTCGGTCGGCTTGCGGCCAATCAGTTCGGGTTCAACGCCCGCCAGGGCCGCGTCTTCGCCCTTCTCGACGGCGACCGTGCAGGTCACGACCGCATCGTCACCGTCGACCAAGGACTTGGCCCCGGCCGGCAGTTCCAGATCGTGCACCTTGATCACACCGCCGATGTTGAGTTTGCCGACAGCGACATGAATCTTCTCAGGCACGGCGTCAGCCGTGCATTCAAGCTCGATTTCGTGAAGAATCAGGCTGACGACGCCTCCGGCCCGATGGCCCGGGCATTCGCCCTTCATGTCGATGGGCACCTTGACCTTCACGCGGTCGCTCGCGCTGACACGCAGGAAATCGATGTGGACCGGTTCGACGCCGTATGTGTCCCACTGCAGTTCGCGAATCAGGGCACCGGTCTTCACCGCCCCCTTCAGTTCAACGATCCGGCTCCCGTGGCGGACCGCAGCCTGAACGGCCTCGCGGGTGGCAACGAGGTCGATACATTTCTCGCCGTGGCCATACAGAATGGCCGGCACAAGGCCTTCGCGGCGCAATTTGCGGCTCGCTCGGCTGCCCTTCACGGTACGAAGCTTGACTTCAACAGAATCGCTCATGAAAACTCCTCTTGGGAAGCGTGCCATTTTGCCATGCGGCCGCCGTTCCGCAAGCCGAGTTCACTCTCTCCCGCGATAGCGGTGTTTTGCGGGCAAAAGCAGGGCTGCCGACAGCATTTCTGGCTGCCGAGCCTGAGTTGCCGACTGGGCGTGTGCCGGGCCACGGCCGGCCCGCTACTGAAACATCATGCTGACCGACTCATTGCGGTGGATCCGCTTGATCGCCTGGCCCAGCAGGCTGGCGACTGAGAGCACGGTAATGTTGGGGAGCGATTTCTCCGGCGGCAGCGGGATCGAATCGGTGATGATGATGCCGGCGAACGGTGCCGCCTTGAGCCGCTCGATCGCGGGGCCGACGAGCAGTCCGTGGGTGGCGGCGGCATAGATGGCCTTTGCGCCATGCCGATGAACCACTTCGGCCGCCGAACAGATCGAGCCGGCCGTGCTGATCATGTCGTCGAACATCAGGGCGATTTTCCCCGCCACGTCGGCACCGATGACATTCGTGCTCTTGGTCGTGTCGGCGGAAAGCCGCCGTTTGTCGACGATCGCCAGCGGCACGTTGAGGTGGCCGGCATGCCCGACGGCCCGCTTGATGCCTCCGGCGTCGGCGCTGACGACCACCAGTTCGTCGTGTGGCAGGTCCATCGACTGCAGGTGGTTGTTGAGCACGGGAGCCGCGTAGAGATGGTCCACGGGCACGTCGAAAAAGCCCTGGATCTGGGCGGCGTGCAGGTCCATGGCCAGCACGCGGTCGGCGCCGGCCCGCGTGATCAGGTTGGCAACGAGTTTGGCTGTGATCGGCACCCGTCCGGCGTCCTTGCGATCCTGGCGGGCGTAGCCGAAGTAGGGGATCACGGCGGTGAGCCGATAAGAGCTCGCCCGCTTGAAGCTGTCGATCATGACGAGCAGCTCCATCAGGTTTTCGTTCACCGGCGGGCAGGTGGGCTGCACGATGAAGACGTCGCGGCCGCGGACGTCCTCGTCGATCTTGCAGGAGATCTCGCCGTCGGGGAATCGCCCCATCGAGATCTTGCCCATGGGGAGGTTCAGGTAGCGGCAGATGTCCTGCGTGAGCGGCATGTTGGCCGGACCGCCGAAGATCTTGAGGTCGTTCATGGGGAAAGCCTGCGGTCGGGGGCGGACGCTGGTATCGGCCTGTCACTGTGACGGGGGTGCGCCGGTTCTTCAAGCCGGGGAGGGTTCAGTGCGGGCGGGGCCGACCGGCCAGTGCTGCGGCCACGGCGTCCAGTTGGGCCGGGGTGTTCACGGACAGCGTTTCGCTCTGGTCGAGACAGGCGACGGCATCGACGACATGGCCCTCGGCCAGCAGCATGCCGGGGCAGTCGGTGATGTAGTATTCGCCCGAGGCATTCGCGTTGTTGAGCCGCGAGAGGGCATGCAGAAGGGCCCGAGCCTCGAAGACATACGTGCTCATGTTGACCTCGCGGATGCCTCGCTGCTCGGCCGTGGCGTCTTTCTCCTCGACGATGCCCACAAAGGCTCCGGCGGCATCCCGCACGATCCGGCCTAAGCCGGTGGGATCGCTGGTGACGGCGGTGCCGAGCAGGCAGGCGGCCTGCAGTTCGGCAAAGCGGCGAAGCAGACCCGTGACGCTCTCCGGCCGCAGCATCGGCGAGTCGCCGCAGACGATCACCACCGGCCGGCGGGCATCGGGAGGGCACTCTGCCAGCCGGTCGGCGATCAGCCCGGCGGCCGCAGCGACGGCATCGCCCGTGCCCCGCTGCTCTCTCTGGACCGCAAACGAAATGCCCGTCACGCCGGCAAGCGTTGCTTCAACCAGTTCGCCCCGGTAGCCAACGACCACGATTCGGTCGGTCACGCCCGCGGCCTCGAGCGCATCGAGCACCCATCTGACCAGCGGCTTGCCGGCGGCCTCGAAGAGCACCTTCGGCAGGTCGCCCCCCATCCGCGTGCCACGTCCGGCGGCCATGACGACGGCGATCGGCGACTGCTGGCTGGGCGTCTGGCTGGGCATGAGCGGCTCCGAAACAAGGGGGCGGATGCAGAGGCACGCCGCTACTGTGACGGAAATCGGATTCCGGTGGCAACCGCTGGCTTGCTGAAATTACCGCTCAGCGGCGATAGTGGCCCAGGTTGCCTGCGGCCGGAGAACGTCAGATCGGGTCGGAAAAGCAACGGTTCAGAAACCACGACCTGCAGGGTGCCAGACATGCATTTTCAGACACGTCCAGCGGCGGGATCAGGTGTTGCCTCACTTCCACGGGGTGCGGTGGCAGCGGTCTGCTGCCTGCTCGCCGCATTCGCGGGGGTGTTCGTGTTCACTCCGGCTGCGGTGCTGCATGGCCAGGAGGACGGGGGGGTGAAGGCCGATGCGGTCGCCGACTTCATGAGGGCCAAGCTGGGGCATTCGCAGCACGTGCTCGAGGGCCTCACGATGGCCGACTTTGACCTGATCGCCCGCGGGGCCCAGGAACTGTCGCTCGCCAGCCAGGCCTCCAGTTGGCAGGTCCTTCAGACGGTCGACTACGCGAGGCAGAGTGGCGAGTTTCGCCGGTCGTGCGACCGGTTGCACCGTGCTGCCAAGGAGAAAAATCTCGACGGCGCGGCTCTGGCGTGGATGGAAGTGCTGATGCAGTGCGTGCAGTGCCACAAATACGTCCGCGACGAGCGGGAAATTCCGGCCCGCTGAGCTTCCGTCCTGCTGAGATGGCCGCGCCACATAGTGTGGAAGGCTTTTTTCGAATCGGCACGACGGCTCGACCGCTTGAATGGCCGGTGCCGCGTAAAAAAGTGGAGGCGGCGGGAGTCGAACCCGCGTCCCGTGATGTTTCAGAACAGACGTCTACGTGTGTGTCCGGTCAATTTAAATCTCGTGAACGCGTCCCCGGCCGACAGGGTGCGTCATTCACCAGCCCGGAACTTTTTTAGCCCCGCCCGTACTAGGCGGTGAAACGGGGCGAGTCGGATTTGGCGACCGATTGGGAGGCCCTTCCGACTGGGGCCATCGCTCGGGGTTGCTTAGTTAAGCAGCCAGAGAAAACTGAGCTTCGGCAATTGAAGCTTGGTCGACTTTTAACGTGGCCAGCCGACCAACCACGACACGCAATCTGAACCTCTTGCCATCCGGTCGAAACCGGTACGCCCCCTTTTGAGTCATTTCCTGACTGGGTTATTTCCTGGGTTATTTCCTGTCTGGGTAATTCCTGTCTGAGTAATTCCGTTCGACGTGCCAGCAGCCCAGCGGCTTCCGGCCTCGAGCTCCCGAAGGGCCCGCTTTCATGGTCTCACAGCACATTCTAGCAAATCGACCCTTCCGGTGCTGGAGACCCAAAGGGATATATCGGTCGTGTCGTGCTCCAGAAGCCATTTTTCAGCCCAAAAAATCCCAGTCTGGGGCCTGGACACTTTTCAGCGGGGATACTGGAGGGACGGCGGAACCGTGCCCCGCCCAGTCGTTTGTCCGGAAACTTTCCTCACTGAAACATTGACGGCCTTCCAATGCCATCCGTACGCTTTCCCTTGTCTTTCAGCCGTTTTCGCCTCGCCGCTCGTGTTACCCCCGGTATCTCCCGCATGTTTACCGCAGGCTCGGTGACCTTTTATAAATCGCTGCTTGTCGCCGGCACGCTGGCGCTGGCCGTCGCTCCTTTCGACGCCGTCGTCGCTCAGGAATGGGCGACGAAGATGTTTTCCGCTACCAGCCATAACTTCGGCACTGTCGCCAAGGGCTCGAAGACGGAATTTCGTTTCGTGTTCCGCAACATCTACAAGGAAGACCTGCACGTTGTCGGTGTGCGGACCAGTTGTGGTTGCACATCACCCGAGGTAACGGTTCGCGATCTCAAGACACATGAGACCGGCGAGGTGATCGCCAAGTTCAATACGCGGACCTTTCTCGGCCAGCACGGCGCTACGCTCACCGTCACGTTCGACAAGCCCTATTTCGCAGAGGTGCAACTGCGGATAGCCGGCAACATCCGTGGCGACGTGACGTTCGACCCGCCATTCGTCGATCTGGGGAATGTTGATCTCGGCAAGGGGGCGGAGCGTTCGGTCCGTGTGACCCACGTCGGCAGCACGCCTTGGGAAATCAAAGATGTGCGGAGCGCGAACCCCAATTTCGAAGTCTCGCTGTCGAAGCCGACCCATGCGGCCAATCAGTCCACCTATGACCTCACCGTCCGGCTCAAGCCGGATGCGGCGGCGGGATATGTCAACGGCCAGTTGATCCTGGTCACCAACGATCAGCGGGCCGCTCAGATCCCAATGGACGTCGAGGGGCGGATCGTGGCGGAAGTCACCGTGAGCCCGCAACTGCTGGCCCTCGGCACCGTGCAGTCTGGGGCGAGCGTCACGAAGAACATCGTTGTTCGGGCGAACCGACCGTTCTGTGTGACAGGTGTCAGCTGTTCCGATGGCTGTCTGACGTGTGAGCCGAAGACGACCGCAGCGACGGTGCACATCCTGCCGGTGACATTCGCAGCCGGCAGCATGTCGGGCAAGGTGGAACGGCAACTGAAGATATCCACCGATCTCGGTGAAGGGGCCGTGCCTCTGGTGACGGTTCAGGTGACTGTCGAGCAGCCGGCGGGCGTGGTGGGACAGTCGGCGAGCCTGAAGTAAAGGCTGCCTCCCGCCGCGAGTCGTAGGGCCGGGTTTTTAACGTGCTGAAATCCGGGCTCGGATCACAGGTCGGGTTCACAACAAGATAAAATCTTGTCGCCACGGGGGCAGAGGCTTCAGCATGCGGAGCCTCTTCGTGGCAGCGAGTTTTTAACTTGCTGAATCCGGGCTCGGATCACAAGTCGGGTTCACAACAAGATAAAATCTTGTCGCCACGGGGGCAGGGGCTTCAGCATGCGGAGCCTCTTCGTGGCAGCGAGTTTTTAACTTGCTGAATCCGGGCTCGGATCACAGGTCGGGGTCACAACAAGATAAAATCTTGTCGCCACGGGGACGGGGGCAGAGGGGCACAACAAGATGCAATCTTGTCGCCACGAGAGAGCCACGAGAGAGCCACGCGAGAGCCACGAGAGAGATGATCAGCGGCCTGCGAGCGGCTGGTAGTCGCGGGGGGGCGGGCCGCTGTACAGCGAGAGCGGCCGGATCAGTCTGTTGTCGCCGATCTGCTCGATGATGTGGGCCGTCCACCCGCTCATCCGCGCGACCACGAAGATCGGCGTAAACACCTGCACGGGCAGCCCGAGGGCGTGGTAGACGCGTGCCGCAGGCCAGTCGAGATTGGGCTTGAGGCTCTTGGCATCGAGCATCAGCCGTTCGACACGCTCGGCCAACAGTTCGATCGCCTCGCCTGTCGTGCCCCGCACCATATCGCGGCACATCCTGCCGAGCAGTTTCGCGCGGACATCGCCGTCTTTGTAGACGCGGTGGCCAAACCCCATCACCACCCGCTTCGCGGCAAACTGCTCGTGCACCCACGAGTCCGCCCGGTCGGCCGAGCCGATGTGCGTGAGCACTTCCAGCACCTTTTCGTTGGCACCGCCGTGCAAGGGGCCCTTGAGCGCCCCGATCGCGGCCGTGATCCCCGAATGCATGTCTGAGCCGGTGGAGACGACCGTGCGGGCCGTGAACGTGGACGCGTTGAACTCATGCTCGGCGTAGAGCACAAGCGTGGTGCCGAAGATCGCCGCATGCTCCGGCGGCGGGGCGTGGCCGGTGAGCCGCTCGAGCAGGGCCCAGGCGATCGGGCCCTCTGGCCAGGCCGCGATGCGGCGGCCCGCGGACAGATCCATCCAGGCTGCCAAGACCGCCGGCACCTGCCCGAGCAGCCGCTCGGCCTGGGCGAGGAGTTGATCACGCGAGCCGGGCAGATTGTCCTGTTCCACCTGGCCGAGCATGCTGACGCCCGTGCGGAGGGCGTCCATCGGCGAGGCGTGGGGAGCGGAGACGGCGAGACGCTCAAGCGCCTCGATGACGGCAGGATCGAGCGAGCGGGCCGCTGACTGCACGCGGCCCGAGAACGCCGCCAGTTCTGCCACCGTCGGCAGTTCGCCGTGGAGCAGCAGGTAGGCCACTTCCTCGAAGTTGCCTGCAAGGGCCAGCGGTTCGATCGAATAGCCACGGTAGCGGAGATCGCCGTCGAGCGAACAGATCGCGGTGCGTCCGGCGACGATGCCCGCCAGGCCGCGGGCGAATTCACTGGCGGCTGTCTGGCTCGGCGTGCCGTGGGAGGAGGAGGCGGTCATGAGGGCTGTTCTCCGGAGTGTTTGGCCAGCCAGGCCTCGGGGTGGGCCGGATCGTAGTCGAGCAGGTCGTAGAGTTCTTCACGGCTCTGCATCAGATCGAGCAGATTCTCCTGAGTGCCCTCGTCTGCGAGCATGCCGAGGCCCGCCTCCATCGCCTTCATCGCGATCCGCAGGAGGGTGACCGGATAGAGCGACGCGGAGAAGCCCATGTCAGAAAGGTCTTCCAGGGAAATCAGTGGGCTAACGCCGAATTCGGTCATGTTGGCCAAGAGCGGCGTTTTGAGCGGGGCGAACTCCCGGCCGACCTGCGCGAACTCGTCCCGCGATCGCAAGGCCTCCGGAAAGAGCCAGTCGGCGCCGGCCTCGCGGTAGGCATGCAGCCGCCGCAGGCAGTCGTCGAGACTGATCACGCCGCGGGCATCGGTCCGCGCGATGATCACGGTCGAAGGATCCCGCCGGGCGGCGGACGCCGCGGCGATCTTCTCGCACATCTCGCTCTCGTCGATCAGTTGCTTGCCGGCCAAATGGCCGCATCGTTTGTCGGCCCGCTGGTCCTCCAGCTGGATCGCCGCGGCGCCGGCCTCGGTGAGTTGCAGCACGCACTGTTCCACTTCCCGGGGGCCGCCAAACCCGGTGTCGGCATCGACCACGAGCGGAATCTCGACCGACCCGGCGAGCACGCGGGTCTGCGCCACCAGTTGATCGAGCGTGAAGAGGCCGATGTCGGGAATGCCGAGTGAGCCTGCCGAAAAAGCGGCGCCCGAGAGATAAATAGCGCCAAATCCTTCCCGCTCGACGAGTTTGGCTGCCAACGCGAAGGCCGCACCCACGATGGCAATCGTCGAGTCCTCGACCGCCTCCCGCAGGATTGCTCCACGGCCATGTGGGGTTGGGCGGGGCGAGGAGGGAGTCGTCATGGGTTTATCGCTATCCTAGTGCCGGTCGGAAGGCTGTCTCAGGGCTGGTCGAGGCCGGGATTCAAGGTTATAGGTGCGGATGATGCCACGGGAAAGCGACACCACCAGCGCCGCACGACCACACGACTTCGGCAGTTCGGCGGGCGGATGGAAACGCGCGATCCTCGAAGTGGCGGCGATCCTTGCCGTCTTCGCGGCCGCGGGGGCCTGGCCGGTGCCCGACGTCAACGAGACGGCCTATCTGACAAAGGCACGGCACTACGCCGACCCGGCCTGGTGTCGTGGGGATTTTTTCCTGGAGACCCCCGATGCCCATGGCGTGTTTTACATGCTGCTGGGGCCGCTCGCGGCGGCGGTCTCGCTGGAGCAGGCGGCCTGGATCGGCCGCTGGCTTGGCTGGCTGGCGTTGGCCGTCGGATTCCGGCATGCCGCTGCGCCCCTTGTGGCGGGCTCGTGGCCTCGCATCATCGCCGCGGCACTGTTCTCGCTCGCCCTGCGGCACACGACCGCGGCGGGCGAGTGGGTGATCGGTGGGTGTGAGGCGAAGGTCTTTGCGTGGGCGCTGGTGCTCGCGGCTGTCGGTGAGCTAGGGCAGGCCCGGCCCGCGAGGGCGTGGCTGGCGCTCGGGGCGGCAACGGCCCTGCACCCGATCGTCGGCGGCTGGGGGCTCGTGGCAGCCCTCATCAGTTGGGGGATCGGTTGGTGGAAGAGTCGGTGGAAGATTTGGTGTCTGCCTCCGATGAGTCGCGAGAACCCAGTCGAACATGCCTTCAAACCTTTCCAGCCGGTTCCTCGTGACATGCTGGTTTCCGGCCTGCTGGTTTCAGGCCTGCTCGTGTCAGCCGGTCTGCTGATGGCCGCCGCGGGAGTCGTGCCAGCGATTGGCCTCGCTGCCGGCGCCGATGCGGCCATGCGGGCGGCGGCCTCGCGGATTCATGTCGTCGAACGGCTTTCGCACCACCTCCTGATGCGAACCTTTGCAGACGGCATGGTGGCCCGCCATCTGCTCGCGATCATGCTCTGGTGGCTGCTTCGCAGACTGCCTATGGCCGCGTCACCGTCGGTCGAGGCCGCCCGCATGCGGGTCGATCGGTATGTCGGGGCGGCGCTTCTGATTTCGCTGGCGGGTGTTGCCATCTCGTTGCTCGAGCCGTTCGCGCCAAACGCCGCCTACAGCCTGCTGCGGTTTTATTGGTTTCGTCTTGGCGACGTGCTCGTGCCCTTCGGGCTGGCCACGGGGGCTGCTGCCGTGCTCGCCAGCGAGAGCGCTCTTGGCATGCTGTTTCCAGCGCGGCCGGCTGTGATGCGAGTGGTCATCGCGGTGCTCCTCAGCCTCGACCTGGCCCATGAGAGCCGGCATTGGCCGCTACCGGGCCGCACTGGCCTCGTGGCCCGCAGCGACTCCAAGGTCGACGCCGCCGCATGGCGGGAGATCTGCGACTGGGTCGTGGCCAACACGCCGGCCGATGCCTGCTTCCTGACGCCCCGCGGGGCGGCGAGCTTCACCTGGTGGACCGGCCGTCGCGAGGTCGTGGGCTGGAAGAACAGTCCGCAAGACGCCCGGTCGCTCGTCGAGTGGCGGCAGCGATTCGTGGACTGCTTCTCCCGCGACGGTAGCTTCGCAAACATGGAGCGGTCGACGGCGGCCCTGGGTCCTGACCGGCTACGGCTCATCGCGGATCGATATGGGGCGACCCACGCGATCGTTCCGGTCGACCTGCCGGGCGTGGACACGTTGCCCTTCGCACGGCTCCATGCCAACACCCGGTATGCGATTTATCAATTGAAGTGACAGCGAGAGAAGTGACAGCGAGAGACATGCCATGACCGCATCAACCCGCATCGAGGGCGTGGCCTTCGACCTCGATGGACTGCTCGTCAATACCGAGGAGCTCTACCAGCACGTGGGCACGGAGCTGATGCGTCGGCGGGGGCGGACGTTCGAGCCGGATCTCCTCGACGCGATGATGGGCCGGCCCCAACAGGTGTCGCTCGCCATCATGATCGAGTGGCATGGCCTCTCGGACACGGTGCCCGCCCTCGCTGCCGAGACACACGAGATCTTTCGTGCCCTGCTCGACACTCGACTTGCCACGATGCCGGGAGCGGTCGACCTGCTCGATCTGCTCGACGCCCGTGGCATCGCCCGCGGCGTGGCCACGAGCAGCGGTCCTGAGTTTGCCCACGACGTGCTCGACCGGATGGGGCTCACGGGGCGGTTTGCCTTCGTGCTGACAAGCGCCGACGTCCTGCATGGGAAGCCGCATCCGGAGATCTATCAGACGGCGGCGCGGCGGCTGGCTATCGAGCCCGGTGCGATGCTCGTGCTCGAGGATTCACAGGCGGGCTGCACGGCGGCCGTGGCGGCGGGGGCCGTGGCGGTGGCGGTGCCGGGGGGCCACAGCCGGCGGCATGACTTTACGGGAGCGCGGTTTGTCGCCGACTCGCTTGCCGATCCGAGGATCAGGGGATTCCTGGACGGGTGAACGTCGAGGAATGGACAAGATACAATCTCGTCCCCACGGGGAGGAGGGAAGGACACGAGGAGAAGGGGTGGGCGCGATACAACCTCGTCCCCACGGGTTGTTTTTCGTGGCCGCGAGTTTTTAACTTGCGGAAGCCCCGCTTACGCCGCCATACGATCAGATCTATTCCTCAGGCGGGAGTCTTACAGGTCGACGCCCAGCCGGTCCGCCTGCAGCCGCAGCGCCCGCTCGAATGCCGGAAACGGATAGGTCGTTCGCCGACGCACCGCCCATACGAACGTGGAGTCGACGAGCTTGCGGGGCAATTCGCCCTCGTTCACCAGACGGGCCACCTCCTCGATAAATTCCTTCTCCTCGGGCCGCCGGGCCTTGAGGCCGGTCGTGAGCTGGTCTTCGAGCGAGATCACCTCTGCGCCGCCGACGGGCTCTTCCGCACTCGCGCATGTGCCCGGCAGTCCCGGCAGTCCCGGCAGTCCCAGCAGAGCAGGCAGACCAGACAGGTCAGAAAGGGCGAGCGCCATGAGCAAAACCGCCGCAGGTCTGTGCTGAATTCGCATGGAAGGTCGGCTCCGGTTCGGGGCGCCAAGAACACAATAGCTCTGAAAAAGAGAAGCGAGAGGATGACTGGTAGGCTCCCCTCCGTGCCCCGTCAACGGCGAATCTCAGCGGGCGGGCAAACTGGAGCCTTTTGGGAAGGCGGCCTTGAGGAGCCCGAGATCGAAGGCCCGGGCAACGGCTTGCGTGCGGTCGATGACCTGCAGCTTCTCGATGACGGCGGCCACGTGGGCCTTGGCGGTCCGCGTGGAGATGCCGAGCAGGCGGCCGATGTCGTTGTTGGTGAAGCCTTCCCGCAGGAGTCCGAGCACCTCGATCTCGCGGGGCGAGAGCAGGGCGTTGCTGGGACGATGCGAAGCATCGACGGCCCGGATGTCGCTGCCGATCGGCCGGCCACCGGCGTGGGCCTGGCGGATCGCGGCCACGAGTTCCTCATGCTCGATGTTCTTCGTGACATAGCCGCAGGCACCCGCCCGCAGTGCCTGGGCGACATCCTCGGCCGCGTCCGACGACGTCAGCATGACCACGCGGGCATCGGCCGACAGGTGCCGGATCCGACGGAGGGCTTCGATGCCGTCGATACCGTGCATCGTGATGTCGAGCAGGCAGATGTCCGGGCGGAGTTCACCCCACAGTCGCACCCCCTGCTCGCCGTCGCTGGCCTGGCCGACGACGCTGAAGCCGGGCTCCGAGTTCAGCAGATTGGCCAGGCCCGCCCGCATCACCGGGTGGTCGTCTACGAGCAGCAGGCGAATGGTGGTGGGCATGTTGAGTGAGCCTCGGTCTTTATCGCTGCAGGAGCCTAGATCACGGCAGGAGGCTAGATCACGGCAGGAGGCTAGAACCGGCGGCAAGGGCTGGCGGCTCGGTTCGCGTCAGGGCACGACCGTTGCTGTCGCGAGTCCATCGCCGGCGGTGGGGGAGGGCACATCGTCAAAGCGGTTGGCTCGCAGGATCACGCCGCTGGCGGGTCGCCTGACGTGCACCCCTGTCTCAGTATGCTCGATAGCGTTGTGCTCGACCACGGCCCCGTGAAGGTTGCCTCCGATCGAGATCGACGCGTTGTTCTGGCACTCGTTGCGGCGGAAGAGCACATCGCGAATGCTCCGCCCCTTGCCGTCGCCCGGGGTGCCGGCCGCCGCGGTGCCAAAGCCGCCCGTCCGATGGCCGTAGGCGTTACCCTCGATGATTGTGTTGTCGAGAAACTGGCAGTACCAGCTCGGCTGCTGCCCCCAGTCGTGCGGGTCGAGGCCCCAGACGAGAAAACCGTCCATCCGACGGCCTGTGTTCTCCGCCACGATGCACTCATGCCCGCTGCCGTAGATCTGGAACGGTCCGCCGTCCTCGCAGGCGTTGCCGATGAAGAGGTTGCGGCCGCGAAACGGCACGATCGAGATTTTCGACGTCGCGTCTGGTGGGACTGTCCAGGGAATATCAATCTCCCAGTCGCGGCCCTGATGGCCGGTGACGATTCGGTATTGGCCAACCCCCTTTCCGTCGAGGATCATCACGGCGGCACCGGCCCAATTCTGGTGGGGCTTGGGGGCATAGTCCTTGAAGACCGGGTCGGCGGCGAGCGTGATGCGGTTGCCATCGACTGCCGCGATCGTGCCCATGTAGGCATCGCCGCCCGCGTCGAGCGTCATCATCTCGCGGTCGGCACCGAACATCCGCCGCAGCGTGTTCTTTGCGAAATAAAGGTTCGTGCAGGCGTTGGACCAGAAGGTTCCGATGTCGTTGCCAATGGCCGTGAGATCAAAACCCTCGACCGTGTTGTCTTCGAAGACGAGCTCCCGGCTCGACTCGATGCGGTAGCCGCGGCCGCCGTAGAGAAACGTGTTGCCGGTGACCCGGCCCTGGCGGGTGTCTCTCACGAAGAGGGCGATGTCACTGGCCAGCACGTCGCAGTCGCTGATTTCGAAGTTCTTTCCATGCATTGCGATGCCGGCACCGATGTCGCGGTTGCTCTTGGGGCCGGAGCGGCCGCGGAACGGCTTATCGGCATGCTCGATCATGAAGTAGCAGTTGGCCCGGATGCGGACGTTACGAATGAACGCGCCATCGGATTTCGGATCGATCACCACCACCGAGCGGTGGTTCTGGCAGGAGAGCGACAGGTTTTCGAGGCCGAACGTGTTGCCGCGAACGAGAGAGAGCGGCGGCGTTTCGAAATCGGGCCAGAAGAGACTGACAAGCTCGCGGGACTCGCCCGCGAGCACGACACCGTCGGGGATGTCGAGCGGCTTCGTGAGGCCGTAGCGGCCCCGGGGTAGATAGACCACACCCCCGCCATTCTCCTTGGCCTTCGCGATCGCCGCGAGAATCGCCGCTTCAGGCTTGGCGCCGAAGTCGCGGATATTGAACCGGTCGGCCTTCCAGGTCGGCGGAGCGGCGATGGTCAGCGGGCCGGCGAGCCGCCAGCCGGCGGGGCCGCCGAGGCCGTTGTGCACCCAGAGCCGATACCGGCCGGGCGTGAGGTCAGCCGGAAGACGGAGCGAGAGGGCGTAGGGCGTGGCGTCGGTGACCGTAAGCGGCACGACTGAACCATCGTCGGCCCGCAGGGCGGCGGAGGGTTTTACCGTGGCAGGTTCAGCCGCCTCGGGAAAGCGGAACGAGTGGCCGAACACACGGACGCTGCCGCCCGGTGTGGCCATCTCGCCTGCATCGCCCTGCATCCACCACACGACTGGGGCGTTGAGCACGACCGGGGCGGAGGCCGCGTCGCCACGTTTCACACGGCAGGCCCAGAGTCCCTGAGGCCACGCTGCCGGGATCACGGCGGCGATGCTCTCCGCGTCACCTCGCAGAAGCGACTGCGATTGCCAGGCGGTGGAAGGGATCGATGCGGGAGTCGCTGGCAGTTCGGATTCTGGCCCGGCCGGTGGCAAGCCTGCTGGGCCGTTGTCGAGAGCCGCTAGTTCAACGACGGAGGGGCCAGCGTCGGAGGCAAGTGAGTCGCCGGCAATCACGAGAGTCTCATCCGGCCGCACCGGCGACGAGGCCCAAATAATCGTGGGCTGTGCTGGAGCAGCCGCGTTGACGGTTGGTGTGATGGCAAGGGGGATCAAAGTGAGGGTGGTCAGTGGAAGGATCGAGCCAAGCCCGATCATGGCACGAAGTGTTGCCGCGAGCGGCGCGTGCAAGCGGTGGTGCAAGGCGGGCGACGGGGCCTTCTCGGCGGCGCAGCGGTGTCTGCTCATGGTGAATGTCTTCCGGCGCATCGTATGGAGAGAGAGGCCGGGGGGCGGACTGAAGGTTGTTCGATCTGAAGCCCAGATCTCTCATGAGGGTGGCATGCACGGGCGGGCCAGCCTATTGGCCAGATGGCCATTCCCGCTTTGATGGCAAAACGTGCCAGAGCGTTTCAGCAGCAGACGGGTAATTCGGACGGGTAATTCGGGACGGGAGCGATTGTGCCGGTTGCCAAATGGCGACACGAATTCACCTATCCGTTCACCCAACCTCTTGCATGGGACGCACGCGGGGAGGCGGTAGCTGCCGGCCTGACTGTTCGAAGTGGGCGACAACTTCCTCGATAACCCGGGCCAGTTCCGCGTACACACGGACTGGATCATCGCCGTGGATGCCGGAGATGAGGTCAGGACACTTCCCGATGTAGACACCGTCCTCGTCACTCCATTCAACCCACTTGTGATAGGAATCAGTCGTCTTCATGAATCTCCTCCAACGCTTTCCGGATCTGCTTTTCCTGATAAGGCTTGGCGTCGTCGCCCGCTTGTTCGCTGAGCGTTAATGCCCCGAGATATCGTTCGTGGACGAACTTTCTGTGCGACCCCTTGCCACCGCCAACAACCTCCGCGAAGCCATTGGCCAGCAAGTCCGCCACGAGTTCACGAACCTTTCTTGGCATTGGAAACGATCCCGACTCCAGCGTGTCTGCCCTCAGTATATTCAGAAGTTGAAAAGGGGACGCAGCCACTCCTGTTCGGCACGGCATGTGCTGTCCCCCGTGGCGGCAAGTTTTCAACTTGTCCGGAAGTTGGGGGGACGAAAAGGGGACGCAGCCAGGAGTGTTCGGCACGAAATGTGCGCCAGCGAAAACAGCGAATCAAGAGAAGGTGAGCTGAGTTGCGATAAAGCAACACCCCTTCTGTAAATCGCGGTTTTCAAAGGTGGGTCATCTGGCTTCCATGTTCAGGTAGGCGCGTTCTGTTTCCCAATCGTCGCTGATTTCGGACAGGACGGCGGAGGCGAGCCGCAGGAGCGAGGCCTCGTTGGGGAAGAGCGTGGCGACACGGGTGCGTCGCTTGATCTCCCTGTTGAGCCGCTCGAGGCCGTTTGTTGTTCGCAGTCGCCGCCGGTGCGCAAGTGGGATCATGAGCACGGTGATCGCCTCTGGGGCCGCCTGCTCAAGCCAAGCGGCGAGTTGAGGAGCCGTCTTCTGGTAGCGGGCGACGATGTCCTTCAGGCGGCGTTCGGCTTCGGCAGGCT
>JBIIFB010000177.1:0-7343 GCA_044237545.1 Pirellulales bacterium
GCCTCATCGTCGCCTGCGGCACGCTGCTGGGCGGGGCGCTGGAGGCCGCGGCGCGGCTCCGCGAAGAGGGGCTCGAGGTGGGTGTGGTGAATGCCCGATTCGTCAAGCCGCTCGACAGGCGGCTGCCGGAGTGGATCGAATCGGCCCCCTGGGTGGTGACCGTCGAGGAGAATGCCCTCCAGACGGGATTTGGCAGTGCTGTGCTCGAGGCCGTGAATGACGCAGGAATCCAGGCCGGCCCGATCCGGCGACTGGGGCTTCCCGACCGTTTTGTGGAGCATGGCGAGCGGGGCGAACTGCTAGCCGATCTGGGCCTCGATCCGGCCGGCATCGCCGCCGCCTGCCGAGCCCTCTCTGGTCGGACGCCAGTGGACGCCGCTGCCACGCACCGGTAATGCTGTGGTGCCCGATAGCGGGCCCGCGCAAGGCCTCCCCGCCGGCGATCATCACCATGCCAACCGTGCCATCCATGCCATCCGTCCCATTCGGGCGACCCGATTCATCCGGGCCATCCATGCCATCCTCCTCCCGCTTGTCTCCAGGGCAGGCATCGCCAGCCGGCCTCGGCGTGGTGATCGCCGGGCCGACCGAACTCCCGGCGGTCGAGGTGGAGGCGGAGCGGCTCCGCGGACTACTGGAGCGGGCTGGCCACTCGGTGTCGCTCCGCCTCGCGCCGCGCAGCGGCTGGGGAGAGGGGCGGTTTCATCCCAACAACGGTTCTCTGGCCGACCTGGTCATCGTGCTCGGTGGTGATGGATCGATCCTGCGGACCGCCCGTTGGATGGGCTACGAACAGGCGCCCGTGCTCGGATTCAATCTCGGCACGCTTGGCTTCCTCGCCGATTCATCGATCGCCGCAGCTGCGGCCGCCCTGGAGGACATCGCCACGGGAGGCTTTCGTCTTGTCGACCATCTCATGTTCGAGACCGAGGTCGTTCGGGACGGCGTGACCATCCACCGCGAACTCGGGCTCAACGAGACGTCGATCCTGGCTGGCCCCCCATTTTCGCTGATCGAGATCTGCCTCTTCGTGGATGGCGAGATCGCCACCACATACCGCTCCGACGGACTGATCGTGAGCACGCCAGTCGGCTCGACCGCCTACAACCTGTCTGCAGGCGGCCCCATCGTCCGCAAGGATCTCGACGCCTTTGTGTTCACGCCGCTCAATCCCCACACGCTGACCAATCGCACCGTGGTCGATTCCGCCGCGCGTCGCTACGAACTGCTGCTGCCAAGCCCCAACGAGGGCTCCGCCTGCGTGGTCGATGGCCGCCTGATCACCGGCCTGATGGCTGCCGATCGGGTGCGGGTCGGCCGGGCGACACCGCGATTCACGCTCGTGGAGACCCGCACCCATAGCTACTACCGCACGCTCCGCGAAAAACTGCAGTGGGGCGGCGGCATTCACGGCGCCGACTCGCGAGCCCCGCGTGGAGGCGATGCATGACACGGCTCCCTTGCACCACGCGAAACACGCGCACGCCCCGGCACCCGGCGCGGCAGAAGGCAGCACGGTGGTGTTGGCCACTGGCGATGCTGCTCGCCTGCCCCGTCCCATTCTGCGTTTCCGTCTGCGCCGCCGCCGATCCGGCCGCTGACGGCACCGCTGCGGCCCCGGAATCGGTGACGCTCGAATACCGATTCGTGCCCCATGAAACAATCGACATGGAAGTGTCGCACCGCGCCATCACCGAAACGACGGTCGGCGCCACCTCACAGTCGACGGAGACGGCGACAGACTCAACGAAAACCTGGACGGTCGTGGCTGTAAACCCCGCCGGACTGGCCACGCTGGAACACTCGGTCGACGACGTGACGATGACCTCCCGCACCAGCGACCGAGGACAGATTCGTTGGAGCAGCCGTGGCGACGAGCCGCCGCCGCCGGGCTACGAGCAGGTGAAGGCGAGCCTCGGTGTGCCGCTCTCACGGCTCGTGGTAGACCGCAGTGGACGCGTGATCGAACGGCACAATCTCCGCCACTGCCCGGCCTCCAGCACGGGCGATCTCGTGGTTGTGCCGCTGCCGGAGGGTCCGGTGGCCGCAGGGGCAGAATGGACCGTGCCGCAGGAAGTGGTCGTGGAGGTGCCCGGCGGCCTGCGGAAGGCGGTCCGCACGCGACTCCGCTACCGGCTCGTGGCAGTGCGGGATGGCATCGCAACCATCCGGGTGGACACCACCGTGCTCACGCCGATCGATGATCCCCGGCTTGAATCCCGGCTGCTCGAGCGGATCTGGGACGGCACGATCGAGTTCGACATCGACCGCGGCCGGGTGCTCAGCCGGGCCACGGGGATCGACCGCCGCGTGGTCGGATTCGAGGGGCCGGAGTCGAGCGTCCGCTACAAATCGAGCCTGGAAGAAACGCTGGTCGAGAAACGCTGATCGAGCAGTGCTCACGCGCCTCATTCAGCCAGCGCGGAGCACGTCCTCGACGCGGCGGATCGCCTCGTCCACATCCCACGTGGTGTCGGCCAGGACGATACGCGACCGCTGCGCCACCCACTCGCCCACGGTCTTCTGCGCTGAGATCACCGTCGAGTGACTGCGACGGCCGAAGTAGGTGCCGATCTCGGTCAGGGCCGAAGTGGTGTGACGCCGGGCGAGAAACATCGCCAACATCCGCGGATGATTGACAGTCCGGGCCCGCCGTGCCGATTGCAGTGCTCCCGACTCGATGCCAAAGGCCGAACAGACTGCCCGCTCGATGTCGGCAAGCCGAACGCTGCGGGCGCTCGAACGCACGAGGTCGGCCAATGCCTCCTCGGCCATGCCGGGCGTGACCGGAAGGCCCAGCATGTGGCTGGTGGCCTCGAGCCGATTCAACGCGCCGATGAGTTCCCGCGCGTGGCGGGTCATGTGTGTGGCCACGTAGTGGATCACCTCATCTGCCAGAGACAGCCCTCGCTTGGCGGCCACCGATGCCACGATGCCGCGACGCACGTCGTAGTCGGGCGGTTCGATCCGGGCCGTCATGCCCCCGCCGAACCGCGTGAGGAGTTCGGGGCCGAGGCCTTCGAGCGCTGTCAGATCGCGGTCTGCGGCAAACACCATCTGGCGCCCCTGCCGGTGCAGGGCGTCGACGGTCTGCTGGACCTCCATCAGCGTCGCCCGCTTGCCCACGAAGAACTGCAGGTCGTCGATCACCAGCAGGTCGGCGTTGCGGCAGGCGCGTCGGAATCCGGGCAGGCCGGTGCCGTGGAGCGACTGCAGAAAACTCGTTGTGAACTGTTCCGCCGACAGGAAGAGCGTCATCGCTCCAGGATGGAGGTCACGAAATCGTCCACAGATGCCTTCGAGCAGATGGGATTTGCCGACGCCGCTGGGACCATGAATGACCAAGGGCGACATTTCACCGGGCCGAGCCGCCGCCATTTCGACGGCAGCAGACGCCATGCGATTGCTCGGCCCTACTACAAAGGCGTCGAGGCTGGGCGATTGTCTCCGTGTTGCCATGCCACCGTTCGTCGTCGCTGCAGGCCTGCCTTGGCCGCTGGCGGAAATCATTCCCCCTGTGTGCGGTGGCCGCACGACGTTGTGCGTCTTCGACGTTCCGCGGGGCCGCATGCCGGTGCCAGCCTGCGGCGTGCCGGCGACCGTCTTCAGCGTGCCGGCGCCAGCCTTCAGCGTGCCAGCAACAGTGTTGGCGGCGGGAGCCTGCGATACCGCCGCTACGGGCAGTGACGCAACCGTCCGCCAGATCACTGGGCACGCCCTGCCGAAGACCGCTTCCGCAGCCGCTTCGGCATCGGCCCGAAAGGTCCGCTTCAGCCATTCCTGAGAAAATGAGTTGTCGACGCTCACAACAACGTTCACGCCATCCGCGGCAGACTCCACGTCAATGCCGACGGCATCGCCAAACCAGACGGCATACCTTTCTGCGCCGAGACGCTCCCGAAGCGCTTCCTCGACCCGCCTTGCCATCATGGTGCGATCCCCTTCCAGCCCGCTCACGACCGCACTGACCGGCATGCAGGTCGGCTCATTGCCCCCATTCCCTGCAATGACCGCTGCTTTTGCCATGGCTGCTCCGTGCACCACACGCACCCGGCACCAGTCCGTAGACCACTGGCCGCGTGCATCCGTATGTCATCCGTGATTCGTCTGCTCCCGTCGTCGGGTGCGCGGCGAGTATAGGAGTGCCAGCAATGCTGTCAAAGCCATGACAGCATCGCCGCTGAAAGAGCCACGACATGCCGGTTGCAAGGCCGGCCACACCGTGTGGCACGCATCCGCGGTGCTCCTGCATCGCAACGTCTGACACGGTGCATAAACTGTGGGAAACCTACGGAAAAAGCAGCGTCCCGGCCGCGGGAACATCCTTGGTGAAATTTTCCTATACTGTGGCTCGCCTTGGGCTCACGCCCTCGCTTCTTGCCCCTCGTTACGTTTCGCGGCACGCATCAGGATGCGCACGATGCCACTTCTTCGAATTTCTGACTCCTGTCTTCGTGGTAGCCACGGTGTTCGTGGTACGCGGGGCAGTCATGGTATCCATGCTGTCCATGCCGCGGGCCTGATCAGCATGGCCCACTGGCTCGCACTTGCGGGGGCGCTGACTGCGTCAGTCGCGGGCGGCCGCATTCTGTCGGCCGCCGACAATCCTCCCGCCGCCGATCCGCAAGCACCCCCTGCCACGCAGCCTTCACAGCCGCCTGCTTTTCAACCGCAAGACATCTCGATCGGGGAGCCGATCTCCCTCCCCTCGGCGACGCCCCTCGCCGCCCCCGCACCGGGCCGGTTTCCCAATCCGCCGGCGGCCGTTCCCTCAAGCTCACCGTTTCAGCCACCCGCACAACTGCCCTCCATTGTTGTGCCCCCCACCGCCCAGGCCGCCCCCACTGCCGCCCCCGTGCCCGTCGCGAGCCCGCTGCCGGCTGCAATCGACCCGGGTCAGGCACTACAGCCGGCAGCAACAGGAAACGGCTGGCTGGGGATTGCAGTCGATGACACCGTGGTGACCGGTCGCCTGGTCGTTGTCGAGGTGGCGCCGGGTGGACCGGCCGACAAGGCCGGCGTCAGACCACAGGACGTCCTTCTGGCCATCAATGGAAACCAACTTCAAAATGGTGACGAGTTGGCGGCCGCGCTGGCCGCCATCGCCCCCGGCCAACGGGTGAAAATGGCCGTGGGTCGGGAAAGTCGCATCGAAGACGTCGTGGCGTTGGCCTCCGTACGGCCCACGGAGGCCCTGTCGCGTGACTGGCAGTCGTCGACAGACCCCAGTAGCTCCCAAGCAGCTGTCCCCCCTCAAGCAGTTGTGCCTCAAGCAACCGCTCCTCAAGTGGGCGTGGCTCCGACGCGGCTGATTCCCGAAATCGTCGCAGTGCAGCCCCTTCCCGCTCCAGCGGCGGTGATGCCACCTCGGCCGTTGGACAGGATGCCTGCAGCGGCTCCGCCTCTGGTGGTCGCCGAAGCAAAGCCGGCTGCAGAAAGCTATTCGATCCCCTCGGCGATGCCGGCGCCGCCGGGCCGGACGGCGGCATTGGGTCGGACGGCGCTGGGTGTGCGGACTGTGCCCGTTGATCCCAACGTGCAGTCGCGGTTTCGGCTCACCGATCCGCAGGGCGCCTTCGTGATTGGCGTGGTTCAGGATCTGCCGGCGGCGAGGGCCGGCGTGCCGCCGGGCAGCGTGATCGTTGCGATCAACCACCAGCCGGTGCGTTCGCCACAAGAACTGACTGATCTCGTGGCGAGCGGTCCCGTCGGCCGACCCGTGCCGATCCACTATGTGCTTCCGGGTGGGCAATCGAAACAGGCCGATGTGGTGCTGCAGTCACTGGAACAGCCTCTCGAACGCGCGCTGATCGGCGGGGGCGACAACGGCCCGACGGTGGAACCGCCGGTGCTGCAACCGGCCGCCCAGACCACACGCCGCTTTCAAACGACGGCGGGATCTCAGCCAGTCGAACCGGATGCATTGGAGCGGCTGGAAGCGTTGCTCCGCCGCATGAACAGCCGTCTTGAACAGATGGAACGGCGGCTCGAACGGATCGAGCCCCGCAGGTAATCCGGCTCACGCCGAGGGCTTGTATGGGAAGGTCCATACAAGCCCTGAGCGTAAGCGACGGGATTCCCTGCTCCGATCCCCCGGCTGACGCCGAGGGCTTGCATGGGAAGTCTCGTGGGCGTTTCACTCGTCGCGTGCATGCGTCATGGCCGTGAACCAGCGGCGGAGAGCCTGTGTCGATTCGCGGTCATCGAGAAACATCGCGGTGGAGTGGGCACGCAGGCTCGATTGTATGAATGTGGTCGGCACGTTCATCGCCGCAGTAACAGGCTGCACCTGGAGTTCTGAATTGTCGGTGTGAAACACCGCCACGCCGCGGAATCGCCGGGCCCGCTCGATGGCGGCCTCCATCGTCGCCCCGCCCCAGCCGTCGCCGTCGAAGTGCTGGCAAAGATGGAAGGCTTTCCAAAGGCCGGCAATCCGGTCGTTCCGCAGGCCGATGAAGCCACAGGCGATGGCGCCGCGGGAAAACCCCGTGAGGACCACATTGCCGCGGTCACCGCCGAATGAACCGCACATCCGTTCCACGACGCGAACCGCGTAGTCGGCGGTGTCGTCGGGATTTCCCCACCCGTGCTCGGCGATCGTGTCGGCCGCCCGATCGATGAACGGCAGGCTCACCCAGATCGCACCCACTCCCTGGGTCATGCCGTAGCCGACCACGCACTGTTCAGGCAGGCCAGTGGAATAGCACTCCGGGGTATAGAAGATGTTGCCCGGGTATTCGATGATCAGCGGATAGCTTTTGTGAGGTTCCCAATCGCGTGGGAGGTAGACCAGACACGAGATACGGCTCCCCTCATCATCGGGCAACTGATACCGCACGCGGTGGCCCGCGACGGGTGGACCATCGCCGATGATTGGCAACTCGAGCCGCCCGGCGGGCCGCTGCCATGCTTCGGCCTCGCCCGTTGCAGCCAGTCGGCGGACAGTCACCATGCTCCCGGCCACCGGATTGCGAAGCATGAACCGCACGCCGCTGACGCGTCGCGGATCGAGCTTGGGCGTGCCATCTGAGAATGTCCGCCTCAAGGAGCAGGTGAATGTGCGGGTTGCGCCAGTCTCGAGCAGGGCATACTCGGCGATCGACTCCCAGCCACGGTCGGCCTCGACAACGATCACTCCGGCGCCAGCCCAGCAGGGCAAGTTGAAAACTCGCCCCCACAAGGAGGCTGGGCACGTTGAAAACTCACGCCCACGGGGAGGCCCCTCATGATCACGTTTGATGAGGGGTGCCCAGGGCCCGAGAGCCGGCGTTGCTGACAAGAGTAGGCAGGATGCCGGAGCGTAGTCAGCATCGAGCGAGCGCAGGGCAGGATGCCCGGAGCGA
>JBIIFB010000178.1:0-7328 GCA_044237545.1 Pirellulales bacterium
AACGGCGTCGACGGCAAGGCTGGACCGGCCGGCTCGGCGGGCAAGGATGGCAAGAACGGCGTCGACGGCAAGGCTGGACCGGCCGGCTCGGCGGGCAAGGATGGCAAGAACGGCGTCGACGGCAAGGCTGGACCGGCCGGCTCGGCGGGCAAGGATGGCAAGAACGGTGTCGACGGCAAGGCTGGACCGGCCGGCTCGGCGGGCAAGGATGGCAAGAACGGTGTCGACGGCAAGGCTGGTCCTGCAGGGCCGAAGGGGGATCGGGGTCCGGCAGGATCTGATCTTCGAACGGGCGCTCGTGACATCACGTCGCTGCTTCGGTTGCCGGACGCAGCGAGGCTCGACAACGCCGTGCTGCGGCGTGTCGGGGATACCGTCGAACTGTCACTTTCCGGTCTGCGGAGCAAAAAGCGAATCGATGCTGTGCTCGGAAAGGTGCCGGCCGGATTTCGTCCCTCGAGGCATCAAAGCCTCTGCACCTCCGACGCCGACTTCGAGCAGGTGCGGGTGAGTATCGATGCGGATGGCTCCGCAGCAATCCAGGCCTCTCAGCCGAAGCAGGCTCAAGGTCTGGCCGCCACGTCGACATCACTTGTGTGGCTGACCGACGATCAATGGCCGTCCAAGTTGCCGGGTAAGGATTGGAGCTGAGAGCGACGGGGCCTGGCGTTCACCACCGCGAGCATCTGCCGGCTACCGAGCCTGGCTGGCGATGCCGTAAAGTCGGTGTGTGCGCCTGTATGTCAACGAGAAAAGCCCCGGTCGGGGGGCTTTTCTCAAGCGGGTCAATGAGGACTCCGTCGAGTCGTTCTTGGTGCTGCGGCGGTCTTCGTCGATGAAATGGCAGACGACCATGACACACCAGCACGATCGGGCCGGCGGGGTTTTTCGCGACCTCTTCGGCCGTCAGCCGCAGATCGCCGCGGCGGCACCGGGCCGGGTCAACCTGATCGGCGAGCATGTCGACTACTGCGGCGGCTTCGTGCTGCCGATGGCGATCGAACGCGAGACCATGATCGTGGCGGCACGACGGACGGTTGTCGCCGGCGAACCGGTCGCCCGCGTGCACTCGACGGCCTGTCACGAGACGGTTGAGATCCCACGAGGGACCCGTGCGAGCCGGCCGCGTGGGGGTGGTGGGTGGTCGCAGTACGTTGCGGGCGTGCTTGCCGGCTTCGTGGATCGCGGCGTGGTGATTCCCCCGTTCGACGCCGTCATCGATTCGACCGTGCCCCTGGGGGGCGGGCTCTCCTCGAGCGCGAGTCTTGAGGTGGCGGTGGCGACGCTCGTCGCAACGCTGGCCGGTCATGCGATCGAACCGCTCGAAGTGGCTCTGCTCTGTCAGCGGGCCGAGCATGAGTTCGCCGGCGTGCCCTGCGGTGTGATGGATCAGTGTGCCAGTGCCCTCTGCGTGCGGGATCACCTGCTCCTGCTCGACTGCCGGTCGCTCGACATGGTGCAGGTGCCCTTCAACCGGCCTGATCTCCTCGTGCTCGTGACGAATAGCAACATCCGGCACGCGCTCAACAACGGCGAGTACGCGCAGCGGCGGTCAGACTGCCAGCGGGCGGCCGCCATCCTGGGCGTGGCGTCATTGCGGGAGGCGACCCTGGGCCAGGTGGAGGACTTCCGTGATGAACTTGGCGACACGGGCTTCCGGCGGGCCCGGCACGTGGTCACCGAGATCGCAAGGACCCAGGCCGCGGCCGTCGCACTCTTCGAGGGAGACTGGGATGCGTTGGGTAGGCTCATGGCCGAGAGCCACGAGTCGCTCCGTAGCGATTATGAGGTGAGCTGTGCGGAACTCGATCTGCTGGTCGATCTCGCCGTCGTGGAGCCGGGCGTGATCGGCACGCGGATGACCGGCGGCGGGTTTGGTGGCTGCACGGTGACGCTCCTCGAGGCCGCCGCGACGGAGTCGGTGATGCCTGCGGTGGCGCGGGCCTATCGGCAGGGGGCCGGCCGCGATTGCACGATGTTCACGACGCGGCCGGCGGCCGGAGCGCGGGGGCTTGTATGGGAGGGTGTCAACAAGCCCGGAGCGTGAACGATTGTGTCGGCACAACGATTGACGTGACGCCATATGTGGCGTCCGATCCCCCGGCTTACGCCGAGGGCTTGTATGGGACCCCCGGCCCGCTGCGAGATGTCCGGAGGCCATGTTCCGACTCAAACCGCATACCGGTAAATTGCCGCGACGCCGCTTTCCGTGGGCATGGCATTCTTTTCAATCGCCACGATGCCGCCGCCGTGCACGAGCACCGTCTCAGCGACCGCGTTGAACAGGTCGGCCGTCTGGATCGCCGGCTGGTCGCCAGATCGCGACAGATCGATGGGCACCTCGCCGTCGCCGGCAATCGCGCCTGTGGCGGGATCGAGCCAGCCTGGTTCAAACCGGTCTTTCTCGATCAGGAGCGTGGCGACCCGCCCCGCGACCGCGGCCCGTGCGATGTCGGAGAGATCCCCTGAGCCGAGGTCGCGGGGCCTGGCCTGCATGAAGGTCTGGACGTCGTGGGTGATCCGCGCCGCACGGGCCCCGGCGAAGAGCGGCGCGACGAGATCGGGCAATGCGTCGTCCGGTACGAGATGCACGTCCCTCAGAATTCCCTCGGCGAGCAGGAAGCGATTTTTCGAAAGGCCGCGGAACACCGCCGCCAGCCTTGGCAGCGCCGCCAGCACCAGCGGCAGGCCGGTGTGCTTCGTGACGCGTTCATGCACGACCTCGTCGACATGCCGCAGGAAGATTTCGGTGTCTGCGTCGATGTCGTCCTGCTTGGAGCTAGTACCGCCGTGCACGATGCTGCCGGCACCCAGTCCAGCCGGACCCATACCCCGCTGCACGCGGTGCGGCTGAAACGTCTCCTGATCAACGGCCTCACCGCGTGTGATATCGAGGGCCTCCGGGGGGATCCTGTCCGCGGTGACATCGTGCAGCGGCACCGGGTCCAAGCGCTCGACCCCGTCGTCGGTGGCGAGCCCCTCGTAGACGTGGGCCATGCGACTGGTGAGCGTGAGAAGATGGAACCGGTCGGTCGATGCGGCGGTGCGAAGAAGCGGCATGGTATGGAAACGTGACGTGACCAAAGCCAGCGGCTTGACCGGCCGCTGCAGCAGAAACACCTCTGCTCTGCCGTCGGCTGCCAGGACGGCCAGGCCGTCGCGGGTGTGCTGCCAGAACTCCGGGTTGGCCTCGAGCAGGTGGAATGGGTGGAGCAACCGATCTATTTCGTGAAGGGGCTGCGTGGCCGACAGTGCCATTTGCAGCGACGAGACAAGGTGCCGGAAGGCGGGGAGATCGACCGTGTTGTCGGGTAGGCGGCGGTGCGTCGGCATGTAGAGCGACAGGCAGGGGGCCGGGTGGGGGCCAAGCAGTGCCCGGACGGATTCAAGGGAGACATGACCGAGGGACAGCGGGCCGAGTGACAGCGGGCCGAGTGACAACAGGCCGTTGGTCGCATGCGTTGCCATCAGCATCTCCAGCGGAAGGAAGGCCTTGGAAAGCGTTCCGTCGCCGCTGCCGGGCGGTCACCCGGAGGTCCATGAAGAAGTGTTCGGGCGGAGCCACCGCTGGGCAAATGAATGCGTTATCCGGCCGGCAGGCCGTGGGACAAGGGAGCGGCCCGCGATTGGACAACTCGCCGCGCCGGCCGTTCCGGCCGCGCACGCGGAGGGTAAAGATTTCGGCACTGCCCAGCACGATCACCAGTGCCGGGGTGGTGCGCTACTTCTTGAATCGGGCATCGTTGTTCTTCCCGCGAGCGAGCGTGTAGGCCAGCAGGTCGAGCACCTCGGATTCGTTCAACTGGTCGAGGAGCCCCTTGGGCATGAGGGATTCGCTCGACGGCAGGATCTCTTCGATGTCGGCCCGCTTGACCTCCACAAACTTCGTCGCATCCTCCGGATCGGTCACGATCGTGATCGTCTCGGGCGACTCGCTCACGATCCGACCGGTGAACACCCTGCCGTCGTTGGTCTGGACGATGCTGGCCTTGTATTGATCCGACACCACCTTGCTCGGATGGACCATCGCCTCGACCAGATCGTTGAGCTGGAACCGGCCGGCCGCCTGCGTCAGGTCGGGGCCGGTGGCGCCGCCATCGCCGTCATACCGGTGGCAGACGATGCAGCGGGCGGCGGCGAACGTCCGCTTGCCGTGCTCGAAGTTCCGGCCCTTGGCCAGACCCTTGACGCCTTCCTGGTTGGCGGCGGTCAGCACGTCCTCCATGCTCCACGGGCGGCCCGGGCCCTCGGGCTTCGGCAGCGGCGGCAGCACATACGCTTTTCGTGCACCAAGCGCCTCAAGCGCCAGTTTGTCGTTCTCGCTGTAGCCCGCCAGGCTCTCGTTCTCGATGTTCAGGAGAAACTTCCGGAAGCTGTTGCCGCCGGCCCAGTCGCATGCCCGGGAGAACCAGTCGTGGTAGCCCTTGCGGTCGGCGATCGTCCAGGCGTTCTTCTCCGTCACGGTGCGGAGCGCGTAGGCATAGTGCACCTGAAGCAGGTCGGACCTCTTCTCCAGAGCCGCCCGCACCGAACCGCCATAGCCCGCGTTGCGGGCGATCAGTTGCCGCAGGTCGTCTTCGTTGGGGGCGAGGTTCGTCGATCCGGCCGAGCCGCTCGGTGTGGAGAGCATGCCCACGAGCTTCGGCACGATTCCCGGGCTCCGCACGGCCACCAGCAGGCTCGAGAGCTCGCGGTCGAGGTCGAAGGACCCTGAGGGAAAGAGCGGCGCGAATCGCGTGGCGATCTGGGCCCGCACCTCGGCCTTTGGCTCGCCGAGCCGGATGAGGGCGAGCTCGTAGGCCCGCACAAGGTCGATCCGGATCGCCGTGTCGACCGCCGCCAGATCGATCGCGTCGAGTGCCGCAAGCAGGGCCCCTTGCGCCGATGGCTCGGCCTGATGGGCCACGGCGATTGCGGCCGTGATACGGCCTTGCGGTTCCGGCACGGCGAGGGCCTGCTCCTGCCAGAGTTCGATCGGCTGATGCTCCAGCACCACTCGGGCCGCGGTGCGGATGAATCGGTCGGGGCTCGAGAGCTGCGGCAGGGCGAGACGGATCGCGGCGGCCGGATCGGCGGCGGGCTTGTGAAAGGCTTCGAGGTCGTGTCGCAGCTGTCGTTCGGCGGCGTGGGCGGCCTGCCGGGCATCGACCGGCGTGGTCGACTCAGGGCCGGCGTAGCTCACGCGGTAGAGCTCGCCCTGACCGCCGCGTCCCCCGACGGTGAAATAGATCGCGCCGTCCTTGCCGACGGTCATGTCGGTGAGCGGCAGCGGCGTCCGCGCGACGAACTCCTCCTTGACACCCTTGTAGGTGGAGCCTTCGGGCTCGAGGTGGATCGCATACATCGTGCCGAACGTCCAGTCGCAGATGTAGAACGCCTGCTGGTATTTTGCTGGGAACTTTGTTCCGTAGCCGAACGCCGCGCCCACCGGCGATCCCGGTCCGATATCGACCAGTGCCGGCAGGCTGTCGGGGTAGCAGGCGGGCCATTTGCCGGAGCCGCTCCGCCAGCCCAGTTCGCTGCCGCTGGTGGCATGGTTCACGCGGGTGGGGCGATACCACGGCGAGCCGAAGTCCCATTCCATGTCGGCGTCGTAGACGAAGAGTTCGCCGTCGGCGTTGAAGGCCATGTCGTAGGGATTGCGGTAGCCGGCGCTCCAGATTTCCCAGGTCTTTCCAGCAGGGTCACAGCTGACGACATAGCCGCCCGGCGCGAGGACGCCGGCCGCATGGCCGTTGGCATCCCACATCCGCGGAATGATCTGATCCTCGTCCCAGTTGGCCGGCAGTCGGCTGGTGCCCTCCGGCGGCAGCTCCACTCGCCGCTGCGAGGAGCGGATGCCCGCGAGCGTCTGCGGCTCGGTGAGGTTCTTGATCGCGAACGGCACCTTTGTGTGGTTGCCGCAGATGACGACGAGTCTCTTCCCGTCGGGAGAGAGCAGGATGTTGTGCGGACCGTGTTCGCCGCCGCCTTCAAAGGCACGAAGCTTCTCGACCGTGTCGAGCACATCGTCTTTGTCTGAGTCGGTGACGCGATAGAGCCCACTGCCGGGGCCACCGTTGCAGACACAGTAGAGGCTGTCGAAGGCCCAGAGCAGCCCCTGTGCGCCCGTGATCGCGACCGGGATTTTTTCGACGATCGTCTGTGCCGATCCGTCGAGCGGCGCTGGGGTGATCCGCACGAGCCCTTTGTCGCCCTGATCGCTGGCGATGAGCCGTCCCTTGGGATCGGTCGCGAGGCAGACCCACGAGCCGAGCAGGTCTTTGGGCACGACGAAGAGACGCTCCACCTGGAAACCGGCTGGCACGGAGAACGGCCCGCTGTTCGGCGTGGGATCGGTCGCAGGGCCGCCCGCCACGGGCATCCGCTCCGCGGACTGTTCCCAGCGGGTCTGGGCTGCGGCCGCCGGCGGCTTGGATGCCGTGTCTGCCGCCGTGACGGCCAGCATGGTGGCCAGCGACGCGGCAAGGGATGTGGCAAGGGACGTCAGCAGCGACGTCATCAGGGCAGCCATCGATCGACACGCGGCCCGATGCGAGGGGCTGCAGAAAAACGAGCGGAGCGAGAGTCGCCGGTGCATGAGGACCTCGGTAAGGAGAGAAGGCATCACATTAAAGATCGCGGCACAGAGATCATCCGCCAGGTGACGGCGGAAGCCCCGGCCGGGGTGTTCTCACGACGCAACAAGAATAATAGTCCGGGGCACGTCGGCTCCAAACAGCATCGTGTCACCGGAAGTGAAATGCACAGGGAAATGAACGGGGAACAAGCCTGCGATGCGGGCTTTCCGTCAGGCCTGCGGCAACAAGCAGCCAGCCGTAGATGGTTTGCTTTTGTGGGGGGCAAGGATGGCTTCGCCCGCGTGAAGTTAGCCCCTCACGCAGCTCCCGAGCCGTTCTACCAACCGCTCGACGAGCCGCTCATCAACTCGAAAATGGTTGCGGAAGTGCCATTGGCCGGACTATCCTTCCCTTCCTTACAGAATCTGCCTCGGCAGCGATGCCGGACGTTCGCGTGCGAACAGCGGCTGCAGGTTGACCGGCGCACGCCGGTGCTCGCTCACGAACAGCGAAAAGAAGTCGCTTAAAACAACAGAGACCATCCATGCCACGCATCATCTCCGGGACCGTCTGGATCCATTCTTCGTTGAAGGCCACGACGTCGTTGGCCTATGCCGTGGTGGCATCGCTGTGCGTCGCCCTGCCCGTGGCGCGGGCCGAGACGTTTTCCGGCGTCACCGTCGACTCCAAATCGAACATCTACGCGTCGGGGCTCGCCTCGACCACAGGCATCGGTCCGAACGGTCCGGGGTTACTCCCGCCGTTTGT
>JBIIFB010000179.1:0-7300 GCA_044237545.1 Pirellulales bacterium
GACCGGCTCCTCAGCGGCTGTGTTCCCGCGAAACACGGCCATCCTGGCCGTTTTCGCTTGGCCGACCTCCGTCGGCTGGTTCTGCCCTTGGCCCTCCTGGCCTGATTTCAGCCGCCAGCGCACAAACGAGCTGCGACACCTTCCGGCGCGCAGAAGGATCACGCCGGCTTGGGGAATACCTCGATATGCCGCTCCATTTCGTCCGCGCTCGCCCAGCCGGATAGATAGAAGCAGACCAACTCGAAGGTCCGCTTGGTGGGCTTGCGGCCTGTGTACAGCATGATCAACAGGCAGGCGATGATGCCAGAAGACACCTGGATCTCGACGCCATATGGCTTGGTGGATAGCAGGTGCCGACAGCCCAGCAGCTGCATGAACATCCGGAAGAACGTCTCGATCATCCACCGCAGGCGATAGATCTCCCCGATGAGTTCAGCGGGAAGATCAAGGCGGTTGGTTGCGATTCGAAGGAAGCCGTCACAGTGCGGGCCGGTGCTTCCGCCGCCGCTGCGATGGGGAGTGGCCGTCACGGTCACGATCCGCACGGAATGGTCGGGGCCGAGGGAGGCTTTTGAGCGGCCGAACACAACCACCTCGTCGCTGACCACACCAGCCGCACGATCGGCATTGGTCAGCTCTTTGGCAACGATCGCATTCCACAATGCGAACTGCGCATAGCCGCGATCCATCATGTACATGCGGTCTGCTTCGACCGTGCGCGCAAGGACTGCCCGCTCATCATCCTCGCCTTTCCGCTTGGCGGGGGTCACGTCGATTCGGGAAGGCACGCCCCGCAACAACTCGAACTGTGTGTGCAATCGATAGCCGCACAGGGACGCCCCCTTGGCCTTGGGAAGCCATGAGAGCCGTGCGACACGAGCGAGCGTCTCGACCACCGATCCATCGACCGCCGTCAACGTCTGCCCCACGACGTCGAAGCGACCGGCCGACACATCGGGCAGCTGGTCAAAGAGCTCCTGCGCGATCTCCTTGAGCGGCTCCGGATCGCAGACCGCCACTCCCTCCGAAAGCGAGCCGAGCGAGGCACGCCCGACGCCAAAGTTCTTTTGTACCTTGTCGAGCGCGCCGGGATGCTTGAGTCCACGCAGGCTGTCGACGATGGGGCTGAAGAACCAGAGAAGGATCAGCGAACAATACTGATCCCAAGAATGATCCTAGCGCAGGTCGCGATTGCCTGCCTTGTCTCGCTGCGTCCCCACGAAGTGCAGCCGTTCGATCAGACCCTGCAGCGCCTTGAAATACTTCAAGCCGTGAATGTCTTCAGGGCGTATCTTGCGGCGAGCTGCTGTCATGGCTCACACTATGGCAACTTCGAGCCCAGGGCGCAACTCGGCCCACACTCCCTGGATTCGCTGGCTTCTCTATCGCAAATTTCGTGCCGAACACTACTGGGACGCAGCTCTTTTCTTTCCAGCCCGTGGCCACGAGTTTTCAACTTGTGGAGTCGATGCCGGGGACACGGACAAGTTGAAAACTTGCCGCCACGGGGGGCAGCACATCCCGTGCCGAACAGGAGTGGGACGCAGCTCTTTTGAAGTTCAGCACGAGTCATCCATCGATGCAACTGGCAATCTCCCCCCACGGCATAGCCTGCACTCCTGGCGCGAGCGCCGAAAGCTGCATGCGGTGAGCCGCGGGCTCATGGACGACGACCATCCGTGGCGACGCAGCCCGTGCTCTGCGACTGCGTCGCTTGCCAAATGCGGCGACAAGCCGTTGCATTGGCACCGCGTCAGCCGGCCTCACGGTTCGGCTGGCCTTGCACGGCTCCGGGCGATGCTCGACCCAAAGGGCCTCGTTATTAAGTGCAGGTAAACCCGGGCTTCCGCTTACCCGCCCCGACCGAAGCCGAGGACAGCGCACGGCAGGCATCACATCACCATTCGGAGTATTGGAGTCGTTTCACCTCGCTGCGTTATCGAGGGCAAGGTGCGATCCACGCCGAACCCGCTACGGTGCAGCGGGCAGGGATGATGCCTTCCGTGCGGATTCACCTGAGGCTTCAAACCGCAGGATACCCCACAGGTGCGGAGTCAGCGTGGCCTCCGTGGGAACGTCGGCGACGGTGCTCGTTGCCTTGTTCTGCCAGTAGACACGGCGCAGCGTCTGGAAGCCGTTGCCGCGAAGGACCCCCACGTCGGCCCTTATTTCCAGGCCGTCGCGGGGTGAAAGGCCGAGCGTCGCCAAGGGAATCGAGAACTCGTAGCCGCCCGCCCCGGCCGATAGGATCAGCTGGTCGCTGACATCGACCACGCGATCGAAGTCGATCGTGCGCCAGGGCGAACTGAACGACGCCTTGTGCTGCCGATCGGCCGCCACCGGCTGATACAGCACGGCCATTGGCTTGCCCTTCATCTTGGTGACGAGCAGCCGCAGATCGCCCGCCTCGGCCTTGGTGCGTTTGGGATCCGCCGCGGCGTTCGTGCCGAGCATAAGATCGAGTGCGCCTCCCGTCTTGAACAAGAACTGCCAGGCATCGCCGCCATTGTCGAGCAGCCGGGAGTCTTTCGTGCGGTAGGCGACAAAGAGGCGGTCTCCCGCCACCCGGACTGCAGCCTCCACCCTGCCGCCCGTTTCCGCATTGAGGCGGTCGTTGTCGCGCTCGTCGATCGTGACCCAGCGGTCCTCGCTCCATTCATCCACCGTGCCGTCGACCTTCGGAGCGTCTGGCGTAATCCGAGCCTCGAGGCGGTCGCGACCCACGAGCGCCTGCCGCTCCGCCTCGCGGTCCAGGCGATGGATTCTCGCCTGCTCGAGCAGTTCTGGGGTCACCTCGATCTGGAAAGGGGCGAGCCTCCTGATGCTTTCAATGTTGTCCACCCGCACGATGCTCGAATGGCTCTTGCCGACCACGCAATACACCTTCCCGTCGGCTTCCTGGCTGACCGTCGACCAGAACTCCTCGTCATAGAGCGTGATGTCGTTGAGAAGCATGCCCCGGCGCGGCTCGGGCATCGTCCATGTCTCCCGCGAGAGCCGCACGTCGTGAAAGAGCGTCGCCACGAAGAGCCCGTCGGTCGTCAGGAGAAAGATGTTTCCCTTGTCGCCGTCGATCACCAGGATCTCGCCGGCATCGGATTCCCGGGGGGTGATCAGGCCCATGTGCCGCGTGGTGGCCATGAGTTCGCCGCGCCGCGTCGGCGGGGTGGAAAACACGCCGGCCTGCTGGCCCGGCCACTCGTTGGGATACGTCCAGACGATCTTCCCGCCGCGGATGCCGCGGACCATGCCGCCCGTGCCGACCGTCCAGCCCTCGCGGGCCGAGACGATCTGCCCACTGCCAGACCCGACCTCCGCCATGAAGAAGTCCGGCAGTTGCTTTCGGCCCTTCGTGATGTCGTAGATCGGCACGCCCGCCGCGGTGAACGCCTCGGGGGCGAACACGTCGGTTGCCGCAGTGCAAAATTCCAGCCTGTCATTCACGGTCAGGCTGCCGACCGGGTGGTTGCCTCGCGAGAACCCGACCTCATCCGGCGCCACCTCGCCATCCTCGTTTCGATCCGACCAGGCATAGATCACCGCATTCCATTCCGGCTTGTCGGGCCGCACGCTTTCCGGCCATCGCGATGCGAAGCGTTGCTCCGCCAGCAGGGACCAATCTCGTGCTTCGCCGAGCGAGGCGGCCGGGATGATTGCCCCTTCGACCATCCGCCAGATCGAGGCGGTGCGCGGTCCGCCGATGGGGCGGCTGTTGTTCACGTCGGTCATGTACTGGCGATCGCCGACGTAGATCGGCGTTTGGGGAGCCGTCTTGCCTGGCATGGCGGCCGCATTGCCGTCGGGCAATGCATAGATCGATTTCAGCGACGACTTCCCCGCCGCCCAGTCGAGTCGGAATTCGAGCCCCACATTGCCGCCCCCCTCGGCATAGTAAAACCGCGCAGGATCACGCGGGTCGAGCGTTCCACCACCGCCGTATTGCGGGGGGCCATAAAAGGCCTTCACGAATCCGCCGGCGGTCTTCCAGATACTGACTCGCTTGGGCGTATGGGAATACTCGGCGACCCACAGTTCGCCATCCGGTGTGATCGCGAGCCCTTGGGGATGGTCCATGCGAAGCTCGTCGTACGCCCCGAGCCGGGCTCCCCCCGGACTGCCGATGATGCGACGGGGAGATCCATCGGCCGCAAAGACCTTCACCTGATGGCTCGTCCCCCAGTCGCTCACATACACCGTGCCATGATCATCGACCGCGAGCCCCTGGGGATCGAGCAGGCCGTCGGCGACCATCACCTCGGGCTCCGACAGCGGCTGCTCGTCAGGCGTCGCGGCGGCGGCCCGCGTCTTGACCGCGACAAGTGCCTCGGCTGGGTAACGCACCAACCGCCGGCCGGAGAGCGCCCACAGCCGCCCCTCTCCATCAAAGGCAAGGCCCCGCCCATCCCGCAGCGGCACCGTGCCGATCACCTTGCCGGCGGCGGCGTCCACGAACAGCATCGCATTCATCTTCGGCAGGCTTGCCACCAGGAGCCCGTCATGCACCGCCAGGCCGCCGAGCGCCGCCAGCGATTTGTCGGCAGGTTTCTCAGCAAAGGCATACGGCACCACCGTGCGATATTCCTTGGGCGTGAAGGCCACGAGCCGGAGCCCACCCTCCCACACGATCCCCGAATAGGCATAGACATCGGCCACGGGCTGCGGGCCGCGATCCCGGGCGAGGTGCGTGGCACCCGTCCAGTTGCCCCCGACCCAGAGTTTTCCGTCGAGCTTGTTGCCCGCGAGGGCGGTCCAGATCACGCCATGGCTCGATTCCGCCACCGGACTGGTCAGCAGCATGCGCGGCTTCTCTCCGGGCAAAAAGAGCACCGCCGCGGGGCCGCTGTGGTCGGCGAGCCAGCCACCGGTGCCGCCACCCCAATGCGATCCGGTCAGCCAGGGCGTGGAGCCGGGTGAATAGACCGACATCTCATAGCGCAGGTCGAATGGCTTGTGATACAGGCCCCGCACCGTGTAGGTGCCGGGGGCAACGGGGTGGCCGACCATCTGGTAGATGCCGGCATAGGGGCCGGGAATCTTGCCGCTCTCGTCGAGGCCATCCCAATACACGGTGTGACGGCCCGCCGCGAAAAACGTGTCGCTGACGAGATTCTTGACACGCACCCCCTGTACGTCGTCGACGGCAAGCGTGACAAACCCATCGGCCGGCATGGTGAAGGTCACAGGGATCGGGGGCTGGAGCGCGGCGGCCGAGTCGGCAGTGTCCAACGCAGGGACCGGCCCTTCCCCAAGCGGGCTCAGGGCCAGGAGTTCGCCCAGCCAGCACCGCCGGCCATCTTGCGTCTGCCCTTTCAGATAATGGCCCTCCACAGCCGGGCCGAGCATCCGCAGCCGGACTGCGCGGGTCGTCACGTCGCGGCCGAAATTCAGCCAGTTGAGATTCAATGATTCCGGCATGCGGTGGTCGCAGGTGCCCGACGTCAGTGTTTCCCAGTGGCTGTCGTCCGCCTCCTTCGGATGCAGCCCGGCAGGCCCAACATAAGCCTGCACGTCCACTGGTCCAAACACCGTGTGGATGCCACACAGCCCGCGCAGTGAGACCGGCTTCGGCCACGAAAGCATCAGCCACTCCGGATGCTGCGGAGAAAGCGGCGGATCGGTCGCCCTCGCTTCATTCGACCACGCGCTCTCCGCCTTGCCGTCGATCGCCTTCACGGCAGCCTTCGGATTGCGGCTTGCGGAGACCAGCGCCGCCGAGGCCTGATTCGCATGGCGGGCAGCCATGACGTAGACGCCCCGGAGTTCCCCGGCGGCGTCGCGAGTCGCGTCCGGGCTGTCGTACGTGAATCGCAGCGCCCGCGTGGACACTCCGGGGGGAAGAATCCAGACGCTCACTTCATTGGCCCGTTGCCGTTCGGCTGGAATCCATTGGCTGTCGTCACCGAGATCGCCCGGGTATTCCGCCGAGGCCTTGAGCACGCCGACGCCGGTCAGCCGGCCGCGCGTGATCACCGTGCCCGCGGCCACCGGCTTCTGCAGACCAACGCGCAGGTGCCTTGGCCCACGGCTCTTTTCGGTCCCGAACGAGATGCCGTTAAATCCCAATCGCGAGTTGGGCATGACGACGAACCAGGTCAGCTGGTTCCGCCAATGAACCTTGTTGTCGGAATCCAGAAAGTTCTGCCGCGATACCTCCTTGCCCGCCACCCATTCGGCCGTGACCTGATTATCGAGCAGGTCGGGGGTAATCGGCGTGTCGAAAGGGGCGTCGGCATGAGCGGCTGCAAAGGCCGTGGCAAACAGGAAAGCAAGAGCAATGGACCGCATGACCCCACCTTTTTGTTGCTGAAAATGACCTACCGTGCACCGCCGCGAGGAGCCGTGGCATAGCGGAGGTCGGCCAGATCATCTCCGTCAGCCCCGCGGAGATTCGCGGAAAACTGCCACTGCCAGTTGCAGTGATTCGACTTGACGACGAGCGTGTTTTCGCCCGCCCGCAGGCTGGCATTCACGGCCACCGTGCCAGTCGGCTTCCGCTGGGGATCGGTGGTGAGATCGTTTTGATAGACCACTTGCCCGTTGAGCCAGACGGTGAGGTGGATCCGGGCAGCCAGCCCGCTCGTGGACAGTCCGAGCGTCACGGGCCGATCGCGGTCGCTGCGGATCCAACGAGCGGCGTAGCCACCCTCGAAGGTGCCGCCATTGGTCACCGCCGCGTAATCGACGCTGCCCGGATCGGCGCCGCCGGTGAGGTTGACGGAGGGATGGAGCCGCTTCCAGGTGAGCCGCTGCCCCTTGCCCACATCGATGTCACCGAGGAAGTCACGCCCCGCCTCGATGGCCTGATCGATCGGCGTGACCGCCGCCGTGGGATCAAATTCGAGGGGCGGCTGCTTCCATTGCTGCACCAACCCGGCCGACACGAGCCATGGCGCCGCGATCGCGATCTCCCGCATGCGAGTTTCCTCGCCGGCATTCCCCTCGGCCCGAAAGACCGTGTTCACACGATCGGCGCGACCCTTCACCGTGAAGACACCGGCTGGTCCCGTGCATTCGGCGGGTGTGACGGTCCATTCGTCCGGCGCGACGAGCCTGACCGTCGGCGTCTCCGAGCCCGCCTTGCCACCGGGCGTCCAACAGGTGCGGATCACGAACGTGTCGGGCTCATCCTGCGGCACAATCTCCGAGGAAATCGTCGGCTGGTCCGCCGACAGCTTGAGCAGGGCCGGCTTGACCCGTTCCTCCAGCAAGAGCTGGGCGGCCTCCTCTTCCCCAAGCCCGCGAAGCATGCCGATGGCCACCGCCTGATTGCCGATCGGGTTGGGATGGATGAAATCGCGGG
>JBIIFB010000180.1:0-7295 GCA_044237545.1 Pirellulales bacterium
TCACCCCCGACGCGGCCCGCGTGAAGGAGTTCAACCTCAAGAAGATGTGGAAGAGCCCCAACGGCACGATCCGCAACATTCTGGGCGGCGTGATCTTCCGGGAGCCGATCATCATCAAGAACATCCCGCGGCTCGTGCCGGGCTGGACGAAGCCGATCGTCGTCGGCCGCCATGCCTTCGGCGACCAATACCGGGCCACCGACACGAAGATCCCGGGAGCCGGGAAGCTCACACTCACCTTCACGCCCGCCGATGGCTCCGCACCGATGGAGATGAACGTCTTCGACTTCCCGTCGCCTGGCGTGGCGATGGCGATGTTTAACCTCGACGATTCGATCCGCGACTTCGCCCGCGCGAGCTTCCGCTACGGTCTGGCCCGCAGCTACCCCGTCTATCTCTCCACGAAGAACACGATCCTGAAGGCCTACGACGGCCGGTTCAAGGATATCTTCCAGGAGATCTTCGACGCCGAGTTCAAGGCAGACTTCGCCGCGAAGGGAATTACCTACGAGCATCGCCTGATCGACGACATGGTCGCCAGCGCGCTGAAGTGGGAAGGCGGCTACGTCTGGGCCTGCAAAAACTACGACGGCGATGTGCAGAGCGACATCGTGGCCCAGGGCTTCGGCTCGCTCGGTCTGATGACGAGTGTCTTGATGACGCCCGATGGGAGGACAGTCGAAGCCGAAGCGGCCCACGGCACGGTGACGCGGCACTACCGCCAGCACCAGCAGGGCAAGCCCACGTCGACCAATCCGATCGCGTCGATCTTTGCCTGGACCCGCGGCCTGGCTCACCGTGGCAAGCTCGACAACACGCCGGCGGTGACCCACTTCGCCGACACGCTGGAAAAGGTCTGCATCGAGACGGTGGAGGATGGCAAGATGACAAAGGACCTGGCTGTTTTGATCGGTCCCACGCAGCCGCATCTCAACACCGAGGACTTCCTGGCCGCGATCGACGGGAATCTCAAGCGGGCGATGGTGAAGGCTGGTTAGACTTCCATATGTCGCGGGTCGGCGGTTTCAGGGAGTCTGGTGGGCATGAAGAACGGTAGCGATCGAACCGCATCGACGTTGATGGGTCGGCTCGGCCGGGAACGCTGGCAGATCGCGGCGATCCTTGTCGTACAAGGGATTGCCGCGACCTATCTTTGTTGGATGAAACTGGTGGCGAACGTGGAACTTGTGGACGGCCGCAAGTATGTCACTCCTTTTCATCAAGTGATGGCCACGATCGACTGGGCCGGTGCAGTACTGGGATTTCTCTTTCTGGTCGTAGCTGTGCTGCTGCCGCCTCAGCGGTGGGTCGACGATCTCATCGCTTGGCTGGATCGCCGCGTCCGTTTGGTGGCGGTGGCCGTGGTGGTAGGGCTCGCGGCGATGTCGGTCACGGCCCATCATGCGTATCCGTTCACGATGGACGAGTATGCGCCGTACTTCCAGTCGCAGGTGTTTGCCCGCGGTCGTCTTGCCGGGCAGTGGCCTCCGCAGATTGCGCCGCTGCTTGTGGCCCCGGATAACGTCGGCTGGTTCATCGCGTTGTCGAAGGTCACTGGCCAGACCTGTTCGGAATACTGGCCGGGCCACGCGGTCCTGATGATGCCGTTCACGTTTCTGGGTATCCCGTGGGCGTGCAATCCGGTGCTGTCGGGGTGTGGCATCTTGCTGCTTGCCGCCGCGGCGCGGCGTGTCTATGGCGAACAGGCCGCGGGGTGGGCGGTGCTTTTCGCCCTCGGGTCGCCGGTCTTCGCCGCCTACGGCATCTCGTTTTATGCAATGACATCACATTTCACGTTGAACCTTCTCTATGCGTGGCTGCTGTTGAGTCCGACGTTGCCGCGGGTGGCTGGGGCGGGGCTCGTGGGCGGATTCGCGCTCACGCTCCACAACCCATTTCCACACTTCCTGTTCGCGCTGCCATGGCTGGGCTGGCTGGGGCTGCGGTCCGATCGCTGGACGCGGCTTCCGCTGATCGGTCTCTGCTATGCGGCTGTATTTGTGCCGATCGAGGTGGGCTGGCAGGGGCTGCGTGATCAGCTCCACTCGGTCCCCTCGGTCGCTGCAGTCGCGCAGCCCGAGATGGTAGGAACGAAACTCCCGCAAGCGGATGTCGAGGGTAGGCCCTCCTCGCGCCCCACGATCTTCCAGAAATTGATCTCGCATCTGGCCGTGTTCAGTCTGCCCTCTGCGTGGGGTGTCATCGCGGGCCGAATCGTGGCGTTCATCAGGCTCGTGGCGTGGGATGCACCCGGTCTCGTTGTGCTGGCGTGTTGGGGGGCTTTTCGGTCCCGGCGGTCGACAGCCACCCGGCTCTTTGCATTGTCGGGCCTCGCGACGTTCGTCGGGTATGTCATCGTCCCTGCCAGCGGCGGCCACGGCTGGGGCTACCGCTATTTCTTCTCGGCTTGGAGTTGTCTGCCATTTCTGGCCGCCGGATTGGCGGCGGATCATCCGAGCCGCGATTCGGCCGAAGGCACGGATGGATCCATCCGTGCCGCCGTGCCCGCCGACCTGCTTCGGGCCGTCGGCCTGGCCGCCGTGCTCAGTCTGGCATTCTGCCTGCCGGTAAGGCTCTGGCAGATCCACGGCTTCATCGCCGACCACCTCGCGCAGATGCCGCCCAAGCCTGCAGGCTTGGACCTCCTTCAGGGTGACATCGTTTCGTTTCTCGATCCGCTGCAGGGCTATTTCCGCACCGATCTCATCCGCAACCATCCCTTCTTCGAAACCGGGCCGTACGTGTTCGTGAGCCAAGGGCCCGAGCAGGACAAGGTCGTGATCCAGAAACTCGCCGAGGGGATCGGCATGCAGGCGCGGATGAGCCATACCGACTATCGCGGCTCAACATGGATTCTGCAGCGTGCTCCCCAGCAGGAGCCCAGCCCATGACAGCAGCCGACGGGCGGCCTGACGGCGACATCGACGTTACGATCCTGATGCCCTGCCTCGACGAGCGGATCACGCTGCCGGCCTGCATCGACACCGCCCAGCAGGCGGTCGCGGACCTGTCCTACCGCGGGCTCTCGGCGGAGATCCTGATCTCCGACAACGGCAGCACGGATGGCAGCCGCGAGTATGCCGAGTCGCGGGGCTGCCGGGTGACGCTCTGCCCGCAGCGGGGCTACGGGGCCGCGCTCATTCATGGCATCGAGGAGTCGCGAGGCCGCTTCATCGTGATGGGCGACAGCGACGCCTCCTATGACTTCCGCGAGGGGGTGCCGATGGTGGCGAAGCTCGAGGAAGGCTACGACCTCTGCATGGGCAATCGGTTCAAGGGGCGGATCGAGCCCGGGGCGATGCCGCCGATGAATCGCTACCTCGGCAATCCCGTGCTCTCCGGGATTCTGAATCTCTTTTTTCATTCGGGCGTGGGCGACGCCCACAGCGGTCTGCGGGCCTTTCGTCGTGACGCCGCCCTCAGCCTGCAGCTCAATTCACCCGGCATGGAGTTTGCGAGCGAACTGGTGGTGAAGGCGGCGCTCAAAGGCCTGCGGATGACGGAACTACCGATCACGCTGCATCCCGACGGCCGCGATCGCAAGCCGCATCTGCGGCCGTGGCGTGACGGCTGGCGTCACCTGCGATTTCTGTTGGCATTGTCCCCCTTGTGGCTGTTTCTGATTCCGTCGGCGGTGTTGATCGGGATGGCGTCGGTCATCGCTGGGGCGTTGCTGACCACGCCGTCGGGCGAGATGGTGCAGCTTGGCCCGTTTCGTATTGGCGATCACTGGCTGATTCTTGCCGGTGGGATGTTTAACCTCGGCCTCTCGGGCTTCACGCTGGGGATGATCGCTGAGGTCTGGGCGACCAAGCGGGGTTTTTTCAGGCGGTCGCGGCTGCTCGACGATGGCGTTGCCATGGTTCAAGACGATCGCACGGTGCTTGTCGGCGTGGTGGTGGCTGGGGTAGGTGTCTTGTTCATGGCCGCCGTGCTCTTTGACTTTCTGCGGGGTGGTTTCGGGCCGAGTGGCCGCATCCGCGAGACGGTGATTGGCACGTCACTCGTGCTGGCAGGCATCCAGATCATCTTCGCGTCGTTCGTGGTGTCGCTGATCGGCAGCGAGATGCCGCCGCGGGTGTGAAGGGGGGGCTCAACGAGCCCCCCTCCCATGTGGCAGCGAGTTTGTAACTTGCGGAATGCGTCCGGAGGCAACAACAAGATGCAATCTTGTCGCCACGGGGCATTTGCCCTCACACGGCATCCCAAATACCATGATGGTATGAAAACTACCATTGACGGTGCGGGGCGGATCGTCGTCCCCAAGTCGGTTCGCGACCAACTCCACCTGACCCCAGGTTCGGAACTCGAACTCGATGTGCTCGACGACTCGGTCGTGATTCGCCATCGCGACGCCCCTGACCCGCTGGTCGAGAGGCAGGGCATCCTGATTCATCACGGCCCGAAGCAGTCGGATATAGACATCGTTTCCTTTCTTCGGCAGCAGCGGAATACTCGGGCTTCTCAGCAGATTCAACCGCCGCGGCAGCCATGAACGTGTTTTTCGATACGTCGGTGCTCGTGACCGCGATGGTGGACCAATTGCCGAATCACGAGGCAGCCCTCGCGTGCTACCGGCGGGCCCGTGGCGGAAAGGTCAGGCCGATGTGCTCGGCTCATGCCCTGGCGGAGTGTTACGCCACGCTGACGGCCATGCCCTTGCCGCGTCGCATCCGGCCATCCGAGGCCAATCGTCTGATCAGGGAGAATCTGGTTCGGGATTTCCAGGTCTGCCCGCTGCTGCTCGATGACTATGACCACGCGATCGAGAGGGTCGTCGAGCGGGGCTATCCAAGCGGTGTTATCTATGATGCCCTGCATGTGGTTTGTGCGGAGCGTCAGGGCTGCGCTCGCGTGTATACGTTCAACACGAAGGACTTCGAGCGGCTCAAGACCGGCAGCATCGTGATCGTCACTCCTTGATAGCGTGGTCGCTTGGTTTTATGACTTGCCACGCAGGGCTTGTGGGGTCTTGGTCATCGTGGCATCATTCATGAGCTCCCTGACCAACGACGAGATGTCGCGGCGGCCGTTATGCAGCGAGTTGTCATGTCGTTCTTGCAAACAACAGGTGCGCGACCTGAATCCGCGGGTGCGTCGATTGCACTGACCGAGACAAGTGCCACAATCCATCCGACCGAGAGCGCGGGCTTCCGTGGAAAACGAGGCCGGTGGCTCAGCGTCGTAATGCCGATCTATAACGGAGAGCGGTATCTGTCGGCAGCGCTTCAGAGTATTGCGTCTCAGGGCGACGCCGTCTCTGGAATAGAAGTCATAGCGGTCGATGATGGATCGACTGATCGATCCATGGAGATCCTCGCAGACTTTTCCCACCGGCTTCCTATTCGGTTGATCCGGCCCGGGCGACAAGGGAATTGGGTAAAGGCAACAAACATCGGACTTGAGGCGGCTGCCGGGGAATGGTGTTGCTTCCTGCACCAGGACGATCTGTGGCTCCCCGGGCGTGTTGCTGATATGCGACGAGCGATCGACGAGCAACCGGATGCCGCGATGGCCGTTCATCCGTCATACTTCATCGACGAAAATGGGCGGCGGGTGGGGCAGTGGCGCATGCCACTGAGTGGCCAAACGCGGCTGATGCCAGGCCGCGAACTGTGGGAGCGGTTGCTTGTGCAAAACAGCCTTGCGATCAATGCGCCCGTGTTCCGCCGAAGCCGGGTGCTCGAGACTGGCGGAATGGACGAGAACCTGTCCTATACCGCCGACTGGGATCTCTGGCTGCGATTGGCCAAGGACGGGCCGGTGGCTGTTTGCCCGTCAGCCCTTGGCTGTTTCCGCATCCATGCCCAGGCGCAGACGGCAGGCATGCCGCCCGCCACAATGCGGTGGCAGTTGCAGGCGGTCTTCGACCGGCACCGTGTGGGCTCAGAAATCTGGCCACCGGCGGCATCGTCGGTCGAATCCTTGGGCCGCTATTCGATCGCACTCAATCTGGCGCTTGCCGGCTGGTTCCACGGCGAGGCATTGGGTTGCGGGCCGTTACTGGCGGGGTGGCTGCGGCTTGGCCCAGTGGGCTGGCGGCGATTTCTGCGCGATTCGCGAATCGTCGATCGCGTGGCGGCGCGGCTGCGAGCGAGGCTGGCGTCGCGGGGTGCTATAGAAAGAGATCGGCCAGCGGCCACTTCCACGGATGGGAATAGCGGCGATAGCGGCCGCGGATGAGTTCGCTGAGCACGGTTGGCAGGCGGAACGCGCCGCTGCGGATCATTTGAGCACGGACGTTCAGGTGTTCAACCTTTTGCGAGAGATCATCGAGGATTTCCACGGGAGGGCTGTAGTGGGGCATCCTTTCGAGACGATCTCGAATGGCCTGAAATCGCTGCCCGGTGATCTCGAGCTTTGAAACGCCGATGCGGCGGGCTGTGCGGAGCTGCTGGAGCATACTGTCGAGGCGTTCGCCCTGTACTTGCGAGGCGTGCTGCCGATAGCGGACGAGCGGCTCGTCGACGATGGTGGAATGCGCGACGGCCGTGATGAGTGTGGCTATCCAGGAGTCGTGGAGCGCAAAGCCGGGGATCGGCAAGACGAGATCACGATACACGGCCGAAAAGGCGAGCGTGGCCCCGGTTGCCACGTAATGCCTGAGCAGGACATCGAACAGTCGGCCGCTGCGGGCTAGGTTCCGTTCCGCCCGCGTGAATGGCGGCACAATCGCATCCCAGAGCCGGTAGTGCAGGTCGTTGCCCGCTGAGTCGATCGCGATCGCGTCGCTTAACATGAGCCCAAGTCTGTTATCCGCCGCAAACGTGGAAGCGATGCGTTCGAGCTTGCAGGGTTCCCAGACATCATCCTGATCCGACAGAGCAATGACGTCGCCCGCGCAAAGCTCGATGGCACGGCTGAAGTTGGCCGCGATGCCGAGTGGAGCCGTATGGCGTTCGAGTCTCACGCGGAACGGCGCGGACTGGGCAAACTGCTCTACGCAAGCGATCGTGTCATCGGTCGAGCCGTCATCACAGACAACTACCTCTAAGGGCAGAAGCGTCTGGCTGGCGATCGATGCCAGTTGCTCCGCGATGTAGCGGCTACCGTTGTACGAGCAGAGCGCGACGGAGATCGCCATATGGCGATCTCGTTGGAGTCGCGTGAAATTGTGATTCATCGTCGTGGGATCTTAATCAGCGGTTGTGCCTAATTCGGGGTAGGGTTCCGAGAGTCGGGCGAATAAACCATCTGTAAAACGGGTAGGCAAGCAGCATCAATGCCACTTGTGTGCGACCCTTGGTTCCAAAGATTAGATCAACGGCGAGTTTCTGGTAATAGGCCCGGGGTTT
>JBIIFB010000181.1:0-7284 GCA_044237545.1 Pirellulales bacterium
TATTGACCACGAGGAACTCAATCGTATTCCTTGGCTCTATGTCGTGGTTGACGAGGGGCACAACATCAAGAATCCGGATGCCCAGAGAACGCGAGCGATAAAAACAATTGCCGGACAGCACAAGCTTGTTCTTACCGGTACCCCTATACAGAACAAGCTTGAAGAACTGTGGTCGCTATTCGACTTCGCGATGCCCGGCTATCTGGGCACCCGCAAGCCTTTTCTCCAGAAGTACACCACGAATAATCGCGTTGACTGGCCGGTAGTCGAGGCTCAACTAAAACCTCGCACGAAGCCCTTCGTTCTTCGGCGTCTGAAAACGCAGGTGGCCAAAGACCTGCCCGACAAGATCGTTGTAGACACTCGAGTCGAGTTAACGCCCAAGCAGGTGAAGCTCTATAAGCAGGCGATTCAAAGCACGGAATACAAGAAGCTGGTCGATGAACTGGACGCCAAGGGAGTACGCAGGTCGCAGGCTCAGATACTCACGGTTCTTACGAAGCTACGAAACATCTGCAACCATCCGATTTTGCTTACGGACGGCTGGAAGCCGCCTGAGGCCGACTGCGATGAGTCCGGAAAGCTTGCGCATCTCCGCGAACTGATGGAGGAAATCATCGAGGGCGATCACCGCGCCCTTCTGTTTTCACAAAGCACTCGAGTGCTCGACATTCTCGAGCATCTATTCAAAGAGTGGCGGGTAAGGTCCTTGCGAATTGACGGCGGCACGCCAGCCACGCAGCGATCCCAGCTTGCAGATGAGTTTAACTCAAACAGTGCCGTGAATTGCTTCCTGCTAAGCACCAAAGCCGCCGGAACGGGCCTTAATCTCATAGGCGCAGATACCGTCATCTTTTACGACCATGACTGGAACCCCGCCAACGACAATCAGGCCATGGACCGGGCGTATCGGATCGGCCAGACCCGCAACGTCACGGTGTATCGTCTGATAGCGAAGGGCACGATTGAAGAGAAGATTCTTGAGCGGCAGAGGATGAAGCAAACTCTCGCGGACGAGGTCATCGGCTCGGACGAGGAGGGCTTCAAGGACTTGGACAAGGAAGAGTTGCTCGACCTCTTCCGCTTGGATGAAGACGATTAACGGATACTAGACGCGACGTGCATAAGGAGTACGACATGCTGAGGAAGGTTTGTGCTTTGTTGCCGAGTGGCATCTCTCGAGGTGTCAACGGAGTGGTGCTGGGCGTGGCCTTGGCTCTCCTCGTATCGAGCGTCGCGGATGCCGGGATCGATGATTTGTTTCGGGTGCTCTTTAAGACGGGAAAAGTCGCCGTCCGAACGGCAACGCGTCAAGACGTCGATGATAGAGACACACGCAGCACGCCACAGACACCGCAAGAGAACATGCCTCGGAGCCCTGCGGTGGAGAGCGACGGCGGCGGCAACGTCCTCCTATTTCTCGGCGGGCTATGCCTAGCGAGTGCGGTATACCTTGCTTCCCGCGATCCCGACCTCAGGCGCTGGATAGCGGGCGGCAGGCGTTGAGAAGATGATGCCTCTCAAGACTCGCCGCCGCCACTCACTTCCGCGATGCGGTCGAGCTTCGCCGGTATCGAGACGATCGCCGATATCACGTCGAGCGAGAGATAGTAGATCAGCGTCAGCAGATACACCGCCACTGGCAAGGCCGCGCCGCAGAAGAGCAGCCACGTCACAGCAAAGACGTCAGCAAAAAACTCTGCGTCGAGTCCGTTAAAGCGAATGACGGCTAACAGCATGCCAGCGACTCTATAGGTGCCGACGAACACGCTGGCCGCGAAAAAGATAGGCACGCACCGGATCACGAGCTTCATGATGAAGGTCGCGACGCCGACAGCCTCCTCGGCCGCGCGGCATTGCAAGCTGATGACGACACCGATTGTTTGCGGCTGGAGTGCCACGATGGCGCTGAACGTTCCGACGGCGAAAACCCCAAGAAGTCCCGCAAGGACCGACGTGGTGAGTTCGGAATAAGAGAACCAGAGAATGCTACCGACTGCTCCGATCGTCGATGCCACAATCAGGACGAAGGCGCAGTCCGGAACTGCAAACGAGGACAGGACCGTCTTGTTCGCGGAAATCGCAGCGTCGAGTGATTGCAGAAGCCTGTGGGACACGAATTGCAGGACAAAGAGCCCAGCAGCAGCGCCAAGCACGGCTGCGAGAGGCCACCACAGCTTCACTTTGGCAGCGAAGACAAGCCCGCCAAGCGCCAACATGACGATGGCTAGATAGATGCAGAGGACACCCGCGAGTGCTGCGACTCGTGAAATCTTCGCCGTGATGTCCATGGGAATCGCATACCGCAGGCGATCTATCAATAGATCGAGCGGGTGCGGCAAGTCGCGAAGGACGTCGAGTAGCGGCTGGGCGGGCGGGTCGATACGTGTCGCGGCCGGTGGATCGACTGGCGCAGGTGCCACACCGACAGCCGTATCTTCTGGGAAGAGTCCACGAATGGCTTTAGCAGGCGTCCACTGCGAGAGTCCTTCTTTCCAGACCAGCGTCGACGGGGAGATATTTCCCTTAGTAGCCAGCGCCTTGAGCGCCACCGGCGATACCGGGCCGTGGCGTTGCCCGCCGTTCTCGTAGAACCATTCGTTCTGAGCCATTCAGTCATCAACCTTTCCAGAGAGGGGCGTCGCAAGACCGGCGGAAATTGCCGCAACGGCATCGCGCAGGCTGAGTTCGCCTTCCTCGAACGAGCGTATGCACTCTTTGACATGGACGAGCATGTTCAGCATTCGCTCCAGTTCTTCACGTTCGCATAGGTCTGTTCTTCGCATGGACGGCCTTTCCGTAGCTCAGTTGCATCGCGGTCTGGCCGTTATGACGAACCCTTGGGTCAACCTTGGTCGGAGACTCCCCTAACGGCATTGGCGTAATCAGGGTGGCGAAGGGGCAAGTGCGACCAACGGTGCCGAGAGGGTGTTGGCTTCAGGCACGCGGTGGGCGAAATACCCCGCACCACCGGGATCGCGGCGGGGCGGGGCAACAACTATTCCAGTCGTCGCCTCGCGCGTTCCCACGGGCCGATGTCAGGCTTGAAACCCTGCGGCCGGGCACCCCGAACCGTGCCCTGACTGTGGCCCGCTTCCTTCTCAATTTTGTATTTCTTGATCTCTTCGAGGTCGTATGCGAACGACTTCGGCCCGAGCGACCAGCTTTTGAGCTTCCCCGCAACCGCGAGAGCGCGGACTTGCCTCATCGAGCAGCCAAGGACTTTCGCGGCTTCACGGGTCAACACGAGACGAACTTCAGGGGGCGTAACGAGTGGAGTCATCGGTGGTCTCCTCTGCTGTGGGAGAAATGCGGACCTATCGCGGAGCTTCAACAAAACGTCTGCCTTCCTCGCCCGGCGGCGGATTCCAGATCGGGTTCACGCCGGACGGGAGCGGGTCGCATCGCACATAGAGACGCTTCGGTGGCGTCTCGAAGTACAGCAAGAGCGCCGGGCAGAGCCAATTCTCCATGTACTCGCCAAGCACGTCGCCCTCGTACCAGTCGCCTCCGCCGACCTGACTACGAATCCAAACTCGCTCGACGTCGTGACCATCAAACGGCTGATCCGAGAACGACAGCAAGAAGCCCTTCGCTGCGTTGGGAATCTTCTTGTGTTCAACGACACGCGAGATCATCTCCGACGTGCCCAGCACGAAAGCTTCTTCCTTTAGCCCCGTGCGCTCGTCGTCGAAAACCCAACAGTCGGTGCCGGGGTAGAGGTAGGGATACAGGCTCAAGATTCTCTGGTGGCTCATTTCGACTCCCCTTTCCTTGTTGTGGACTTCAGTAGTTCCGGCTGATCCTTGTACAGATCAGGACAATGCTCCGGCCCATCGTCGTACCACTCGGGGTCGAGCGTCTCGCCTCGGGCCTCGACTATCTTCTCGAAGACGGCTCGCAACTTGCGAAAGTTGTCGATTAGCGTTGGCTGGCTTCGGATGTAGAAACGCTCAGGCTCGGTCATCGGTCTCCTCCTCGTAGTAGATCGGGATTGAGACACCCTTTAGTCGGCAACGCTCGTGGTCGTCGGGCATACGAAGTGCCGCATAGCATTTCTCAGCTTCCTCCCACGACCTGATCACCATGATTCCAAGCCCGGCACGCCGGTAGAAGTCGGCAGCGCGTTCGTAGAGCTTCGCTGCCCGTCGCCATCGCCTGCGTGTTGCATCGCTACTGTCGACCGAGTCGGTCGTATAAGTCGGGCAATCCGCCATGATTCGGTCGGCCTCGTGAATGTAGGTATGCCGGAACTTCAGGTACTGGTCGCGTTTGGGTTTCTGGTTCCTTCTGCCCATCGTGGTTTCTCCTTGTGGTCAAAAGTCGTGAGTCCTCATCCCCACTTCGCGTCGTGGTTGGCCTCAGTCCAGTAATCAGGCAGCGAATTGGCACGCAGCCCGCATCGTCTCGCGCCAATAGCGTTTTCGATGTGTTCGTAGCACTCCACTGCTTCCAAATACGTTTTCTTGGCGAGAAGTCCGAGAGACACGCTGCGGTACACGTCCGCCGCAATCTCCAAATGCTTCGCGGCCTGCCCGTAGCGTGCCTTTCCGCGATGCTCGCTTGCGGTCGCGTACGTCCTGTCGGCATCGCCTATGTGCAGCAGTCGATCCTTGATTGATTCCGAAAATGCTTTGTCCATGAGTTGCTCTCCGGATGCGTGGTTACGCGGATGCCAAATACGATGTCACGTTGACGCATGGGATACCTGTGACGAGAGGAGGCATGTCGTCCTCCTCGCGGCTCTTCGGCTTGCGTTCTGGCACCTCCTCGCCGTCGCGATCGATGCTGGCGAAGAGTTCGTCGCGGCGGCGGATGGCCTCCTCGACGCACGAGGTGCCGAGAGAGCGCCGGATACGACGCTTTCGGCCGGTGAAGTGCAGGACGTAGGCGCACCACCAAGACCCGTTGTTGCACCAGAGGTGGTGCAGGCGATTTTCTGGATTGATTCGGATCGAGAGTCGACCGATTCGCATATGCGTTCTCCTGTAGGGGTGAACGCATCAAGATCGGTGTGGCTTCCCTTATCAAAAGGGCCACCACACCGTTGCGATATTGTTTCGTGAGGCTACACGCCACACGCACATCCCTCTGTCGCTTTCACGACTCGGGTAGCACCGTTTGCCTCGCAAAAGGCTCGGTTGCGAGTCCGAGCTTGTGGCCCGGACTCACATGGCACGCTGTTAGACGTGCCATTCTTGATGCTTCGGCATTATACGTGGCTCGACCGGAAAAGGTTCGGTCTGTGGCTCACGAAGAGTGTCATAGTCCGTTTCGCCGGGCGTCGTGGGGCACTTGTTTCGTGGCAGTCAAAGCATTGGATGTGGCTTCGGCATGGCCGGTGCCGAGTGATCCGGAGCGGCGCAGGTCTGCCTACAACACAGTCGTTGCAGAAATACGGCATCATCCCTACTCTGGGCAGACTCCCCCTGTAGGGCGATGCCTTATCTGCCGACCCCACAACCGTTAGGTGCCACGATGCTTTGGGCTATCCGTGCCGTAGTCTTCGCCGTACTGCTCTCGTCGACCGTTGTCGCGCACGGGCAAGAAGCATTTCCGCCGATTGGCGACCGCTACAAGTCCCCGCCCGGCGAAGCGAAAGACGTCATCAAGGCTCTTAAGAAGCTGCAAGCCCGCACAGAAATCGGCATCAACTTCGTCGATTACGACAAGGCCATTTCAGACGTACTTCCTGAGGTGAAGGTCTTCATCGAGTCGGATGAGGCTAAGCCCATGCCGGAAGTAAGGCTGCTCCTTGGCAATGCAATGGAGTGCTACCTGAAGGTGAGAGACATCTGGGGCAAATCCATCTCCTCCAACAGCCCCTCGAGTAAGTACGACGCATCGGTCCTCCTCATCACCGCAAGGCCTACTTTGTGGAAGATTGCGGATACTAATGTCACTGGAGCGATCGCGTTTCTGGAGGGGCCACAAGAGGACCTCGAGAAGTCGCAAGAGACGCTGGCTGCGGGGCTCGGCAATCTAACCGTTCAGGCTGGTCTCGCATTAGCTGAAGCCGAACTGTGCAATCTTGATCGACAAAGCCGCGCCAAGGAAAGCGGAGTCGCGGTTCCACCGGCTGACGCTAATGCGGAGAGCCGCGATCTGGCGTCAATCATTTACGCCGACGGTGAATTCGGGGATTCGGTGACTGCTGGGCCATTAAAGAAGCGATTGCCGCCGGTGTATTCCAAGGTGCCCCCAGCCTTACAAGAAGGCCGAATCCCGCTGCTCGAAGGCGGCGAGACGTGCGGCGGTGTGGCGGGTTTCATCTACTCTGATGCCAAGGTCGCCAAGCAAGCTCTTGATGCGATCGCCGGTGGATTCGGCGACGACAAGCAGCGAGTGAAAGGGCTGGGGGATGCGGCAGTAGGCGTCCACGTGGCAGGTGCGAGCAGTGTGTCTCTGGTATTTCGCCGAGGGCCGATGGTTGTGTCTCTGGTCTCGCCCGTCGTACCGCTGGCGAAGTCCGTCACCGCCGCTCAGAACATCGACAAACGAATTGTCGAGCTATTTCCCGCCAATGAAGCAAGCGATATGGAAGAAGAGGGCAACGATATCGCAGGCGACGGTGCGGTTCTTGCAGAGCTATTGATTCTCGAGAAAGGCGAACTCGACTACGAAGGAAGCAACCTTGGCAACCCATTCGCATCCGATGGACCGCGATCGGGCAGCATCACGGGCGCTACATACGACAGCATAAAAACAGCGAAAGTCGCTTTTGATGAAATTGCCACTCAAATCGGCTCGTCGGGAATAAAGGTGCAACGCGTAGGTAATGCGGCTTACGGCACTCGCGTGCCGGACAGCGATAGCAGCATTGTTTTTCGTCGCGGCACCACGGTCATCCACATCAAGGCTCCTCGGCGGGACACTGCTGCCCTAACGAAGGTTGCCAAAAAGATCGACGCACGCTTGCGAAAAGCAACTCAGCCGACAGCAGCTACTAAGTGACAGTGTTTCGTGCTGGGGCTGGGGTGACACCTCGCCCACCAAAACTGCGTCATAGCGGTCAGCCGTGCAAGGGGAACGCATGCAACATCGCATAAGGCGGTGGCAAGGTAAACGCGCTGCCACGGTTCTGGACCACCAGTAAGGAGGAACACGATGAAAGACGACGCGCAGAAGAAGCAACCGATCCGGTTCGACTTTCCGCCGGGGGCTTCGGCGAAGCAGATCGCGGACGCACTGACGAAAGCCCGCGAGGAGATCAGGGCGAAGAAGAAGGAGAAATAGATGGCAATCTATGACGAGTCTGGCGAGTGTGAACGTGTTGAGTGTCCT
>JBIIFB010000182.1:0-7250 GCA_044237545.1 Pirellulales bacterium
CTTGGCCGACAGCTTGTCGTTGATCGTGGAGCCGTTGGAAAGATGGAGCACCTGCACGAGGCTGGGCTGGTTCGACCGCTCGCATTCGCAGGTGATGTCGCGGGCATTGCGACCGAACGCCTTGAGGAAATAGTTCTTTACCGCCGAGTCGTGAAGCTGGATTGCCCGCGTGTCGTCGCCGTAGCCCTTGACCTTCTCCGTCGAGCCGTCGTTCATCGCAATCTCGGTGTACTGATCACGGACGCCCGTGACGTCAGAAATCGCGTCGCTCAACACCTCGGCCATCAGCCGCCGCGGATAGGCCCGCGCAAACCACTTCCGGTCGTCCTGATTCTCCTTGAGCGGAGTGCTCGACCGGCGGTATGTCTCCGACAAGAGGATCAGCCGCATCAGCGATTTGAGGTCGTAGTGGTGCTCGACGGTGAAGCGGGACAGCCCGGCCAGCAGCTTTTCGTTGCTGGCGGGATTCGTGGCCCGCAGGTCGTCGACCGATTCCACCAGTCCCATCCCGAAGAAATTGGCCCACACACGGTTGACGATTGACCGTGTGAAATAGGGATTCTCGGCGGACGTCAGCCAGCGGGCGAGCGCCTCACGCCGGTCGGCCGGATTGTCCAGCGACAACGCCTCGCCGTCGAGCGGCGCCGGGGGCTGAGGCCTGCCGGTCCGCGGCTGGAGCAGTTCGCCCCGGGCCTCGACGAAGAGCGTCCGCTGTCCGTCCCCGCTGCGGGAATCGCCCCCCCAGCCCTTCGCGCGGACCCGCGAGAAGAGGTTGGCGAACGCATAATATTGGTCGTTGGTCCACTTCTCGAGCGGATGGTTGTGGCACTTCGCGCAGCCGATGGAGAGTGACATGAATGCCTGGCTGACGTTCTCGGCCATCGTCTCCGGGTCTTGATGCACCGCGAAGAAGTTGGTGGCGCCGTTGGCAAGGCTCGACCCGCGGGCCGTCACCACATCCCGCACGAGGCCGTCCCACGGTGCGTTTGATGCCACGCGATCGCGAATCCACTGGTAGTAGGCATTCACCGCTTCAGGACGCAGCTTCGAGCCGCTGACGAGCAGGATGTCGGACCACTTGTAGGTCCAGTAGTCGATGAACTCGGGACGGGCCAGCAGCAAATCGACCAGACGCTCCCGCTTGCCAGGGGAGGCATCGGCCAGGTAGCCGCGGACCTCTTCCGGCGTCGGCAGCCGTCCGATCGTGTCGAGCGAGGCGCGACGGAGGAACGTCGCATCGTCGCACGAGGGCGAGGGCTTGAGGTGGAGCTTCTGGAGTTGCTCGAGCACGAAGTCGTCGATGAGGTTGGCCCGGGCCGCCGAGGCAAACACCTCGGGCGGAATCGAGTGGGGGAAGGGCACGAGCACGCGGCCAACCGCGATCTGCGAGGAGAACCAGGCGGTCACGGCCCCCTCCCCATGCCCCACGACGGTCGCGACTCCGGCGGGATCGATCGTGGCGACGCTTTCGTCGGCCGAAGTAAACCGCGCCCAGGGTGTGACATCGCGACTGCTGCCGTCGCTGTAGGCCGCGGTGACGGTGAACTGCCGCGATTGGCCCGGCTCGAGTTCGGCCTCGGCCGGTCCAAGCGCGATGGACACGAGCTGCTTCTGCCGGGCGTCGGGACCGGGGCAGCCCGCCGCCATCCAGGCGGCGAGCACCCGGTAGTCGTGACCATCGACCTCCAGCCGCTTGCCTCCCTTGTGGGCCACTGCCGTCGTGGGCTTTGTCAGCAGCAGGCTCACCCCGGGGTCGGCCAGGTCAACACGCCGGCCACGGGCATCCCGCGTGATGGCCAGGTGGTCGGAGGCGGGATCGTAGCCGAAGAGCGAAAGCCGGAAGCCCCCCTTGCCGGCAAGCGCTCCATGACAGCCGCCGCCGTTGCAGCCCGCCTTGGAAAGAATCGGCATCACATCGAGCTCGAAGCTGACCGCGCCAGGAGACGCGGTGTTGGCATCGGCTGGCAACTCCGCGAGCGCCGCCGGGCCGAGAAGGCCGACGAGGCTGGCAATGGCGATCCATACATGGCCCGATAGGAAATGGCCCGACATGAAACACCTCATGCAAAGAGTTCCTTGATCGGATCGGTGCCAAAGTCTGTGAGGGCGAAGGGCCGACCGGCCGGGCCCTGCAGGTGGCCCGTATGGTCGAGGCCGAGGCTGTGGAAGATCGTGGCCACGATGTCGCCCGGGCCCACTGGCCGCTCCGCGGGAAAGCCGCCGATGGTGTCGCTGGCGCCCACGACCCGCCCCCCCTTCACGCCGCCGCCGGCGAAAGAACAGGTGAAGCACTGTGGCCAATGGTCGCGGCCGCCGGCCGGATTCACCTTCGGCGTCCGGCCGAATTCCGCGAGCCCCGCCACGAGCGTGTCGTCGAGCATGCCGCGCTGCTGGAGGTCTTCGATCAGGGCCGAATAGGCCTGGTCGTACATCGGGCAGACAAGGTTTTTCATCCCCTCGATCGACGTGAAGGGCTTCGAGCCGTGGATGTCCCAGGTAATCTCGTCGAAGACGGTGAGGAACGTGTTGATCGTCACGAACCGCACGCCATTTTCGACCAACCGCCGTGCCAGCAGGCAGCACTGGCCGAAACGGTTCATGCCATATCGCTCACGGACCGACTGCGGCTCCTTCGAGAGGTCGAAAGCCTCCCGTGCCTGCGGGCTCGTCATCAGCCGGTAGGCGGCATGGAAATTCTCGTCGAGCAGCCGAGCATCCTCGCTCGCCTCAAACTCCTTGGCCGCTCCCTCGACGATCTCCCGCATCTTTTTCCGGCGGTCGAGCCGGGCCACGCCGATCTGGTCGGGCGGCAAGAGATCGGGGACGCGGAAGTTGGGCTGCGAGGGATCGGCCATCAGCGCAAACGGATCCTGCGCCTTGCCGAGGAAGCCGCCAGCCTGCCCGTTGGGGAGATTGCCGCCGCCCCGACCCATCAACTGCGGCAACACGACGAACGGCGGAAGGTCGGTCCGTCGGCCCAGCAGATACGACGCCACGCTGCCGGCATGCGGCGTCTGGATGCCGCCGGTAAACCGCCGGCCCGTCTGCAGCATCTGCCAGCCCGCGTCGTGCACGGCGGCGCCGTCGTGACGGCACGACCGCACCAGCGAGAAACGGTCGGCGATGGCGGCATGCTTCGGCAGCAGCTCCGAAATCTCGAAGGCATCGGTCTTCGTGCGGATCGGCTTGAAGGGCCCGCGGATTTCGGCGGCCGCGTCGGGCTTCATATCCCAGAGGTCGAGTTGGCTCGGCCCCCCGAGGTTGAAGATCATGATGCAGGATCGATTCTCATGACCGGGCCGTACCTTTCCCTCGCTGGCCGCCCGGACATACTGCGGAAGCGACAGCCCCGCCGCCGCGAGCGCGCCCACCTGGAGAAAGTCCCGGCGAGTCGGACCGGAGCCGCACAGCAGGGCTCGTTCACCAGGGTTCGCAACACGGAATTCAAACATGAAAGCCTCTTCTGTCGCGGGTCTCGCGGGGAACGGCCGCCGGCACACCTTCCATGGTAGCCAGCGGGGGGAGCCTGTGTCATTTGACGGTCGCGGCAGCTTTTTGTATTAAAACCGCATGGCGACACCCCTGCGATCCCGGCTGCCGGTCCCCTCGCAGGCCGAGCAGATTCTCCGTCTGTTTGACGCTGTGCCAGACGTGTTGCTCTTTGTGAAGGATCGTCACAGCCGGTTCATCGGGTGCAACACCGCCTGGCTGACGCTGCATGGATGCCGCACGGTCGCCGAGGTCAGAGGAACGTCGGACGCCGATTTCCACCCGCCAGCGCTCGCCGCGCAATACGTCGCCGAAGACCGTCAGGTGATGCGTTCGGCGAAGCCGCTTGCCGACCAATCGTGGCTCGTTCCCGACCACGAAGGCATGCCACGCTGGTATCTGTGCACGAAGATCCCGCTCTTCGACACCCGCGGACGCGTCTCAGGGCTGGCGGGAATCCTCCGGCCGTTCGACCATGCCGGCAATGCGCCGGAGGAATACCGGAGGCTGACGCCGGTGCTCGAATATGTGATCGACCACTACGGCCAACCCATCGCCTGCACCGACCTCGCCAAACGGGCTGGCCTGTCCCTGAGCCAGTTGCAGCGGGAGTTTCGCCGGCTCTTCAACATCAGCCCCGGCGACTACATCCTCTGGACGCGGCTGACGATGGCCCGTCGCCGACTGGAGCAGACGACCGACCCGATTGGGCGGATCGCGGTCGACTGCGGCTTCTACGACCAGGCCCATTTCACGAGGGCGTTCAAGAAGCATGCCGGCCTGCCACCCCAACAATACCGCCTGCGTCACACCGACAGGCCGGCATCGTAGGCGGGCGTGGATGCCGGGAATCCGATCGCTCCCATAAAAGCCCTCGGCGTGAGCCGGGGGATCGGATGCAACACAGAGCGTGGCATCAACCGAAACGCCGACCTTCTTACCGACACAATCGCTCACGCTCCGGGCTTGTATGCGGGGAATCCCATCGCTCACGCTCCGGGCTTGTATGCGTCTTGCGGTGCCGCAACACCCGCGCGTTCCACCCCGCTCCCATAAAAGCCCTCGGCGTAAGCCGGGGGATCGGATGCCACACAGAGCGCCGCATCATCCGAAACGCCGACCTTCGTGCCGACACAATCGCTTACGCTCCGGGCTTGTATGCGTCTTCTCGTGCCGCATCCCCACGCGTTCCACCCCGCTCCCATAAAAGCCCTCGGCGTAAGCCGGGGGATCGGATGCAACACAGAGCGTGGCATCAACCGAAACGCCGACCCCATCGCTTACGCTCCGGGCTTGTATGCGTCTTGCGGTGCCGTATCACCCGCGAGTTCCATCCCGCTCCCATAAAAGCCCTCGGCGTAAGCCGGGGGATCGGATGCCACGCATGGCGCCGCGTCAACCGAAACGCCGATCCCATCGCTTACGCTCCGGGCTTGTATGCCCCCGCCCCCATAAAAGCCCCCGGCGTAAGCCGGGGGATCGGATGCAATCACAGGCCGCCGCGCCAACCGAAACGCCGACACAATCGCTTACGCTCCGGGCTTGTATGCCCCCGCCCCCATAAAAGCCCTCGGCGTAAGCCGGGGGATCGGATGCCACGCATGGCGCCGCGTCAACCGAAACGCCGACACAATCGCTTACGCTCCGGGCTTGTATGCGCCTTGTGGTAACGTATTACCCGAGGGTGCCGCCTCCATATTTTGGCTCTGAAACAGCCGGCAGCCACAACCTTGAAAGAGAATGCGATGCAGATCAAAAGATACGGCTCTGTTGTTCTCCTCTGCTGCTTCAATCTGCTGACTGGCATCTTCGCCGTCGCTGCCGAGCCACCCGCCGGGTTCACGTCGCTCTTCAACGGCAAGGATCTCTCCGGCTGGAGAGGCCGTCCGCACCTCGACCCGCGGAAGGAGGCCGAGGGCACGCCGGAGGAGCGGGCCGCGAAGCAGGCGGAGTGGAACGCCGACGTGGCCACCCACTGGAAGGTGGAGAATGGTGTGATCGTGAACGACGGACAGGGCGCGTTCCTTACCACCGACCGCGACTACGCCGATTTCGAGCTCGTGCTCGACTGGATGTTTCCGAAGGCCTGCGGCGACAGCGGCATCTATCTCCGCGGCAATCCCCAGGTGCAGATCTGGGATCCGGCCTGCGAACGCGATTTCAAGCATGGCAACCAAAAGGGATCAGGCGGCCTGTGGAACAATGCCGCCGGCACCGAGGGAAAAGACCCGCTCGTGAAGGCCGACAGGCCGATCGGCGAGTGGAACACCACCCGCATCCGCATCCAGGGCGATCGCGTCACGGTGGTCTTGAATGACCAGCTCGTCGTGGATAACTGCCCGCTGACCAACTATTTCGACAAGGCCGCCCCCTTGCCCGACCGCGGTCCGATTCAGATTCAGACGCACGGTGCCCCGATGCACGTGCGAAATGTCTTCGTCCGCGAACTCGGCACCCTCGACGGTTCCGGCCCCGGCTGGCGGGATCTGGGCGAGGCGGACTTTGAAAACGTGAACTGTGCGGCCGACACGTGGTCGTGGCGAAACGGCACGGCCCGGTGCACGGGCAAGCCCGTCGGCGTGATCCGCACGAAGCAGCCGCTCACGAATCTCGAACTGTCGGCCGAGTGGCGGCATCTCTCAAGCGGCGGTAACTCAGGAGTTTTCCTCTGGGCCCCACGCGAGGCATTCATGAACCTCCAGCCTGGCAGACTCCCAACCGGCGGCATCGAGGTGCAGGTGCTCGATCATGGCTTCACCGAGCAGTATGAAAAAGCGACCGGCAAGAAGGGGGACTGGTTCAGGACCGATGGCGACGTGTTTCCGGTCGGCTCCTCCGACATGAAGCCCTTTCCGCCGGTGGCCCCCGATGGCAAGCGGAGCTTTCCCACCGCGCGGCACTCCCGCGGCACGCCCGAGTGGAACCACTACTATGTGCGGGCGATCGATGGCGAGGTACGGCTCTGGGTGAATGGCCACGAGGTTTCGGGGGGCAGCGACTGCTTTCCTGCCACAGGCTTCATGTGCCTGGAATCGGAGGGAGCGCCGGTGGAGTTTCGGCGGCTGCGGATCCGGGAACTGCCCGATCCCCGCACCGGATTTCAGCCGCTCTTGAGCGGTAAGGATCTCGCCGGCTGGCAGGGGGCGACCGAAGGGTATGAGGCGGTGAACGGTGAACTCCGCAGCAAGCCTGGTGTCGGCGGCAACCTGCTCACGGTCGAGGAGTTTGGCGACTTCGTGCTCAGGTTCGACTTCAAGCTCACGCCCGGCGCCAACAACGGCCTCGCGATCCGCATGTCACCCACAGGCAATGCCGCCTTCGAAGGGATGGAACTGCAGATCCTCGACGACGCCCACGAGAAGTACAAAAACATCGAGCCCTGGCAGGCCCACGGTTCGATCTACGGCGTGGTCGCGGCCGAACGGGGCGGGTGCCTGAAGCCGGCAGGCCAGTGGAACACCGAGGAGGTGACCGTGCAGGGTTCGCGAATCAAGGTCGTGGTCAACGGCAAGACGATCCTCGACGCCGACACGGCCCCCTTCCGCGACGGCCAGCCCACGCCTGACGGCAAGGCCCATCCCGGCCTGGCCCGCACGCGGGGCCACATCGGCTTCGCGGGCCACCACGACGAGGTCCATTTCCGCAACATCCGCGTGAAGCGGCTCTAGCAGCCCGTGGATAAAGTCGTCTTCACATCCCTGGATCTGGCGCTAAACTTCGGTCATCGGCCCTGAGCCGATGAGTATTGGCGGCCAAGGAGG
>JBIIFB010000183.1:0-7248 GCA_044237545.1 Pirellulales bacterium
CCGCCGGCGACGAGCATGCCGCAGCCGGCGAGCTGACCACAGCACGCCATCACCGGCACGCTCTCCACGGACAAGTTAAAAACTTGCCGCCACGGGGGAACAGCACGTATCGTGCCGAACACTACTGCTCCCGTCCCCATTTTTCCACTACCACGGACTGTCGAAAGCGTTTTGGAAATGCTCGACGATCGGACGGGCATCTGCCGGTCCAAACGTCACCGCCACGACATCGATCCGCACCTGACAATCCTCCAGCCGGTGGCGGCGGATGTACGCGTTGGCCAGTTCGGCGATCCGCCGTTGCTTTTGCAGACCGACGGTTTCGGCAGGATGTCCGTGGGCCGTGTCGCTCCGCGAACGCACCTCGACAAACACCACCGTGCGGCCGTCGAGGGCGACGAGATCGATGTCGCCTCGCAACACCCGCTCCCGTCGGCCCACGATCCGGTAGCCCAGACTACGGAGAAGCTTCTCAGCTTCTGCCTCTCCACGTTGCCCGAGGGCCTGCCTTGGATCCCGCGATGACATGACGGCCACCAACGAAGTCGGAACGGCTGATCAGCTTTTGGCGGCAGCTTTTTTACCGGCAGCTTTTTTCGCCGTTGCCTCGGCGGCTGCGATGTCGTCACGCTTTTCCCGGAGGCGGACCGACTTACCGACGCGATCACGCAGATAGTAGAGCTTGGCACGCCGCGACACGCCCGAACGCTTCACGTCGACCTTGGCGATCTTCGGTGAATGGATCGGAAACTTCCGCTCGACACCCTCGCCCGAGACAATCCGCCGGACGGTGAATGTCTCCCGGGTGCCGGCGCCGCTCTTGGCGATCACCACACCGTTGAAAATCTGGATACGTTCCTTCTCCCCTTCCAGAATCCTGGTGTGGACGTCGACCGTATCGCCGATGGCGAATTGGGGCACCTCTGACTTGAGGCTGGATGCTTCGACCTTGGCGAGAATCTTCTGGCTCACGACGGCTCCTTCAGGAACGGTTGGGGGAAAGGCTGGCTGGAACTCGGCGACGGGTCGCGTCGACGGCTTGATCGTGCCGCCACGTGGCGATCCGGCCATGGTCGCCCGACAGCAACACATCGGGCACCGGTAGGCCGCGAAACTCACGCGGTCGGGTGTATTGGGGGCCTTCAATCAGGCGTTCTGCACCCGAGAAGGAATCCTGGCGGGCACTCTCTTCATCGCCAAGCACGCCGGGAATAAGGCGGGCGACCGCGTCGACGATCACCATTGCAGCCACCTCGCCGCCGGAAAGCACGAAGTCGCCGACGGAAACCTCTTCGGGCTGGAGAATGGCACGGACACGGTCGTCGAATCCCTCGTAGCGGCCGCACAACAGAATCAGCCGCCCGGTCCGGGAGAGTCGGCGGGCGAGGTCCTCGACCCCAGCCTGATCCAGGCGACGGCCGCCGGGCGTGAGCATGAGAAGATGGCCGGCAACAGAATCCCGTTGCTGCACGGTCTCGACGCACGACACGACAGGTCCTGGCATGAGCAGCATACCGGGACCACCACCGTAGGGCCTGTCGTCCACTTGGCGGTGCACGCCCTCTGCAAAGTCCCTGATGTTCGTCAGGGAGATGTCGATCAGGCCAGACCGACGCGCCTCACCAAGCAAGCTTCCTTCCAGGAAGCTCGCAAACATCTCGGGAAACAGGGTAAGGATATCGATGCGCATGGGATCTGCGGGGGCACATCAGGCCTGCTCTGGCTGCGTTTCCCCGCCGGCTTCGGCTGCGGGGCTGGCGGCTTCCACCACCGCGTCTGTTGCCTCGGGCAACGGGGCATCAGCAACGGCCTGAGGTGCGGCTTCGACTGGAGCCGATGCTTCAGCAGCCGGAGTTGCAGCCACCGTTTCCGCCGCGGCCGCCGCGGCCGCCTTGGGATCAAACTTCGGCTCGGGAACAAACACCGGCTCACCCGCCTCGGGAATGATTCTCGGCATCGAGAGCTTGGCGCGAGCAAGTTCCATTGCCTTGAGATGCGTTCCGTTGTGTCCATATTTCTTGACGAGCACGCGAACCGCGTCGCTCGGCTGGGCACCGACGCTGAGCCAATAGTTCACCCGTTCCCCATTGAGCAGGCAGCGGGCGTCGGTATCAGGCACGGAGGGATCGTAGGTGCCGAGCACCTCGATCACGCGGCCGTCCCGCGGGCTCCGCCGGTCGGTTGCACAGATCCTGAAAAAGGCCCGGTTCTTCCGGCCCATTCGCTTCATTCGAATCGCCACAGCCACGTTCGCAGTCTCCTCGGAAAGGATTGATCGAGCCCCTCAGAATACCCGACCGGCGCCGGAACCCAAGCCCACCCTACAAGCCCCGGTTTTTACGGTGTTTTTGCGAACTACGACCACGCCGGGGGGCTCCTTGAGGACGGTCTCCTGCGCACGACGGCAGTGCGGGGCGAGGGAATTCAGGCATCGTCAACTCACGGACAAGTTGAAAACTTGCCGCCACGGTTGGGAAGTAGGTCGTCTCACGGACACGTTGAAAACTTGCCGCCACGGTTGGGAAGTAGGTCGTCTTACGGACACGTTGAAAACATGCCGCCCCGGTTGGGGGGCACAGGCCGAGACGGATGGGATTGCACGATGTGAGGTTTTCAATCACGCCAATCAGCTGCGCTTCTTGCGGCGGGCATCCTTCTCCCGCTGCTTCTTCTGCTTCCGCCGCTCGTCCGGCGTGAGCCGTTTGCCGGTGTCCCCCTTTGGACGGCCAAGCCGCGCGGCGGGATTGCTCATCTGCGCCTGCAGTCGCTGGACCTCGCGGAGACGGTCCTTCATGCCCAGCCCCGCCATGCCCTTCATCATCGCGCTCATGCCGTCAAATTGCTTGACGAGGTCGCCCACCTCCTGCGGATCGACGCCGGCTCCGGCGGCGATCCGTCGGCGGCGCGACTGATCGACCACCCGCGACGGGTTTCGCCGCTCGGCCGGTGTCATCGCATCGATGATGCCGAAGAGGCGGTTCACGTCCTTGTCGAGATCGGCACCCGCCAGCATCTCCTGCATGCCGCCCATGCCTGGGATCATGCCGAGCACTTTCCCCATCGGCCCCAGCCGGCGTGTCTGCAGCATCACCTTTTTGAAGTCATCGAGTGTGAACTCGCCGGCCCGGAGCCGCTCCTCCTGCCGCTGCATCTCGCCCTGATCGAATTTCCGCTGTGCCTCCTCGACGAGCGTCACGACATCGCCCATCCCCAGGATTCGCCCCGCCATCCGCTCGGCGTGAAAGTCCTCGAGGGCCTCGATCTGCTCACCTGTGCCGATGAATTTGATCGGCACTCCCGTCACGGTCTTCACCGACAGCGCGGCCCCGCCACGGGCGTCGCCGTCGAGCTTCGTCATGATGATGCCGTCGAGTTCGAGCGCCTCGTTGAAGGCCTTGGCACTCTTCACCGCATCCTGTCCGGTCATGGCATCGACCACGAGATAGACCTGGTCGGGCCCCACGGTGCGGTCGATCTTCGTGAGCTCCTGCATGAGCGACTCGTCGATCGAGAGCCGGCCGGCCGTGTCGAGGATCACGACGGAGATGCCCTCCTTCTCCGCGCGGGCCACACCGGCGCGGCAGACGGCGATCGGGTCTGTGATCCCGTCCGGCACGTGGACCGGCACGCCGATCTGCCGACCGAGCACCGCCAACTGCTCGATGGCGGCCGGACGCTGGAGGTCGGCGGCCACGAGCATCACGCCCTGCCCCTGCTGCTTGATCCGCATCGCCAGCTTGCCACAGGAGGTGGTCTTGCCCGAACCCTGGAGGCCGCAGAGCATCAGGATGGTGGTCTTGCCCGGTTGCAGGTGGAGGGAATGATCCACCGGCCCCATCAGGTTGACCAGCTCATGATGCACGATGCCCACAAGTTGCTGGGCCGGGTCGAGCGACTCGAGCACCTTCGCCCCCACCGCATCATCCACCACCCGCGACAGAAACGTTTCGACGACGTCGTAAGCGACGTCCGCTTCCAGAAGGGCGGTGCGAACTCCCGCCAGGCCCTCGCGCATGTTCGCTTCGGTGAGCTTGCCGCGACCCCGCAGGGCATTCAGGGCGGATGAAAGCGATGCGGTCAACGACTCAAACATGACGGCTCCGTGGGGGGGAAACGGGAGCCGGGAGTATACGAGCCGTGCGGCACCCGCAAAAACGGACGGGTTTCCCCGGCCCACCCCGCCGGTGACGAGCCGCTCACATTCGGGAGCAGGCACACTGCGTGCTGCATGCCCGACGCTTGGCCGGCACGAGCGGCGCATCACCGGCGAGGCGGAGAGGGGCGGTCCCACACCGTCCAGCCCGCAGAATCAGCTGAAGGTTCCCGGCTCGACCACGATCGGCATCGAGGAGGGGGACGACATCATCCCGCCCCCTTCACCACACGGACCGCAGGCCGGACCACAGGCCGGCTCCTGCATCGGCGCCCCGCAGGCAGGCTGGCAGGGCTGCGGCTGAGGCTGCGGTGCCGCACACGGCGAACCGCCGCCACAGGGCGAGCGAAACTCCATAAACGAAGGACGGCGGCAGCTATTCGCACTCCCAAAACAACTGCTGCAGCCCGGTGCGGCAGCCAGGCTGCCGAGGGCGATCAGAAGGCATAGGGATCGGCACGTGATTGGCGATCGGCACATGATTGGCATCTCCACCACCGTCAACTCGGGTCGGACACGCGGTCGGACTTTTGCATCGTCCACGACGACGCCTCCAAACCCTAACCCACGATCCGGCGCCGGGTCGGACGGCTGCCGGGATTTCTCAAAGATTTCTGATTTGCGATTTCTGATTTTCAGAAAGGGTGACCGCCGACCACGGAGACCTGAAACCGGACGATCCTTCCACCACACCAGCGCAAAACGCGTGGTAGGGTTGAGGACAGCCGACACAGAAGCCGTCGCGTCGCGGCTCCGACTGTTCTCCATGCGTGCGGTGTCTGCCTTGCGTTTTCTTCGTTTTCTCGTTGGTATCCAGGTTTTCCAGCCGTTTCTGGCCCTGACAATGGCCGTCGCACTCGGCGTTGCGCCGTCTTCGGCCGCAGCGTCGCCCGTGGCAACGGCATCGCCGTCCCCGTCGGCGTCGTTGCCCGATGGGGTGGACGAGACCGGGCCGGCCGGGCCGTCTTCCACGGAATGCCAGGCGGACAGCGACGCACGAAGCGATCAGAGCGACAGTTATCGGGGCGACAGTTATCAGGGCGACGACGATGTCTGGGTCGTCAGCACGCGGCATCTGCCCGAGACAGAATGCATTCCACGCAACCTCAACCTCGGTGTGGAGCGGCTGGTCGACGAGGGGGCCTGCAGTCGCTGGGTGCGGTCGGATCTCCAGAGTCTGCTCGACAACCCGCAGCAACCGTTGATGATCTTCATCCACGGCAACCGCTACGACCCGGCCTCGGCAAAATCGCAGGGGCTCATGCTCGCCCGCCGCAGTGCGGCATGCCGCCCAGACGCTTCCTCGGTCCGCACGGTGATCTTCTCCTGGCCGAGTTCCCAGGAGGGACTGCTGCTGAAGGACAGCCGGGCAAAGTATGAGCGATCGCTGACCGAGGGTCGCTACTTCGCATGGCTGTTGGGCAGAATGAATCCCGACCGGCCCGTCGCCATCGTGGCCTACAGCTACGGAGGGCTGATCGCGATGGAAGCGCTCGACCATCTCGCCACGGCCCAGCGGTCTGGGCGCTCAAGCCTGGAGCCATGGATCGACCGCCAGGCGCGGGTTCATCTGGTGCTCGTGGCGGCGGCAGTACGGCAGGATGCCCTGGCGCCCCGCGGCCCCTACCGGAGCGTGCTCCAGTGCATCGACCGCCTGACACTGCTCAACAACACCCGGGACAAGGCCCTCGGGTTCTTCGAATACATCGACCGGAGCCTGCGGACAGAGGCGTTGGGGCACGAGCACATGCCGGCCCGGTGGCTGCCACCGGAGATTGAGTTCACGCAGGTCGATGCCGCCGCAGCCATCGGCAAGAACCATCGATTCCCGCTTTACATGGACTCGCCGTCGCTCAGGCAACGGCTCGTGTCGGGTGCCCTGGACGGCCTGACGAGCAAATGATGAGGGCCGATAAGCGATCGGCAGATCGCCGATGTCTACAGCTCTGAATGCGCGGCAAACCATTCCGCCGTCAGCGTCAGCCCCGCATCGATCCCGACCGTCGGCCGCCAGCCGAGCACGCTGCCGGCGAGCGTGGGATCGACCAGGTTTGACCGCAGATCGCCAGCGCGGGCCGGGCCGTGGTCGGGCAGGGGCAGCGCTGTCGCCCGTCCACGTCGCGCCAGGGCTGCGGCCACGGCCTGCCGGATCTTGGCCTCGAGTTCGTTGACGTCCGTGCCACTGCCGGTGCCGATGTTGAGGCTCGTGAGGGTGCCCGGCGTCACCTGCGGCAGATCGGCCGTGAGGGCGAGCAGATTGGCCCGGGCGACATCCGGGCCAAAGACATAGTCGCGGACATAGCGACCATCTCCATTGATGCGAGTGACGTCGCCCGCCAGCAGACGGCGGCAGAAGATGGCGACCACGCCAGCCTCCCCGTGCGGATTCTGCCGCGGTCCGTAGACGTTGGAATACCGCAGGGCCACGGTTGCCAGGCCATGTTCCTCGGCGAAGAACTTTAGATACCGCTCACCCACCCACTTGGTGATGCCATACGGGCTGACCGGGTTGGCGGGCGTCGATTCGGGGGCCGGCGATGTGACATCTCCATACAGGACGCCGCCGCTGGATGCGAAGACAAAACGTTTCGCGCTTTCCCGGACCGCTGCCTCCAGCACGTTGATCAACCCGATGCAATTGACCTCGGCATCGAAGCGGGGCTCGCGAACCGACCGGCTCACCGACATCTGCGCCGCCTGATGACAGACCGCTTCAGGACGCTCCGCCGCAAACACGCGGGCCACCGCCTGCGGATCGACGATGTCGCAGACGTGCAGCGTGACCCCGGGGGGCAGGTTGTCGCGGGAGCCACTGGAGAGGTCGTCGAGCACCGCCACCCGATGGCCGGCCGCCACAAGTCCTTCGACAATATGGCTGCCAATGAATCCTGCGCCGCCTGTCACGAGAATGTTCATGGGCATCGCGATGGGAGATGGGGGGCGGAACCGAGCGGCCATGATAGGGCCGAGTGACGGCGATGCTATGTCCAAGCGACGGCGATTCTCTGGCCAGCGGCAGCCATCGCGGCGGCAGTTGCGGCCGCTTTACGGGGTGTCTGGTGAGCTTTCCCGCAGATTCCTGCTCACAAAGAGCG
>JBIIFB010000184.1:0-7236 GCA_044237545.1 Pirellulales bacterium
CACATAGCCCGGCACGTCGATCATCATCCGCACCAGAATCACGCTGACGCGGCGGTGCGGGTGGAGCACCAGATACGCGCCCAAGACACCCGAGATCGCTCCCGAGGCACCCAGGCAGGGTGTGAGTGCCGCCTCACCGGAACTATTGAGCGCCACGAAGGCCAGCGACGCAAGAATGCCGGTGGCGAGATAGAAGAGCAGGTATTTGACATGCCCCATGTCATCTTCCACGTTATCGCCGAAGATCCAGAGAAACCACATGTTGCCGGCCAAATGCATGATGCTGCCGTGCATGAAGATCGCCGTCAGCAGAGTCATCCACGGTGGGACCGGCGTGGCCTTGAGCCCTGGATCGGGCACCTGGATCAGGCCTTCCGGCGTCTGGATCATCCGCACCGAAGGCTCGGTGATGACGTCCTGCCCTGAGATGATCTCGGCCGGCACTTGGCAGTAGGCGAGGGTCACGTTGTCGTTGGCGCCCATCTGCTGGAGCACCACGAATACAAAAACATTCGCAAGCAACAGGGCGATCGTCACATACGGAAAGGTTGCCCGATCGGAATTGTCGTCACCAACAGGAAAAACCATGACACGTGTCCTGACGTGAAAACCTGTTACCAGGGTGGAGTGGCGATTGGATACCGAGCCGATACCAAGTGTCTTCGAACGGCGGGGCGCCGGCCGAGTCGCACAATCGACCAATCCTAGCCGACCTGCACGACGCCTGCATGACGGGCTGGATAATCGCCTGATTCAGGCCGATACTTTTCGTCGCAGGGGCAGCAACCAGCATGGAAGGCATCCACCATGAATCGGGCCCATTCCCTGCCCCGTGGCCTTTCGCCACTTCTTTCTGGCCTGGCGAGACTTGCCCAGCCACGTCGTACCCAGCCACGCCGTAGCCGGTCGCATGCGGCGGCTCCCGGCCAGTCCCGTGCGACAACGTATTTCGTGGAACTGCTCGAAGCCCGCCTGCCCCTGTCGGCAAATAGCGGCGACGCCGCAGTACGACAGTTCGAATGGAACGGCCAGACAGTCGCAGCGAGGGCGGACGCCTGGATCATGCGGGCATCCTCGACGCCGCCCGTGGCCGGCTGGGATCTGGCACCGCAGTGGCAGGCCAGCCCTATGGGCGAAGGTTTCTATTCCCTCTCGGCCCCCGGCGCATCGGCCCACGACGTGCTCGGCTGGGCAGCTCGAACGGCGGGCGTGCGGTACGTCGAGCCTGACTTCGTCATCACGCCCACGCTCTCTTCCAACGATCCGTCGCTGGGGCAACTCTGGGGCCTCCACAACATCGGCCAGTCGGGCGGTGTCGTCGATGCCGACATCGACGCCCCCGAGGCATGGAACACGACCACCGGATCCCGAAACGTGGTCGTCGCCGTGATCGACACCGGCATGGACTACAAGCACCCGGATCTCGCCCCGAACACCTGGCGGAACCCCGGCGAAGTGGCCGGCGACGGCATCGACAACGATGGCAACGGCTTCATCGACGACATCCATGGTTGGGACTTTGCCAACAACGACTCGAGTCCGATGGACGACAACGGCCATGGCACGCATGTCTCGGGCACGATCGGAGCGGTGGGCAACAATGGCTCTGGCGTGGTGGGCGTGAACTGGCAGGTCTCGATCATGCCGCTGAAGTTTCTGACCGGGTCAGGCAGCGGATCCACCAGCGCCGCGGTCGCGGCCATCAATTACGCCACCCGCATGCGTCGTGATTTTGGCATCAATGTGGTTGCCACCAACAACAGCTGGGGCGGCGGCGGCCTTTCCACGGCCCTACGAGACGCAATCGACGCCGGCGCGGGAGCCGGCATTCTGTTCGTGGCCGCTGCGGGAAACGAGGCCAATAACAACGATACCGCGCCATCGTATCCCGGCAGTTACACGAGCACCGCGGTGATCTCCGTGGCGGCGACAGACCGCTCCAACCGTCTGGCGAGCTTTTCCAACTACGGTGCCACGAGCGTCGACATCGGCGCTCCCGGCGCAGGCATTCTCTCGACAACGCCAAATGGTTCGTACTCCACCTACAGCGGCACCTCGATGGCCGCACCGCACGTGACAGGCGTTGTCGCCCTTCTCGCAGCCGCCAACCCACAGGCCTCCGCCACACAGATTCGCACCGCGATCCTCTCGAGTACCACACCGGTCGTCGCCCTGACCGGCAAAGTAGCCACCGGCGGACTGCTCAACGCGGCCGCCGCCCTCCAGGCGTTAGGAACGCCAACGCCAACTCCGACGCCAACGCCAGCTCCGACCCCGACCCCGACCCCGACTCCAACTCCAACGCCGGCTCCGGCGGATACAGGTGACGCCCTTGCGACTGCTGCGGCGGTGACGGCCTCGTCGGGGAGTACGCGTGTGCCGGGCTGGGTCGGCGATGGCCGGCACGGCAGCCGAGACATCGATCTCTACCGGATCGTTCTGAGGGCTGGGCAATCGCTCACGATCGACGTCCAAGCCCGTGCCCTGCCCACATCATCCACGCTCGACACTTACCTGCGGCTCTTCGATTCCCGTGGCCGTGAACTCGCCCGCAACGACGACGCCAACGGCTCGCTCGACAGCCGGCTGTCGGTGGTCACACGGTCAGCCGGCACGTTCTACGTCGGGGTCTCGGGCTACGGCAACTCAGCCTACGCGGCAAGCCGCGCCGGCTCGGGCCGCGTTGGCTCAACGGGGCTCTACGAGGTCGCCTTCAACTTTGGAGCACTCCCTCAGCGGACGCCCGCCCGCGGAGCCGGCATGCGGATGATGGGCACGCCGGATAGCGCGGGGGCGTTCGCGGCAGCCGTGCCGGTAGCCATGCCGGTAGCAGAGAACGTTCAGCGACCGGCCGTGAAACGATGGACCATCGTGTGGCGGTAGGTCTGCCCCGGCTCGAGCCGCACGGCCGGCCAGTCGGGCTGCCCGGCATGGTGGATACTGTCGGGATATTTCTGGGTTTCCAGGCAGATTGCTGACCGTTTCGCATAGACAGCCCCATCCTTGCCGGTGAGTGTGCCGTCGAGGTAGTTCCCCGTATAGACTTGAATGCCAGGCTGGTCGGTGAGGATCTCCATGCCGCGGCCGCTGTCCGGATCCCGCAGGAAGGCCACGCTCCTCAAGGCTCCATCCGGCTTCCAGCCACGGACAACGAAGTTGTGATCGACTCCTCCGGGATTCGTGCCGTCGGCCGATGCTGGCAGCGACTTGATCGCCTCGCCGAGCGACGCCGGCGACGCTCGGTCGGTCCGGAAATCGAAGGGGGTATCTGCCACCGCCGCGAACTCGCCCGTGGGGATGCCGCCGGCATCGACCGGCAGATAGCGGTCGGCGGTCAACGACAGCGTATGCCCGTCGATCGTGCCCGCCGACTGACCGGCGAGATTCCAGTAGGAGTGATGCGCCAGGTTGACAATGGTCGGGGCATCGCAGGTCGCCGACATCTCGATCCAGAGTTCGCCGTCGGGCGTGAGGGTATAGGTGGCTTTGACGGTGAGTTGGCCGGGATAACCCTCGTCACCCGCGGGGCTCACCATCTCGAAGTCGACGGCCGGCCCCTTCTCGCTCGTCCGTGGCGTCGCACGCCAGAGCTTCTTGTCGAAGCCGACCAGGCCCCCGTGGAGGTGATTGGGGGCGTTGTTCGTGGCGAGGTGGTAGGCCTTGCCGTCGAGATCGAACCGGCCGGCGGCGATACGGTTGGCGACCCGCCCGCAGATCGCGCCGAAGTAGGGATGCTTGTCGATGTAGCCGGCCAGTGCATCGAATCCGAGCACGACATCGACCGGTTTCCCGTCCGTGCCCGGCAGGTGCAGGCTCGTCAGGATCGCGCCAAAATCAGTAATCGTCGCCTTCCATCCCCCCGGCACCTCCAGCGTGTAGAGGTGCACCTCGCGACCATCGGGAAGCCTGCCGAACGGACTGACGGCCGGCAGGCCAAACGCTGTCATGTTCATGGACGTGGCAACTCCCGGGTTTGCTCTGGAGGGCGTCGATACGGCGGGCTCAGCGGCGGCCGCCAGGCTTGGCAGGAACACGGTCAGAAGCACCGCCATGATTCGGCCGCACGACATGATTTCAACTCCGCTGAAAGATCCGCTGAAAGAAATGGATGGCCGGGCTCAGTTACGTTCGGCTGGCTTGGCGGTGACTCGGGGCTTGGCGGCCGACGCGCCCCCCTCGGCCTCATCCCGCTTGATGCTGATCCAGCCGTCGATGCTCCACGGGCCGCCGCCAAAGGCGATCAGCGAGAGGAGACCGCCGGAGATGGCCATGTTTTTCATGAACTGGATCGTTTGCAGCTGCCGTTGGCCCGCATCGGCGAACGTCCAGAAGTCGTGGAAGTAGTAGGTGGCAGCGAGCAGAAACACGAGCAGGAACGAGGCGGCGATCCGGGTCCATGCGCCGAGCACCACGCCCAGACCGCCGAGCAGCAGGAGCCCGATGGCGCCGAAGAGTGCAAACTTCGGATTTGGCACACCCTCCGATGCCATGTAGGCGGCGGTGGCCTGAAACTGCGGAATCTTGTTGGCAATCGCGCTGACCACGAAGATCGCCGCCAGCAGAAGCCGGGCGATGAGCGCGAGGGCTCCCTGGACGGCGGTAGCGAACTGTTCCATGGTGCACTCTCCTCAGAAGATCCCGACGCGGCGACACACTTCGCCCCACGGTGAGATCGTCGCGAACCGGCCGCCCCCGGGCAAGAGCGGCTTGGGGCGAGTTTCCCGCCGTCGGGGATGAAAGCCTGTCCAGCGTCGGCTTCCGCTCCCCCGTGGCCACGAGTTTTTAACTTGTGGAATCCGGCACCGACGCACCGGACGTTCAAAACTGGCTCCCACGCGAAGGATGTTGTATCGCGGCTGCTTCCATCCGTAGCTTCCCTCTGGTCTCTCTCGTCAGCCGGCTGGCTGGTCCCGGGTGATGCAGTGGAGGGCGCCGCGACCGCGGATGAGCTCCTGGCAGTCGACCGGCACGATCCGCCGGTCAGGGAAACAATCGGCCAGCGTCCGGATCGCCGGGGCGTCGGTCGGCCCGCCAAACACCGGCACCATCACGGCCCCGTTGGCGAGATAGAAATTCAGGTGGCTCGCCGGAAGCTGCGTGCCCTCGAAGGAAAACCGTGGCGGAATATCGATCGGGATCACCTCGAGCCGGCGGCCCTGGGCATCGACGGCTGCCGCGAGCTGGCCGAGGTTTTCCTCGAGCGAGACCCAATTCGGATCGAGCCGATCTTGCTGCCGTGCTGCCACGACGCGGCCGGGGGCCACGAACCGGGCGATCTGGTCGATGTGGCCATCGGTGTCGTCGCCTGCCAGTTCGCCGCCCAGCCAGACGACACGGCTGACGGCGAGGTGTGTTCGCAGCACCTGTTCCATGTCGGCCCGAGAGCGCCCCGGGTTGCGGTTGGGATCGACGACGCAGCGGTGGTTGACGAGGAGCGTGCCCTCGCCGTCGGTCTCGATCGCGCCCCCCTCCAGCACGACGCCTGGGGCCACGACAGCCATGCCGAGCCGGCCGGCAATGGCACGCGACACCTTCGAGTCGAGCTCCCAGGGCGGATACTTTCCTCCCCACGCGTTCCATTCCCAGCAGACAGCCACGGGCCGCTGCATCTCCTGCCCCTCTGTTCTGTGATCGCGTGTTCTGTGATCGCGTGTTCTGTGATCGCGTGTTCTGTGATCGCGTGTTCGGCGATCACGTGTTCGGTGATCGCGTGGCACGAGAAAAACCGGCCCCGTGTCGCGGAGCCATGAGTCACTCGTGGGAATGTCGATGCATTCCACGTTGGCCACGCCATGCAGCCGGGCCTGTGCCTCGGCCAGTGCCGCGGCCGTCGCGATCACCTTCACGGGCTCACAGGCGGCGAGCAGGCGGACGAACCCCGCGAAGAATTCCGGAATCCGCGAGAACTCGCCCAGGAAGGTCTCCCGCCGGTGCGGCCAGGCGATCCACGTGGCCGCATGCGGTTCCCACTCCGCTGGCAGCCGGTAGCCGTCCGATGTCTCCACGGCTATTTCCCCCAACGCTCAGCCAGGGGGCCGTAGGCGTCGATGCGACGGTCGCGAAAGAAGGGCCAACGGGTCCGCGACCATTCGATGCGGGCCAGATCACACTCCACCAGAATCGTCTCGGAGGACTCGTGGCCCGCCTTCACGAGGCACGTGCCATTGGGCGCGTAGACGACGCTCGCGCCCCAGAACCGCAGATCCTCCTCGCGGCCGGTCCGGTTCACCGCCACCACGAACACACCATTGGCGATCGCATGGCTCCGGAGCATCGTATCCCACGCTTCATACTGCTCGCGGTGCAGCTCTTCCTCGCCGTCGAGCCAGCCGATCGCCGTGGGATAGAAGAGCACCTCCGCCCCCGCCATCGCGGTCAGTCGCGCGGCCTCCGGATACCACTGGTCCCAGCAGACGAGCGGGCCCACCTCGAGCCGACTGGTCGGCACCGACATGAATCCGGTGTCGCCCGGGGCAAAATAAAACTTCTCGTAGTAGTGCGGGTCGTCGGGAATGTGCATCTTGCGGTAGACGCCCGCGGTCGAGCCATCGCGATCGAAGACGATGGCCGTGTTGTGAAAGAGCCCGTGCGATCGCCGCTCGAACACACTTCCCACAAGGACGACGTCGTGCTCTCTGGCCGCGGCCGCCAACCGCTCGGTGAGCGGGCCGGGCACCCCCTCCGCCTCGACGAATTTCTCGTGGTCCTCCCGCTGGCAGGGATACTGGCCCGCGAAGAGTTCCTGAAGGCAGACGACCTCCGCGCCGCCGCGGGCTGCCTCGGCGATGCCGGCGAGTGCCTGCGTGATGTTGTGGTCGCGGTCCGTCGTGCAGGCCGACTGCACCAGCCCGATCCGTACGACGCCCCTGCCGGCGGCCCCTGCCGACCGTCGAAGTTGATGCGTGCCGTGCCCGCTCATCTGCCTGCCACTTCGAACCGGGCGGCATCGAGCTTCGCCGCCGGCACGGGAAACTGCTCGGCCAACTCCGCCACGGCCGCCTTGGTCGTGGAGATCACCTGCTGGTCGTCGGGTGATTTGAGCACGCCGAGAATCCAGGTCGAAATCTGCTTCATTTCGGCCGGTCCCATGCCGCGGGTGGTCAGGGCCGGCGTGCCCAGCCGGATGCCGGAGGGATCCATCGGCTTCCGCTCGTCGAAGGGGATCATGTTCTTGTTGCAGGTGATGCCGCAGCGATCGAGCACTTCCTCGGCCAGTTTGCCGCCGATGCCCAAGGG
>JBIIFB010000045.1:0-21887 GCA_044237545.1 Pirellulales bacterium
GCCGCGAACTTCGTGGGCTTTTCCTTGGTGATATACCCGGTGTTCGTGGAGGCCCTGGCAATGCTCCCCAGCCACATTCCCGTGTAGCCGGCATGCAGGCGGATGGCCTCGCTCACTCGGAACTGCGTGCCGAACCGCCATTCGCCGATCGGGGTGAACACGAACCGATGCTCTGCGGAGTTGGTCGCGTTGTTCTGCCCGACCCCGTAGATCTGCAGAAAGAGCGGAGGGGCATTGAGCTGTACGGGAGGGGTCGTCCCGCCCGCGGTCTGCGTTGTGGACGGTGTGAACGTGGCCCGCAGGTAGTCAGCCCCCATCGAGTTGGGGAAGTTCGAGCCGCGGTAGATGTTGTTCTGCCAGTTGAATCCGGCGGTGAACTTGAACTCGCTGGAGAACAGCCAGCGGCCCTGTTGCGACTCGAACTGAAGCGAGAACTCCGGCCCGACCATATTATTGCTGGTGTAGGTCTCCCAGGCCCCAGTTTGTAGTGCCGTGCCCAGGCCCTGGCCGGTGAGTGAGTCGACGCCTGTGATGCCGAGCACATTGCCGGCCGGGCCGGTTCCCAGGCTCTCTTGAATATTGCCGCCCCCGATGAGCTGGGAGCTGCCACCCAAGCCGCCCCCCTGCTGGTTACCGCCCTGCTGCTGGTTACCGCCCTGCTGCTGGTTACCGCCCTGCTGCTGGTTACCGCCCTGCTGCTGGTTACCGCCCTGCTGCTGGTTACCGCCCTGCTGCTGGCCACCGCCTACACCGCCAGCTCCACCACCGATGTTGAAGGCATATTGGTTGCTCTCATAGCCGAGCTTGTACCGTTCCGCGAACTGCATGAACCGGGGGCCCAGGCCGAACCTTGCGGTCGTGCCGCTGCCCCGCTTGCCGAGTTCACGGCGGATAATAGCTGCCGCTCCGACACTCTGGATCTCCACGCTGTTGTCCTGCGTGAGCTTCTGCGAGATGAGGTGGTCAGGCGGCGGGCTTTCCGAGGTGATCGTCGTGGTCACGAGTGCTTGGTTGATGTTGCCGACGCCACCGCCACCGCCGCCGTCGCCCCCGCCAGTCGCGTCCTGCGTGAATGTCTGGGTGGGCGATGAGGCAGCGAATTCAGAGTTGGTCTGGAAGCTCTGGTCCTGGGCAACGCTGAAGTAGCTGATATTGACGCCGTTATTGTCGTAGATCCAGCCACCCTCGTAGCGGTTGCCCCAGCCCATCCGGGTGCGCATCCAGCTGGTATTGAGGTCGAGCGCGAGGGGATCGGATCCGAATGTGTAAAGACCGCCGATGATGCTGCCGCCACCGCTCGTTCCTGAGGCGGTGATATTGGCGTTGTTCAACTGCACCACTGTCTGCGGCGAGATCGGACTCGTCGGGATGATGTAATTGCCGTTCTGCGTCGTGCCCACCCCGGTCACCCGCGGCGGCGTGATGCCCCAGTAGAGACGGTCGTAGTTGAAGAAGATTCCCTCGCTCGGCTCCGGGTAGATCTCATACTCTTGCAGATCCGGAGGTGAGAACAGCTGGAAATCGTAGAAGTCCTGATTCGGCAACATGGGCATCCAATCGCCTGCATGGGCGGTGGAGCCGGCCGAAAAACAGTGCGCCAGCACGAGTATCAGGGCTGACAGACGCTTGAACCGCTCGTTCGTGACCATCGCTTGTAGTGTCCTGGGGAGCAGGAGCCGGTTTTCCGCCGATGCGGATTGCACCTTTCGTATCGGTCGTGCCGGTGGGCGGAGTTGACGAAAGTTGGCAGACCCTGACGAATACGCGGGATTTTTCTCTCCGCTGCCAAAAGGGTGGCAGACGGGGCAGGCTCGGGTATGTTGCAGGAATCCCGGTCCGGTCGCGTGGGCCCGGGTTCACTCTGATGGAGGCCATTCGATGACGACCCCGTGCAGGCCGTGTGTCTCTGAGACTGTGAAACGGTCCGTAGCCGTGCTTGCCACGGCCGCGCTTTTTGCCTGGCCTGCCGGGCCGCTGCCGGCGGCGGAGCCCCGGGCCATTCCGGCAGAGGCCCCGGCCGTCCCCCAGCCAATCCCAGGGGAGGAAGGCTTTCTGCGGGTCACCCGCGATGCTGCCCGGAAACCGTTGGCGCTGGAAACCGCCATCGCGACCTATGAGGAGACCCCACAAGCCGCCGCGGCCGCCGGCCGGCGGGAGCCGCTCGAGGTCGATCTCGTGGGGGCCGTCCATCTGGGCAGCAGGCAGTATTACGACACGCTTGACCGGCTCTTTCTGGAGTATGACGCCGTGCTCTACGAACTCGTGGCCCCGGACAATGCCCGTGTGCCGAAGGCGGGCCGCAAGCCGTCGGGGGCCATCGGCTCCGCCCAGCAGGGGCTCACGAAGATGCTCGGGCTGGAATTCCAGCTCGACAAGATCGACTACACGGCCCGGAACTTCGTCCACGCCGACCTGTCGCCGAAAGAATTCGATGCCGCCATGGCGAAGCGCGGCGAATCCTGGTGGACGATGTTCTCGCGGGTGATGCGGGAGAGCGCCGCCCGTGCCGATCGCGGAGGCAAACAGCCGGCGGCGGACGTGGGCTTCGGCGACATCTTTGGCATCCTGTTCGGGAACAATCGTGAACTCCGGCTGCGGCGCTTGATGGCGGAACAGTTCACCGACATGGAGGTGCTGACGGCCGCTTTTGGCGGCGAGGAAGGGTCGTCGCTGATCACCGATCGCAATGCAGCGGCGCTCGAGGTGCTCACGGAGCAGATCGCCAAGGGCCACCGGAAGATAGCCATCTTCTACGGCGCGGCACACATGGATGATTTCGACCGCAAGCTGCGGCGGGATTTCCAGCTTCAGCCGCGAGAGACCGTCTGGCTCGAAGCCTGGGATCTCCGCGATCCCGTCGACCGCAACTGAAGGCTTCCCGGGAGCGCTTGCTCTGCCCGATTTTGATCCGTGGGCAGTTGATCCCCGATAGCGTGGTTCCAGAGTTCGTGGTTCCAGACCGCGTGATTCCAGACCGAGCGGTTCCCCCACACCACGTGATCGAGTCCTGCCACGCCCGCCGGGGCGGCTCGTGGGTGCAGGCTGGCGGTCTGCCAGATGGCGGCCACCGCACGGTTCCAGAGGAGCCGCTCCTCGGCGGCTGCGGCCCAGGCATCGGCAGTGCGACGGGCTTCGGCCAGCACACGGTCGTAGCCCATCGCCGCCACGGTGTCGCCGATGGGATCAAACTCAAAGCTCCCCGCATAGCCATGATCGATCAGGGCAAGCGCCAGCGATTCCAGCGGCAGCGAGCCACGGCCCACGGGAAGACGTTCCAGATCGGCCGTCGGTGGGCCAATCCGGTCGGCCACCTGCACAACGGCCGTCGCCGCCGCCAGTCGCGGCAGCAGCCGTGGCAGGTCCGGATCATCGCCGCAGTGCCAGAGATCGACGGCCAGACGGACCGCCTGATCGGCGAGTTCTTCGACAAGATCCAGGGCCCCGCCGACACGCGTGAGAAAGCTGCAACCGGAGGCTGCCGCGGGGTGCAACGGTCTGAGGGCGATTGTCACGCCCGCAGCAGCCGCGATCGGGGCGAGGATTTCGAGGGCCTCGACGAGTAGGCGGCGGGAATGCGCCCGGGTGTGTCCGCCACGGCAGCCGCTCTGAACAACCAGCACCGGAGCCCGAAGCCTGGCGGCGGCTTCAATCGCCTCAGCCGCGTCGTCGATGCTTTCCACGAACGTACGGCCGTCGCCGCCGGTGAATCCGCCTGCCCACTGGAGGCTCGAGACATGGATGTTTGCCGCGTTCAGCAGCGCCGCGACGGCAGTCGGCCCGAGGTCCGTTAGCTTGGCCCGCCAGAGCGACAGGCAATCGAAACCGTGGTCGGTGAGACCTGCGATCTCTTCGGGAAGTTCCCAGCGGGACGTCGTCAACTGACTGATGGCCACATGGAACATGCTCGCGTTTTCTCCTGCACGCCTGAAGCTGGAACTCGCAAGCGCGAAAGTATGGGACGGTCGTCCGCGGACTGTCCAGAGAAGAAGGCGATGGCGGTTTCTGGCCGTGGGAACGGGGTATGGATGTCTGCCAGACCGCTGCTGGCATGCGAGATCTTTCAGCCTTGACAACACTGCAGGCAAGCGTCGCGGCCAGACCTGAACAGTGATCAGTTGTCTGTGATCAGTTGTCTGCGGATGCGGCGGGCAAGAGGTCGAGGCAGACGAGCCTGCCCTGCCCGCGCAGATAGAGATAGCCGCGGGCGATCACCGGCGCGGCCCAGCACGGGGTCACGAGCAGTTCGGCTCCCCTGCCCTGCGCCGCGGCTGCGGGGTCGACGAGCCCGGGGTCGACAAGACGGGTCCGCGACACTTCCTGATATGCCTCAGGCGATGCCTTCGCCAGCACCAGATCTCCAAACTCGCCGAGCACGATCAGGTGGCCGTCGGCCCACACCATGCTCGACCTTCCGAGCCCCGCCTCACTCCAGCGGATCGCTCCGGATTTCCAGTCGGCGCAGACGAGGAGTGCGTCGCCCGCGTTGCGTCCGCTCGAGCCGTAGAGATTCCCGTCGTGGAGCACCGGCGTGGCCCAATGGGCCCTGAGGCTACGGATGGGGCGGCTGCCGGTCTGATCCTGGCGGGCCGCTGTGAGGCCTCCCGGCCCGAGGGTCAGCAGCACGCTTCCCGGGCCGTAGGTCTCCGACAGCAGCACCTCATTGCCGGCCACGACCGGGCTGGCGGCGACCACGCTGAAGAGTTCGTCGGCCCGCCACCGGAAATCGGCCTGCACGCCCCCCGTGGCCGGATCGACCACGAGAAACCGGTCCCGCATCCAGGCCAGGATGGTGTCGCGACCGTTGATCGCTGCGTGCACCGGCGTGCTGTAGCTCGCCAGCTGATCGCTCGAACGCCAGCGTTCTTTTCCGGTGGCGAGATCGAAGGCGACCAGACCGCTGTCGAGTCCCTTCACAAGATCGAGCCGATCCGGGGATGGCGGCGCAGTGCCCGGTCGGCTGCCACCGACGGGCACGACGACCAGACGGGTCCGTCCTGCATCAATCACCAGTGGGACCGCGGCCACGCCGAAGAAATTCCGAACGACGTTGTAGGCGGCAGAGGTGTTGACGTGCCAGCGGCTCGCGCCGTCGGCCAGGGCCCGGCACTCGAGCCGGCCCTCGGGCCCGAATGTGATCACGGCATCGCCCGCGATGACCGCCGCCGCCCGCGGCCCGCCGTCATAGCCGAAGGTATCGACATAGTCGGTGGGATACCGCTCCTGCCAGAGTTCCAGGCCCGTTTCCGCGGCGAGGCAGCGGATCCGGATCTCCTTTCCCACCCGGTCGCAGATCACGCACCGGCCGAGCGCCACCGCAGGGCCGCAGTAGCCCTCACCCAACTCGCCATGCCAGACAAGCCGCGGCCCGCCGGCCGGCCACGGCACGACCATGCCCGTCAGGCCGCTACGGCCATTCGCCGTGGGCCCGAGAAATGCCCCCCAATCCTCGCCTGGCCGGGTCGAGAGGTCAGCCACTGCGGCGGCCTGCCGTGTGGTCGTCGATTCCGGCTGTTCGGCGGCACCCTGCCCCGTAGCCAGGGCTACGGCTGTCAGTGTCGTCAGCAGAATGCGATTCAGCTTCACGTGAGGCATCTGGGATTCACAGGCTTGGGTATTCTCAGCCGCTGGTATTTTGGAGCTCGTGGAGTGTGGAGCTCGTGGAGTGTAGATCTCGGCTATCTTAGCCCGCCCGGTATTGTGCGGGTCGAACTCCGTAGAGAATGTCACGAGAGACTATCACCCACGCCCCGTGCGACTCCATCCATGGCCAAGGAAAAGGAAATCCGTGTCGGTCCGCTGCTCATTCCGGCAGCGGCGCTTGAGTGGCAGTTTGCGCGGAGCAGCGGCCCGGGCGGGCAGCACGTCAACCGCACCAGCAGCAAGGCGATGCTCCGGTTTGACGCAGTCCATTCGCCGCACCTGCCTGACGATGTGCGTCGGCGGTTTCTGCAGCGGGAGCGGGCCCGCCTCACCGGCGAGGGAGCGATCCTGATCTCCAGCCAGCGGCACCGCGACCAGTCGCGAAATGTGGCCGACTGTCTCGAAAAACTTGCGGCCCTGCTGGAGCTGGCATTGATCGTGCCCAAAACCCGCCGCGGCTCGAAAACACCCCGCGCCGCGAAAGGCAAGCGGCTCGACACCAAGCGTCGCCGGTCCGAAACCAAGCGGCTCCGCGGCCGGACGGAGGGCTGAGGGCAGCGGCGGGGCCGCCCTTGTTTCGGGCCAGACTGTGCCGGCAGGAACACCGGCGAATGGACGCTGGTATAATCTCGTCGTGCGGCACCGACGCCGCTTGGATCGGCAGAGAAGGAGTGCGACCCATGGCAGCTTCCCGCGATATCGATACCCTCCTCAAGAACTGGGATTTCCAGCCCGGTGAGGTCAACGCCCGGCTGCTCAAGGCGAGAAACGGCCGTGAGGTGCTCCAGATGCGGGTTGACATGGGACTCCTGCAAATGGAGACCGACCTGCGGCCGGACGGGATGCGTCCGCACGGCGCGGAGACCTACTACGACTATCTGGTCAGCGAGGTGATCCGCGAGGGCGGCTCGTTCCGGCTCTCGAAAGAGCAGTGCAGCGAGGCAGACAGGGAGTTCGTCCAGTATTACCACCGTCGGCTCTGCTGGCTGTCGTTACGGGAATACACCCGGGCCGCCAAGGATGCCGATCACAGCCTCGCCTTCATGGATTTCGTACGGGAGCACTCTCCCGACGAAGAATGGACGCTCTCGCACGAGCAGTATCGGCCGTTCGTGCTCTTCCACCGGGTGCAGGCCGCCTCCCTCGCGGCGCTCCAAGACTCCGGGCCAGAGGCGGCGATTGGCGAGATCAATCGGGGGCTGGGGCAGTTTCGGGATCTGTTTGCTCGCTACGACGCGGTCGAGCAGTATGACGAGGACGAACTCGTGAAACGGCTGAACGAGATGCGAGAGAGCGTCCGTCAGCGGTATGAAGTGGGCCGCACGCTCGATGAGCAGTTGGCCGAGGCGATTCGGGCTGAAAACTACGAGCTCGCGGCCACGATCCGCGACAAGCTTCGCAGCCCCGGTGAATGACGCCGCCGCCCTCTCCTGCCGATTTTGTCCAGCCGGTGCCAGGAAAGGTCCTCGCTGAAAGTCCCTTGCCGGTCGCAGGCAAATTTTTCAAGCCTACATGTCACTCTGGCGGGCCTGGGACGATCGCAACGACTCTGTGTCGGTTGGCCTGGCGAATCAGCGGTGTTTTCACGCATGAATCCCGATTGGCACGCGATATGCACTGTATGTTTTTAGAGTCGATCCCGTTGAATCTTTTGCCGACGCAGGAGAGCCCCGATGAACGCAACCTCGAATACCGTTCCCTCCGCCGACCTGGCACTGGCCCGGACAGCAGCCGGATCGGCACGGTTTGTGGTCAACGTCGGTGACACGTCATGCGAGGTTCGGGCCCGAACGATTGCGATGATCACCGAGGTGCTGGGATTCGAGCAGGAGATGGAGGACGCGGCCGCCGATCAGGCAGGCCATGCGGCTGACGGCCGACTGATCGCCGATCTGCTCGATTCCCGCATGATCGCCCCGCCCCGGTCGCAGCGTCGCCGGCAACGGCACGTGAGTTCGCGGGCCATGTTCTACGGCGTAGCAGGCCGCTGATCGTCCCGAAGCTCGGGAAGCACCGGCAACTCGGGAAGCTGCATTCGGGAAATTTGGCCACTCGGGAACGGCATCCTGCGAGGCCGGCTTGGGCCAGGGCGGCAGTCCGACCAGTGGGAGGCGATCTGGTAGATTCGGCGGCCTCAACCCAAGGGGCCCTTCATGAATCAGCCGCTCACCGTACCCGCCGGACGCGATATCCGGCTGGCGGATTTCGACCCCGACTACCGCGAAGGGCTCGACCGCGCCGACGCCGAGGCCGAGACCCGAATGCACTGCGATGCACTCGACGAACTTGCCTACCGCCTGTTTGCGGAGGCGAAGCGGGCGGTCGTGGTCGTGCTGCAGGGCATCGACACGTCAGGAAAAGACGGCACGATCCGCATGCTGGCCAGCGGCGTGAGCCCCCAGTGCCTCGACGTCAAGAGCTTCAAGGCTCCCAGCAGTCTGGAACTGTCGCACGATTTCCTCTGGCGTGTGCATGCCGCCGTGCCTGCCCACGGACGGATCGGCATTTTCAATCGTTCCCACTACGAGGACGTGGTGGTGGTCCGTGTGAGAAAGCTCGTGCCCAAGGATGTCTGGAAGGAGCGGTATGCCCAGATCAACGCTTTTGAAAGACTGCTGCACGACGGCAATCTCGTCTTCGTGAAGTGTTTTCTCCACATCAGTCGGAAAGAACAGCGGCAGCGGCTCGACGATCGGCTCCGCGATCCGACGAAGCAGTGGAAGCTGGGCCCGGATGATCTCGAGGACAGGAAACACTGGGACGACTTCCAGAAGGCTTACGACGACGCCCTGACCCAGTGCAACACCGAGCACGCCCCCTGGCACATCGTGCCTGCCGACAAGAAGTGGTATCGCAACCTTGTGATCGCGAGGCTCGTGCGGGCGACGCTCCAGCGGCTCGATCCGCAGTTCCCTCCCTTCGATTCGAGCCTGCTCGCCAAACTCGATTGACGCTGCCGGCCGCCGTGGTCCGTCTCCACAACACCCTTGACCCTTGAACCCTTGAACCTTGAACCCGGACCCGATTTCCCCATGAACGGACTCACCCCCCTGCTCGACCTCGATGCCTGCCGCGTCCGCCAGGAGCGGCTCAGACGCCACATGAGCGAACGGTCACTCGACGGGGTCGTCGTCGTCGCGCCGGAGCATGTGCAGTACTTCACCGGACACCGTTGGGATTTCCGGTTTGCTCCGGTTGTGGCGTTGCTCGCCACGGGAGAGACGCTGCTTGTCTGCCCCGATAAACCCTTGGAACTGGAGCAGGCCGCCGCCACAGAGGTGCGAACCTACGCCGCGAAGCGCCGCTCCACGCTGCGGACCGACCAGCGTGAGGCCTCGTCTCAGGTTCTGGGCGACTGGCTCGCAACGCAGGGGCGGCGGGCCCGATGGGGCGTGGAGTTCTCCGTCTGCCCGCCGCATGTCACACGGCTCCTGGAGGGGGCCGAGTGCATCGACATCGATCTTGAGCTGCTCTCGCTGCGGCGGCGGAAGGATCCCGACGAGTTGGTGCTGCTTCGACGGGCGATCGCCGCGACAGGGGCGATGTACAAGGCGGCTCGACAGCAGATCCGCCCCGGCGTTTCCGAGCTGGAGATTTTTTCAACGCTCCAGGCGGCGGCGGTGACGGCCTGCGGTGAGATGCTCACCGGCACTGGCAACGACTATGCGTGTGGCGTGAGGGGCGGACCGCCGCGGCCGCGGATCTGCAACGCGGGCGAACTCTATATTCTGGATCTGGGGCCCGCCTACCGCGGCTACTTCGGCGACAACGCCCGAACGATCGCTGTGGATGGCCGTCCCACGGATGCCCAGCTTTCGGCCTGGCACCACGTCTGTGAGAGCCTCTTGCTCGTCGAGCGGGCGGCCCGCCCTGGCGTCCGCTGCCGTGATGTCTACGAAGAAGTGCGGCAGTGGCTGGCCACTTCGCCCGTCGGCACCTGGTCGAGCCATCTTGGCCATGGCATCGGGCTTTTTGTGCACGAGATGCCCCACCTCAATCCCGAATGGGACGACGTGCTGGAGGTGGGGGACGTGATCGCGGTGGAGCCGGCCCTCTATGGTCCGGAGCTGCGGTGCGGGATGCGGATCGAGAACAACTACCTCGTCACCGAGGCCGGGCTCGAACTGCTCAGCCCTTTTCCGCTCGATCTCGCGGTTGACTGACGCGGGCTGCTGCTGCTGCTTTTCGCCTGGGCGGCGGCAGGCTTCTTGATGCCGAACGGCCAGAGCACGGGCGGCGTGACGGCGGGGCTCGGCGGCGGGGGTGGAGTGTCGGGATAATCCACCCGGACGGCGGCCACGGCCATATTTTCCGCAGGCATCGCGGCGTCGGCGTCAGTCATGCCAGCGGTACGGGGCGTGCCAGTGGTGCGAGGCGTGGCAGCGGTACGGGGGACCGTGAGTCGCGCGGTGGCATCGGGGGACACGCCTGTCGCCGTGATGATCGGCAGGTTGGCGGCGGCGATCCGTTCCCCGAGCGGCCGGCGGCCGGTCGCTGCCGAGGAGCGGGTCGACTGCGCCACGATTGAGTAGTTCTCGCCGGCCCGGGCGTTGAGTGCACAAAAACTGGCAAGCGCGGTCAGGCAGCCGATCAGGGTGGCCTCGGCCAGACGCGAGTGGAACATGGTCGAACCTCATTCAGCGGGCGGGAAACAGACCGATCCTGGGGGTTGTATCGGTCGTTTACCCCTCCGGGCTTGTGCCGCTCACGGCTCGGAGATGCCGCCGGGAGTCTGGAGTGGACTGGGATAGCTTGGGATAGTTGGGAATGGTTGGGCAGGCTTTGGCAAACACAGGTCCGATCGCATACATTCGCGATCGGCGGTTCCCCGTCTCGCCGGCCATGCCTTAGCCTGTTTCCCCCAACCGTTTTTTCCAGCCTCTCTTTTCCAGTGGTCCTTTTCATGTTTGATATTTCTGAGAGCGGAGCAGTCAGTATGCCAGTCGTCCAGGATGCACCCGTCCACGCCAACCGCTGGCAGGCCATGGCCGCCCGCGTGCTCTCGTCCGCCCCACTCGACCGCGATGATGCCCGGGCGATCCTGGAATCGTCCGATGTCGAACTGCTCGATCTCCTGGCCGCCGCCTGGCGGGTGAGGCACCATTACTTCGGCAACACGGTGCAACTGTTCTTCCTGATGAACGCCAAGAGCGGACTCTGCCCGGAGGACTGCGGCTACTGCTCGCAGTCGAAGGTGTCGGATGCCGAGATTCCCCGCTACAACCTCCTGTCGGCGCCCAAACTGCTGGAGGCGGCCAAGCTCGCCGCCGAGCGGCAGTCAAAGACGTTCTGCATCGTGATTTCGGCCCGTGGGCCCTCGGAGCGGGAGATCGACTTTGTCTGCCAGATCGTTCCCGAGATCAAGCAGCAATACGACCTCAACATCTGCGCCTGCCTTGGGCTCTTATCTCCGGAGCAGGCCCGCAGACTGGCTGCCGCTGGAGTCGATAAGGTCAACCACAACCTCAACACGAGCGAGCGGTTCTATGGCGAGATCTGCTCCACCCACACCTATGGCGACCGCATCGCCACGCTGGCCGCCTGCCGTGCCGCGGGCCTGCAACTCTGCAGCGGTGGCATCATGGGCATGGGGGAGACGCACGACGACCTGATCGACATGGGGCTGGAACTCCGCAGCCTCGGCGTGGAGTCGATCCCGCTCAACTTCTTGAACGCGATCGACGGTACGCCGCTGGAGGGCAACAACCGGGTCAGTCCCCGCGACTGTCTCCGCGGCCTGGCGATGATGCGGCTGCTGAATCCGGCGGCGGAAATCCGCATTGCCGGAGGCCGGGAGCTCCATCTGGGCAGCCTCCAACCGCTGGGCCTCTATGCGGCGAACTCGATCTTCGTCGGCGACTACCTGACCACGAAGGGCCAGTTGCCCGAGGCCGATTACAAGATGATCGCGGACATGGGCTTCGTGATCACGCGGGGGCTTGAGTCTGCCGAACCGGTTCCTGCGATCGGGACATGATGTTCGCGAGCCAAGATGCCTAGGCGAACGTAGTCTGACGGTCGAGGTCGATCTGGCATCCGTCAGCGAGCGTCATAGAAAAGCGGTCATCTCGGCCGATTTCGCCCGAACGATCATGAAAGATGCCATCGTCGCCGAGTTTTAGCCACTCGACCGTCTTTTCAACCGGATCGACCAACAGGTAGTGGCCTACACCGGCACGCTCATAGAGTATTCGCTTCGCGGTTCGGTCCTTTTCGGCCGTAGAGTCGCTGAGAATCTCGATTGCCAGAGCCGGTGGTCGCTCGAGGTGTCGCCCTGGCTGGACACCGCAGACCACCATCACATCAGGCCGCACCACAGTGTCGTCGCTCACGATCCAGTCGAGTCCGGCGTATGTGGCACACGAGCAGCCCTGCGCCTGCAGGCACGACTCAATTTGAAAGACAAGTTTGGCTGCGGCCCGCTCGTGTGGTCCGAGCGGCGAGGGGCTCATGGCCACAGCCGTGCCGTTCCAAAGCTCCCAGCTACCCTCCCACTGCAGGTAGTCGGAGATCAGATAATGCGGCTGGTAACGCGGTGCAGTGGACATATGCTGAGTGTACAAAGAGGCAGTTCCGTAAGCAAGCGTCAGACTGCCCCTCGCCCCGGGCAGCAGCCTGTAGCACGCCGGCTAGCAGCAGCCTGTAGCACGCCGGCTCGCAACTGCTGTTCGTAGATGGCGTTGAACAGCACCGGGCACCGACAGCCTCCGGGAACCAAAGCTGGCAGCCGATTGAGGCTTCCTGCAACTGCCCGCCGCAAAATGCTCCAGAGAACGACCGGCCGCGCTGTCGTAGCCAAGAAGTGGCTGCGATTTCGGCACACATTTTTCCAACGCAACAGTGGCTTATAGTCTATAAATCAGGGCTTCCTAGCGCGATTCTTGCATCTGCAAGTCGGTCTGCCGCAGGTTTGGCACACTGCTTGCGGGGGAAGACGTCTGTCGGGGCACGACGCCCCGGCTCAACAACGGGATCATTATCATGACCTTCTCCTACGGTTTGCATCGTAGTCGTCGCCGCCGACCGCACGGTTTGGCGACGGAGCGGCTCGAATCTCGCTGCCTTCTCACAGCCGACATCATGTCGGGCATACGGCAGATCGCCTGGGGAGGTGAAACCTTAACGGCCCGTGCCGATGGCTGGATCGTGACCACCGAGGGCGTCGCCCCACCGGTTGTCTCCGGCTGGTCATCGCGGTCGCTCGGCGAAGGAATGTTCGCGATCACGGCGCCTGGTGCCAGCGTGTCGGATGTGACCTCGTGGTCGACATCAATCGGTGCCCGGGGTTTCGAACCCGACCGGATCATCACGTCAGCAGCCCTGCCGAACGATCCGTCCTTTTCTCGGCTCTGGGGGCTGGACAATACCGGACAAACCGGAGGCGTGGGAGACGCTGACATCGATGCGGCCGAGGCTTGGAACGTGACCACCGGTTCGCGGGCTGTGGTCGTGGGCGTGATCGATACCGGCATCGATTATCGCCACCCGGATCTGGCCGCGAACATGTGGAGCAACCCGGGCGAGACCGCCGGAGACGGAGTCGACAATGACGGCAACGGATTTGTCGATGATGTCTACGGCTGGGACTTCGCCAACAACGACGCCGATCCCTTCGACGACGAGGGGCATGGTACCCATGTTGCGGGCACGATCGGTGCCGTGGGAAACAACGGCGCTGGCGTGGCCGGTGTGAACTGGCAGGTGTCACTCATGGCGCTCAAGTTCTTGGGCGCCGATGGGAGCGGCAGCACGAGCGCGGCGATCGCTGCCTTGAACTATGCCACGATGATGCGGCGGACCTACAGCGTCAACGTCGTGGCCACGAATAACAGCTGGGGCGGCGGCGGGGCCTCGACGGCCCTCACCAATGCGATCGTCGCCGGTGGGAATGCCGGCATCCTCGCCGTCGCGGCGGCGGGTAATGAGTCGGCCAACAACGACACGACCCCCTCGTATCCTGCGAACGTGAATTCGACGGCGGTCATTTCGGTGGCGGCCACCGACGCATCGAATCGTCTGGCGTCGTTCTCAAACTATGGGGCTACGACCGTAGATATCGCGGCCCCGGGCGTGGGCATCTATTCGACGACGCCCAACAATTCCTATGCGAGTTACAGCGGCACCTCGATGGCCACGCCCCATGTCGCCGGGCTCGTGGCGCTTATGGCGGCGGCCAATCCTCAGGCGACGGCGAGCCAGATTCGATCGGCTCTTCTTTCGACGGCTGTGCCTGTGGCCTCGCTCGCCGGCAAGGTGGCAACCGGGGGCCTGATCAACGCGGCAGCCGCGGTGAACTTGATCACGGGGACTGAGCCGCCAGCTCCGCCTCCCCCGCCTCCATCGGCGACGGGTGAGCCCAACGACTCGACTGGCACGGCGACCGCCATCACGCTCTCGTCTGGTGTGGCAACTGTATCGGGCACTGTTGGGGATGGCACCTTCTCGGTAGCCGACGTGGACATCTACGCCGTGACGGTTGCCGCCGGCGGTGTGCTCACGGTCGATATCGACGCTGCCACGCTCGCAACGCCGTCGTCCCTCGACTCGTATGTGCGGGTGTTCAACGCCTCCGGCACGCAGGTTGCGTTCAACGATGACGCCGCCGGATCGCTTGACAGCCTCGTCACATACACCGTGCCCACGTCGGGCACGTATTACGTCGGGATCTCGTCCTATGGGAACTCCTCGTACTCGGCAACGACCGCCGGCACTGGAAGTGCCGGAGAGACCACGGGCAATTACGCCGTAAAGATCAGCGTTGTGCTGCCGGCGCTCCCCGCCCCAACGGCCGATCTCATCGACGTGTCGCCAGATCCTCGGACCACATCGGTTTCGGCGGTCGTCGTGCAGTTCAGTCGCGCTGTCAGCGGTGTGGATGTCGCCGATTTTTCGCTGACTCGCAGCGGCACCGCCGTATCCCTGGCCGGTGTCTCGGTGACCACCACCGACAGCATCCGCTGGACGCTGGCGGGGCTTGACGCCGCGACGAGTTCGGCAGGCAGTTATCTGCTCACACTCAATGCCGCAGGCAGCGGCATCGTGGCGGTTGACGGGGGTGCGATACTGATCACCTCGGCCTCCGACGCCTGGACCACGCAGGCGGCGACGCTCGTCGATGCCGGCGACACGCTGGCCACGGCTGCGGAACTCGGAATCACCTCGGGAGACATTCGGCTCTCCGGCCGTGTCGGAGACGGCTCCCGCGGCACGCGGGATGTCGACTTGTTCAGGGTGACGCTTGCCGCCGGCCAGACGATCACGATCGACATCGACGCCCGCACGCTTTCTGGTGGATCGACGCTCGATAGCTACCTCCGGCTTTTCAACTCGGCCGGCCGGCAGCTTGCCGCCAACGATGACGATGGGTCGTCATTTGACAGCCTGCTGACGTTCCGTGCCAGCACGGCCGGCACGTACTACGTCGGCATCTCGGGCTACGGCAACTCGGGCTACAACCCCACGCGGGCCGGGTCGGGCCGGGCGGGATCGACGGGCGTCTACCAGGCTCGGTTTGCCCTCACGGGAGCCACGGCCGGTGCAGGCGTCAGGATCGCAGGCTTCCGTGACACGAGCACCACCGCGAGGGCCTCGGCCTTCGCGATCTATGGCGCGAACTGGTCAGCGGCGGTGCCTGCTGCTCCTGCCACGGCCGCACGCCTCCGTCGGCTGTGACACCGGCTCACGCCTGCCAGCGATAGCTATTCACAGCCCCTCGGCGGTGCTGATCGCTCTCGCCGTGCACGAAACGGCCGTTTCGTGCACGGAATCCGGTTCTTCTTGGTCTTCGAAAGCCTCATTCATTAGGTTAGCGGCGCAACCAGTCTTCGTGTTTGATCCTCATCTTCTTGTTTGATCCTCATCTTCGTGATTGATCCAAAAGGGACTTGCCACCATGCCATCGATCTGCCGGTTCGGATTCGCCATTCTCTTCGCCTCGTTGGGCTTCACCGCAATCGCCGGCCGGGTGGCTGCCGAGGAAGCGAAAGGCTTGGGCCAGCCTTCAAATCAGATCGGATTGGTGAAAGACCACGATCCGGTGAAGTATGCCGGGCATGTGCTCTACTTCGTCGAAGGCAAGCTCGTCGGGCACGACAGGCTCACGCAGACCTGGTCGATCGTCCCCCGTAAGGAAGGAAAGTATGAGCATGCCTTCAAGATCGAGACCCATGCCGTCCATTCCGATACCGAGGAGGGAAAGCCGAGTTTTGTGGGCCGCGACAAGTTCAAGAAGGATTTCGAGGATTCCGTTCGGTACGAGTTGTTTCATCAGGATGAAGACCGGGGGCTCGTGCTCGATGCGATCCAGGTCGATGACAAGCCTCAGGAATTCAACCACGAAACCGAGCACTACATCTTCCCGGGAACCCTGAAGATCGGCACGAAGTGGCTCTCCGAACCGGTCACGAGCACGTTGCCGGGCTCCTGTCAGCTCGAGGTGATCGGGTCGGAGATCTACAACGGAACCAACTGCTGGGTGATTTCCTCCAAGCGGGACCAGGAGAAAAACCCGCTCGTCCCAAACTCCGAGACGGTCAAGAAAACCGCCAGGTTCCTCTTCGACCCCGCCACATTGAGCGTGCTGCGGATCGATTCGGTCACGGAGGGACTCGGTCCGCTCGGCCGGACATTCAAGTTTGTCTATCACATGGAGGCGGCGGAATAGCCGCCCGCGAATGCCCCACCCCATCAGAGTGATCGCCAGAGCCGCCGCGTGCTCGTGGCGGTGCGGCATGGCAACCCGCCGCCGCGTCTCAAAAGCTGAACACCTGCTCGCGGCACTGGCTGTTGGGGCGCCTCTTTTCGCGGCGCTGCTTTTCGGGGTGAGCCTGACGGTCTCGCTGGCCGAGCCGGCCTGGAGTGATGAGCCTGCCGCTCCCGCAGCGACCGTATCGCGGAGTCGGATCGGACGGGTCGTACCGCCGATTCGGCTCCGCGACACGGCAGGCACAGAATGGTCGCTTTCTGCGGCTGAAAGCGGCCGGGCGACCGTTGTGGTCTTTCTCAACTTCAACTGCCCGGTCTCGAATCAATGTGTGCCGGTGATAAGCGGCCTCGCGGACCGCTTTGGCAAGGAGGGCGTGACATTCGTGGCGGTGGTCTGCGACGCGGCGGATGCCGTCGAGGTCGATCGGCTCGCTGCCGAGTCGAAGATCGCCTGCCGGGTGTTTTTCGATCCCGACAAAGTTGCTGCGGCCCACTTTCGGGCGACGACCACGCCACAGGTGTTTGTGCTCGATCGCAACCGGGTGCTGCGATACGAGGGGCTCGTCAACAATCTGTATACGAGTCGGCTCGTGCGGCAGCCCAAGGCCGACGCCGAGTATCTTGCCGATGCGATCGCCGCCGTCGTGGCCGGCCAGGACGTTGCCATCAAGGAGACCACCCCGATCGGCTGCCCGCTGGAACTCACCGCGAGACCGGTCATCAAACACGGCAGCGTCGAGTTTCATCGCGATATCGAACCGCTCCTCCAGCAGCACTGCCAGCGATGTCACCATCCCGGAGACGTGGCGCCATTCTCGCTCGTATCGTTCGACCATGCGTTGCAGTGGGCGGCTGACATCAAGACCTACACCGCAGATCGACTGATGCCTCCCTGGCCCGTGACCGGCGGGCTTCCTTTAAAAAACGATCTTGCCCTCAAGCCCTCGGAAATCGAACTCATCGGCCGCTGGGTGGACGAAGGCTGCCCCCGAGGAAATCCGGCCGACGCGCCCCCTCCGCTCGTGTTCGACAACCCTGACGAATGGCACGACTCCCGTCCGCCAGACCTCGTGTTCAAGGTGCCGGAAGCCATTCATCTCGCCGCCCAGGGCGAGGACCACTACCGCACCATCGTATTTCCCTTGGGCAACGAGCAGGAACTCTACCTCGAAAAGGCCGAGTTCATCCCGGGAAACCGGCGGGCGATCCATCATGCACTGGCCTTCTACGATGGCACTGGTCTTCTGCTCGATGCACAAAAACGGCTGGGAACACCACACCCTCGTGGCAGCGGCGATGAGGACTACGGGCCTGGATACGAGTCGGGGATGGGGCTTGGCTTCATCCCTGACCCAACGAAAATCACACGAAACCGAGACAACCCCGGTGGCAATTTCATGGGATGGGCCCCCGGGAAGGGGGCTCTTGAATACCCACACGGAGTCAGGCGGGTGATTCCGCCGCAGTCCGATATCACCGTCCAAATCCACTACACGCGAACAGGCCGGCCGGAGATTGATGATTCCACCCGACTCGGCATCTGGCTCAGCAAGAAGCCTCCGCGGCTCTACTCCAAGGGCGGCATGATCGACACCGATTTCACGCTGATCCCGAAGGGTGACGCCAATTTCAAAACCACCGGCTCCCGCGAGGTGGCGACCGACTGTCTGCTATGGCTGATTTCTCCCCACATGCACCGGCTTGGCAAGGAGTTTCGAGTCTGGCACCAGCCAGTTGGCTCGTCGGAGAGGATCCTGCTGCTTGAGGTCACGAACTACGACTTCAACTGGCAGGAACACTACCAGCCGAAGGAGCCGTATCCGCTGAAGAAGGGCTCCACGCTGCATGTGGAGGCAATCTTCGACAACTCAGCAGGGAATCCGCGACGTCCGCCCGGCCCGGAGAAGACGGTGTTCCTCGGTGAAAGCACGGATGACGAGATGGCCTTCGCCGTCTTCGCCACCATGTCGGAGGAAAACACGTCCGTCAAAATCGAATTCCTCAAATATCTCGAAAAGTTGATCAAAGCAAAGGCCTCCAGACTTGCCTACGAGGCGATGGGAAAGGAGTGATCGATTCTTGAGGGCAATCGACGTGCCCCATGAGAGCGAAACCGATGCACGAACCTGGCAAAGTAACAGACCAATCCCCAGCGAGCCCCGCGGACGCGAGCAGCCAGGAGGGATCTCGACACCGCATCTACTGCCTCATGGACTTCCTCCATCTGGCCGACGCGATCGACCTCAAGCTGCTCGCATCGGCATTGCGGCCGCTGGTAGGGGCTGATTTTGAGTTTCAGCGAGACGAGTGTGTCGAGTGCATGGTGGCACGCTGGGACCGGAGCGAAGTCATCATCTCGCATCCGCTCGAAGACGCTCTGCCTGAGTATGAGTGTGGCGGGCAGCTCACCGAGAATAATGCTGCCGTCTTCATCACGCTGGCCGTCAAGCGGGCCGCGGAGGAAAGCTGCGACGTCGGCCATTGGCAGCGTGACTATGCCTCCTCGATCGCCACAACCCTGGCTGCCACGTTTGGCATGGAGGTGCTGCACAGCAAGACGTGGGACATTGACCTCGCAAAGACAACTTTCTGGAATCGTCGGTATCGAAAGGAGACTGCGGCTGTTCAGCCTGAGCAGCCCGTAGTGTTTGCGAGTGGCTGGCAGCGGATCGCGTTGGTCACCACGATCGAATCGCTGCGTCCGAAATATGATGGCCCGCTCGACTTCATGCACGTGGTTCATCCCCGTCATATCGTCGACAAGCGACGCCCCTTTCCGCTGATGCGCGGGCTGACGGCAGAGATCGTCGATACCATTCAGCCCCCCTGCACGGTGCTCGGCCCGATCGAGGTTGTGATCGGGTCGCGCATGCTCCGAGGTGAGTTGGTCTCGATTCCGTATGCCCCGCAAGAAATGTTTGAAGGGCTCTCCGACGCTAGGGACTCCCTGATTCACGTGCTCGATTACGCGGAACATCGCCAGGCACACTTCGTGAGCCTTGGCGCCTTGATCCCTTCGATCTCGAGGCAGGGCAGGATCCTGAAGCAGGCCCGGCCGAACATGGCGATCACCACCGGTCATGGCTTTACTGCGGTCACAATCGCGCAGATGGTCGAGGATATCGAGAAGCAAATCGGATCCGGTGGCGTGGTCGCCGTCATAGGGGCGGCGGGTTCGACCGGACGAGCGGCGCTACGGTGCATGTTTCGGCGGTCTCCGGGCCGGAGGGTTCTGGCGGTCGAGTTACCGCAGCAAGTGAGCAAGATCCCGGAGATTCCTGGTTGGAATCCGGCGGTGCATCGGCTCACGACGCTCAAAGAGGAAATCAAAGACGCCGCCATCGTCGTCTGTGTGACCAATGCACTCGGAGGCATTTTGGAAGCCGACGACTTCGGGCCGAACGCCGTAATCCTCGACGATGCCCAGCCGGAAAACGTCGATCAGTCCGTGCTTGCCATCAGGCCAGACCTGACGGTCGTCAAGTGCCTCACGCGGATTCCAGGGCTCCACTGCCCGTTTGAGATGGGGCTGTTCGCCCCCGAGCATCTCGATCCCGAGGTCAACTTCACCTGCCTGGCTGAGATTATTCTGTCGGCAGCCGAGCGACATCCAGAATCGTGTGTCGTGGGCGATCCCACGGATGAACAGCTTGACTATCTCGAACACGCGGCCAGTCGGCATGGTGTAAGGCCTGCGGAGTTTTTCAGCTTTCCAAGCCTCGGATCCATCAGCCTGCGGGGCCGGGATGTGTTGAGCGGGAACACGGATCGGCCCACATGACCGCTTTGTGCCTCTGGCGTGTCGTCAGTCCGAAGGATAGCCCGGTCAATGGCACTTCGGCCACGATGACAAGTATTCCCACCGACGCGGCAAAAGGCCCTCGGCTTGTTCAGGCCGCTGGGATCGATTACAATTTCGTTGTACGACGTATCGATCGATCCTTCCCCTCGACCAGGAAGCCAGCATGCACCACGTCACGATTTCGCCGAAGTTCCAGGTCGTGATTCCGCGGGTCGTTCGGGAACGCCTTGGGCTGCGACCGGGCCAGAAACTGCAGGTGATCGAGCATGCCGGGCGGGTGGAATTCGTGCCGGAGCGGAACATCCGCGAGTTGAAGGCGTTCGTGAAGGGAATCAAGACGGACTTCGTTCGCGAAGGTGACCGGCTGTGAACGTGGTCGATTCGTCCGGCTGGCTGGAATACTTCGCCGGTGGGCGGCATGCCAGCGTGTTCGAACCGGCTCTCGCGGATCTCGAGTCGCTGATCGTGCCCGCCGTCTCGGTCTACGAGGTGTTCAAGGTGCTGCTCCGCGAGGCCGGCGAGGAGGCAGCGATCCAGGGAGTGGCGGCCATGCAGCGCGGCCGCATCATCGATCTCACAGTGCAGCGAGCGCTCGCCGCTGCTGCCTTGAGTTTGCGGCATTCGCTGCCCATGGCTGACAGCATCATCCTGGCAGTGGCCCGAGAGCACGGCGCCACGGTCTGGACGCTCGACGAGGACTTCAGCGGCTTGCCAGATGTGCGGTACTTCGCCAAGAAGTAACCACATCGGATTGCCTCGGCCTCGGCGATGGCCGCGCGGAACCTGATCATCTGGCTCTCACCCCCCGGCCGCGGCCGGATGCTCACGCACGGCCTCTTGCCAGAGGAAAAGCTGGAGAAGGTACGGTCGCAGGTGGGGCTTTCGGCTGCCGTCGGTCAGCCCCACTCCGACCATGATCCGATCGCCACCACGTAGCCGCTGAGTAGGGCGTTGGTGGTGGCGTGGGCCCCCACCGCGTCAAAGAGACGCCGCCGTGCGTAGACCGCCACACCAAACAGCATGCCGACCACGCCTAGCTGCCCAGGCTCATCAGCAGTTCCGACATTTCGCCGGCTGGGTGCGCCTTGCCCTGCCGCCTCGCCTCCTCAATCCCCTCGCGGAGCGTGGCACGGGCTTCGTCGATCCGCTGCCGGGCCACCAGATGTTGGGCGGCCATCTGGAAGGCGGGCACATAGGGAGGCACTCCACGAGCGAGCGCCTCGAGGATCTCAAGACCTGCCTCCCACTCGCCCGCAGACTCCATTTCAAGGGCGAGGCTGTATCGCAGGAAGACGTCATCAGGATCATCCCGCAGAAGGGTTTCTATCTTCTCGCGACGGCTTGGCTGGCTTGGCTGACTTGGCTGCCCTGTCATGGTTTGCTCGCAGGCTGGGTGGGATCGATCCGTGAGACTGTGCGGGCCTCGCGGCCGTGAGTCACGATGATTGCCCGCTCCGAGAGGCAGACCAGTGCCATCGCCCCTTCAAGGCGGGCTACACAGACGGCGACCGCCGCCTGGCGGCCGTTTCGCAGGACGGCGTCGATCCGCCAGAGCCCCTCGGGGGCCGTCGCGCTGGCGGGATCGCCACTCGATTCGCCTGTCGGCCCACCACCGACGACCCAGAGCGTGCCATCGGCCCGACAGAACGCCGCATCGCGAATCTCCGGGAGCGACGTGTCGAGGTGCAGCAGTCGCCGCGGATCCGGCGGAAGGGAGAACGATACGAATGTGCCGGCAGCC
>JBIIFB010000038.1:0-23316 GCA_044237545.1 Pirellulales bacterium
CCCGGCCCGCTTCCAGCGGGAGAACGCCGGGTAGCTGCTGCCGACGCACGGTCTTACGGATAGTCTCCGGCGGCGGGGAGGGCAGGCGAGGGGCAGCGTCAACTCCCGGACAAGTTAAAAACTTGCCGCCACGAGGAGAGGGAATGGATGGAGCCGGGATCGGCTGAAGCTCGACGAGCGTTGGAATTTCGCCCTGCCAGGGTCTGCATCACCAGCACGCCCGACGGCGAAAGTCCCCGCGAAGGAGACTTCTGCCGGCCCGGCGGCGGGGAGGGTCGGGCGAGGGGCAGCGTCAACTCCCGGACAAGTTAAAAACTTGCCGCCACGAGGAGAGGGGGAGGGACTGGATGGAGCCGGGATCGGCTGAAGCTCGAAAAAGCGTTGGAATTTCGCCCTGCCAGGGTCTGCATCACCATCACGCCACAAGGGCGAAAGTCCCCGCGAAGGAGACTTCTGCCGCCCCGGCGGCAGGGAGGGCAGGCGAGGGGCAGCGTCAACTCCCGGACAAGTTAAAAACTTGCCGCCACGAGGAGAGGGGGAGGGAATGGATGGAGCCGGGATCGGCTGAAGCTCGACAAAGCGTTGGATATTTCGGACCGGCTACACGTCGAGGTGCTTCACGTCGAGCGCGTGCCGCTCGATGAAGTCGCGGCGAGGCTCCACCTTTTCCCCCATCAGCACGCGGAACAGATCATCGGCCGCAGCGGCATCGGTCATCGTCACCCGCAGGAGCGTACGGTTGGCCGGGTCGAGCGTCGTGTCACGAAGCTCTTCGGCGTTCATCTCGCCGAGCCCCTTGAACCGGGTAATCGACATGCCCTTCTCACCAGCCCGACGCACGGCCGAGAGCAGACTGCGCAGATCCTCCAGCCCGATCTCACTGTCGCCACGGCGAAGTGTGTACCGCGAATCCTCCGAGCCCGTGCGATCCTGCGGCAGGAGCGCCTCGGTGCCAAAATTCATCGTCTCGAGCTCCTTGAGGCCGGCGTTGATGCTCCGTACCTCATGCAGGTCGACCACCACCAACTGGTCGCCGCCGGTATCGGCGGCGGTGCCCGGCGTGGCGTCGGTCAGTTCCTCCTCGGCCCGGCCCACGGCGAGTTCGCCGCCCGCGACCTTCTCCTTCGTCTTCACGAAGGCTTCCAACTGGTCGCGACTGGTGAACCAGTGCTCCTCGAGGCCATAGTAGACGTGGTACATCGGCAGCTTCCCGTTGGACGCATCCCGCCTGCCGATATGGTCGCGGAGGCTGATGCCACGCTTCTCGAGCGACACGAGGGCATCCTCGAGCCCTGAGAGCGTGCGGCAGAGCTTCTGCATTTCCTCGCCGGTGATCTCCCGACCATCCCCAGGCAGGAAAACACCCTCGCCGAGACCCTGGTCGAGGAGTTGCGTCTTCATCTCCTCCTCCGTCTGCACGTAATACGTCTGCTTCTTCGTCCGCACGCGAAAGAGCGGCGGCTGGGCGACGTAGACATGGCCGGCCGCCACGAGCTGATACATCTGGCGGTAGAAGAATGTCAGGAGGAGCGTACGGATGTGGGAACCGTCGACGTCGGCGTCGGTCATGATCACCACCTTGTCATACCGCCGCTTGCCGAGGTCAGCGTCCACACCGATGCCGGCGCCGATCGCCGAGATCACGCTCCGCACCTCCTCGTTGGCGAGCACCTTGTCTTCGCGGCTCTTGTAGGCATTGATGATCTTGCCCCGCAGCGGCAGGATTGCCTGGAATTCCCGACGCCGGCCCCCCTCGGCCGAGCCCCCGGCAGAATCACCCTCCACGAGATAGATCTCACACTTTTCCACGTCGCGGCTGGTGCAGTCGCGGAGTTTGCCCGGCAGCCCACCCCCCGAGAGAGCGCCCTTCCGCTCCCGAAGCAACGCCTTGGCCTTCAGGGCCGCGGTGCGGGCCTCGGCTGCGAGCACTCCCTTCTGAACGATCGCCTTGGCACTCTTCGGGTTTTCCTCGAGATACTTCGACAGATAGTCACCGACCGCCGAATTGATGATGCCTTCCACCTCGCCATTGCCGAGCTTGGTCTTGGTCTGGCCTTCGAACTGCGGGTGCGGCACCCGCACGCTGATCACCGTCGTCAGCCCCTCGCGGACATCCTCGCCCGTCGGCACCAGATCCTTGTAAATGCCACTCTTCTTACCGTAGGCGTTGAGCGTGCGGGTCAGGGCCGACCGGTAGCCGGAGACGTGTGTGCCCCCCTCCGAGGTCGTGATGTTGTTGACATAGCTATGGACGTTCTCCGTGTATTCAGTCGTGTACTGCAGGGCGATGTCCCACGAGACGCCATCGGCCTCACCGCGGATCGAAATCACGTCGGCGTGCACGGCGTCGCTCGAGCGGTTCAGCCACTCGATGAATTCCACCACGCCCCGTTCATAGTGATGCTCCTCCTTCTGCCCGCTGGCGGCGTCGGAAAAGGTGATCCGCACGCCCGAGTTCAAAAACGCCAACTCCTGCAGGCGACGCGCGAGGACGTCCCAGGAAAATTTCGTCTGCGGGAAGATCTGTGGATCGGGTTTGAAGGTCGTCTTCGTGCCTGTGCGGGTGGTCGTCCCCATCTTCCGCACGGGGCCGGTAGGCTCGCCGCGCTGGTATTCCTGCTGCCAGACGTGGCCGTCGCGGGAAACCTCGACCTCACACCATTCGGAGAGAAAGTTGACGACGGTCACGCCCACGCCGTGGAGTCCACCCGAGGTCTGGTAGGCACCCTTTTCGAACTTGCCGCCGAACTTGAGCACCGTCATCACGCCTTCGAGGGTCGAGACCTCCCGGTCCATCTCCTCGGAGAGTTGCGGGTGGCGATCGGTCGGGATGCCGCGGCCATCGTCCTCGACGGTCACGCTGCCATCGACGTTGACCGTCACGCTCACATGTTTGGCGAAGCCGGCCATGCATTCGTCGATCGAATTATCCACCACTTCGTAGACGAGGTGATGGAGCCCACGGGCGGTGTTGTCGCCGATGTACATGCCGAAGCGTTCGCGAACATGCTCCCGGTCGGAGAGGTGCTTCAAGTCGGCAGACGTGTAGTCTGCCTGCTGCGATTCATCGGCCATGGCGGAAGTCTCCAAAAAACAAACAACACCTAAAAATCAACAATATTTACAAAACCAAACACTCTGCTGAGCTTTTCCCAAATGGACTTTTCCCAGCTGAACTTTTCCCAAGCACCTAGGGGCCACCGTCGCCATGGCCTGCATCGACCATGACCCGGCAACGGATATCGGTGATTCCCTCTCCAGGAACGATTTCACCCAGCCGGGCAAGTACCTCACGTTTGTGAAACCCCATCTCCTGCACGAGTGCCGAGTGGCTCACAAACACCTCCAACACGCCCCGCCGCACGAGGCCAGCCTGGGAACTGCCCCGGAAACTTGCCGGTGCCACCTGCTGCCAGGCAATAGCCAGACTGTCTGAGCCCTGTTCCTGGTCGTATCCCGTGCGGGCCAAGAGCCTCGACATGACGCTGCCGATCGAGCGGGGTCCCGGGGCGGCGGATGGTTTCTGGCCTGGATGCATCGAACAGATATCAGACTCGTGTCGGGGAAATGATCTGGGGGATCGTCGCGGGAAAACTCTTCGAAAATAATGGCACTCGTCGCCGGTCCCTCAAGGTCAGCCACTCGTCGGCAGCCACTCGTGGGCTGCCTCTAATCGGCTGCCAGCGGCATGATCACGTAGCCATAGCCATCGTCGGTACGGCAGACACAGGCACTCTGGGCATCGGTGAGCTCAATCGTCACGTTGGTGGCACCGTCGAGCACCCGGAGAAATTCACTCATAAACCGTGGATCAAGCTTGATTTTCACGGTCGTGCCGCCGTGTTCAATCGGTAGTTCGATCCGGCTTTCGCCGCTCTCCGCCGACCGGCCGGACAAAACGAGTTGTCCGGGCTCGAATGCAAAATCGACACCCTTCGACTGTTCGCTGGTCACAATGGCCGCCTGCCGGACCGCCGCGAGCAGCGGCCCCGCCACGACCTTCACCCGGGCCGCATCCGGGCGATCAGGAAACACATCCCGCCATCGCGGAAAACGGCCCTCGACCAGCCTCGCCGAAATCGTCGTCGGCCCCGTTCTCACGAGAATCTCACTGGGACGCACCGCCACATGCACAGGCACGCTGGCATCACCCAGACATCGCTCGATCAACTGCATGGCACGGGCCGGTACGATCGGCTGCCAATCCGCCGGAGTGCCGTCCTTGGACACCGCAGGTCCCTCCATCTTGGCGAGGCGACGACCGTCGGTGCCGACAGCGATCACACTGCACGGCGAAGTCTGCCCTGAAAATTCCAGGAGCACGCCCCCGAGTGCATACCGGCTCGATTCGTTGTCGGTGGAAAACACGGTCCGTTTGACGAGTTCACGGACCAACGGCGGACTGAGTTCGTAACAGGGCTCCGATGGAAAAGTAGCCACCGTGGGAAACTCGAGCGGATCCTCCGCCGGCAAGCGGAACTCGCTGCGAGGGGCCTTGACGACAGCCGCCGTGCCGTCGGAATGGATGTCGAACACTGTGCCCGGCTGACTCTCGCGTACGATCGCCATCAGGCGTCCCGTTGGCAGCAGCACGGCCCCGGCAGCTCCCGACTCACCGACTTCAAGTTCGATGCGAATGCCTACTTCGAGATCGGTCGCCGACAGTACGGCCGACACCCCCTGTACCTCCAACTTCACGTTCGAGAGCACGGGCTTGGGTGAGCGTGCCGGCACGACGGCTGACGCACTCTGCAGGGCGGCGAGCAGCGGCTCGCGGTTCAAACGCACTTTCATCGAAAAACGTAAGTCCTTTCCACGGACTCGAACCGGCCGCGGCCTCGTTCCGAGGCAGGTCATGGCCCGGTGCCGACACAAATTGGAAGACCAGTTGGAAGACCGCTAGTGTACCCGACTCAGGGCCGTCTGGCATGCCCCTGCCGGCTCCGGAAAGGCCCTTTTTCGGGAAGGCTTTCTCCTCTTCTCTCTATTCTCTTTGAATGGATTTGTAGGAAGGAGAAATACAGGAGGATGAGGAGTAGGAGAGCCGCCTTTTCTCGTTACAACCTCGCGAATGCGGGAGAGGCTGGAACCCTGAAAAAAGGTCGAATTGCCGTCTAAAACCCACACAGGCAGAGTCGCGGGAGGGCTGCGACGGGTGTGGAAAACATGCCAGCTCCCTGTCGTATCGATGGTGGAAGACGGTAGGGAAGATGATGGTAGAGCGTGGTTTTGAGGCCAGAGGCCTGTCAGACGGATGCTGTCTGCCAGCGGATTGGGTGCTGGTTGAGTGTGTCTGAAAATGTCAGTTGGCGGCAGGATCTGTCGTCGCGATGGAACCAACACGGTTCCAACACCCGACTGTTCTTGTTTTGTGGCGGCAAGTTTTTAACTTGTCCGTTCGTTTTCGATGCATCTGTTCACCGCCCTCATACAAGCCCGGAGCGTAAGCGATGGGATCGTGTGACGTCCCGCCCTCATACAAGCCCGGAGCGTGAGCGATGGGATCGTTGAGTATTGCCCCGCCGGGTGAGCGGATCCCGTGTCGAACGCTCCTGCGACGCCGGTTTCCGGTGGAGGCCTTTTGTGGTGGTTCAAACCGCGGTAGGCTCCTAATCTTCGAGCATGTTCTGATATCGCTTCAAGTCGGCATGGAGGCCGCGTTCCCCGCTGGGACGTCGCCTGTGTCTGCCCCCGTGTCTGCCTTGGATACCGCCGATCTGAACCGATCACAGCCTCGGCCCACCGCCGGGTCTCGGCTGGTGCATCATGCCCTCGCAGCAGTCGCCGCGGACGTTGTGGCGGGCTCTTTGACGGGCTACAACCCGCTTGTGATCGTCGGGCCGGCCGGATCGGGAAAATCCAGGCTGGTATCCGAATGGTTTGTCAATCAAGGCCTTGAACATGGGCTTGAACATGGCCTTGAAAAAACAGCCGGTCATACAGCCAGCCATAAGACGCCAACACAGGTCATGTGGGATGGCCGTTCGCTCGGACGTGATCTGGCCGCAGCCCTGTCGCACAACACCATCGATCGCATGCACGAGCGGTTTGTCTCGTCGCGACTGATCATCGTCGACGGTGTCGAGCAAATCACCGCCTGGGATGTTCAGCGGGCTCTGGCCCATCTGTTCGATGCCGCGATTGCTGCTGGCACGGCATTCATCGCGACCCTGCGGATCCACCCCATCGCCTGCACAAGCCTCGAGGCATCACTCGCCTCACGGTTGGCGGGGGGACTGGTCGTTTCAATGCCCCCCGGCAATACAACGCGATGCCCGGCCGATAATGCCGATAATGATGTCTCCGACCTTCGGCCGACCACCACGCTGCGTCGGGTCATCGGTGCGACAGCCCGGAAGCATGGTCTGACGGCGGCCGATCTGACGGGTCCTTCCCGCTGCCGGCAGGTGTCCCATGCTCGCGGCATGGCGATGTATCTCTCACGGAGGCTGACTCCCGCCAGCCTCGGGACGATCGGCACGGCGTTCGGAGGACGCGACCACACAACGGTGCTCCACGGCATCCGGGTCACCGAGGAGCGGCGGTCGCTTCACCCCGGCATCGCCGCGGAGATTGACCAGTTGATTGCAACGCTCGTGCGTCCCTGAAGCGTGGACGTACACTCGGGGCATGCCCACGCCGCCCCCACTCTATCTTGACCATGCTGCCGCCACACCGCTCGACCCCGCGGTGGCCGCGGCGATCATGGAGGCGGATGCGCTGGCCTTTGCCAACCCGTCGAGCCAGCATGCTCTGGGCCGATCGGCGCGGAAGGTGCTCGAGGATGCCCGCGACACGATCATGGCGCTGCTCGGCGGCCGTGGTGCCGGGCCCGATCGCGACCGACTGGTATTCACCTCGGGGGCCAGCGAAGCCAATCAACTGGCGATCGTTGGTATGACCGCCGCGGCAGATGCTCCCGGCGAAGTGCTTTTTTCTCGCCGTGATCACCCGAGCATCGTGAACGCCGCCATGGCTGCCGGCCGCCGCGGGTGGCGGCTCCGTGAACTGGCGCTCGATGCCCACGACGGCACCGCCTCGGCTGCGGTTGTGGAGGCTCTTGCTCAACCATATGCAGACGACCACAGCCACACACACACACCGCGGATCGTGTCGCTGACGAGCGTCTGCGGCCAGACCGGTTCAATCGACCATCTGCCAGCGCCCGACGGCTGCCCTGATGGCACGAACATCCACGTCGACGCCACACAGGCGGCCGGTCTCATGCGCATCGTGTTTCGAGACCTGTCGGCCGCCACGCTCACCCTCGCACCGCACAAGTTTGGCGGTCCCCGTGGCATCGGCGGGCTGCTTGTCCGCGGTGGCGTGGCCATCCAACCGTTCCAGGCTGGCACGCAGGAACATAGTCTGCGTGGCGGGACGGAGGCGGTCTCTTTGGCGGCCGGATTCGCCCGGGCCTTGGAACTGGCGGCAGCGGATCGCGACCAGTTGGCCAGGCACTTGGCCGGTCTTCGCGAGCGGCTCGAGTCGCGGCTGGCCGACGCCGCCCGAGAGGCTGGCATCAAGGCGGTGGTCATCGCCGCCTCCGGCAGACGCTCTCCCCACATTTCCACCATCGCGTTTCCCGGTCTCGACCGGCAGTCCCTGGCGATGGCGGCAGATCTGGCGGGCGTCTGTCTGGCGACGGGCACGGCCTGCGCGAGTGGGTCGAGCGAACCGGCTCCCGCGGTCGTCGCGATGGGGCTTGCGCCGGAGGTGGTTCGCGGCGCGGTCCGGCTGAGCATCGGCCGGACGACATCGATCGCCGATATCGACCTGGCGATCGCCCGGCTCGCGCCGCTGTTGCGACGTCGGGGCTGATCGTTCGTCGTTTGATCCCATGCCAACACTGCGGGTGTGGGGTGGGACCACGCCCGTGCTGCCCGCGTGGTGCTTACGGCCCGGTGGTCAGCCGGCGTCGGGGACGAATGCCGGGCCAGTACCGCACAACCGCGATCGCTGTGGGAATGACGATGAACCACCCGCCGCCGTTGAGGAAATCCCGGACGGGCAGCGGGAGGTGCCGCGTGACTGGTTGCAGCAGGTCGTAGACCGGCTGCAGGAGCTGGTTGACCGCTGCCCAGCGACGCCACAACCGACGGGCCAGCGGGCCTTCCGCCGCCCCCAGACTCTCGATCCGCTGCTGCATTCCCCGTAGGCCGTCAGGCTCAGCGGCCGCATGGTTGCCGCCACGACTCCTGGCGTGGCCGCCGGCTCCGTGGTGGGGCTGCCCTTTGGCGACGGCTCCCTCGTGGACTCCGACAAAGAAGCTGAACACAAGCGACAGCATCGCCATCGCGAAGATGTCGACCAGCACTTGGCTGACAAACACGATCATGCCGACGCGAAACGGGATCTTCCAGAGGATGACCTGCACGATCGCTCCGGCGCACAGAGCGAAGGTCACGGGCAGATAGCGGATCATCGGCACGAAACCGAGCACATGCCACTTCAGGCTCTGCGGCTCCTGCATCCAGTTCCAGAAGTGATAGCGGGGCGGAAAGGCGATGCCCAACTGCGGGTCTTGCATCATGCGGGCAAACGCATATCCGGAGAGATCGTAGGTGAGGTAGACAGCCAGCGCCATCACGACAATCGTCCAGATGGCGCTGGAGACCGTTCCCGGGCCGTCATCCGCCCAGAATCCTGTCACGCGGACGAGCACGACGATCGCGATCGGGATCATCAGCAGCCAGTAGAGGATCGTCAGCAGGCTGGAATGTTCGATGGTAGGAATCATGCCGCACTCCACGGTGGCGAATCAGGACCACCGCGATTGTCCGGCCGCGAACAACACGGCCTGGGGCGGCCGCTGGCATCATCGCATGCCCAGGCCTCCCCGTCACATAGGCTTCCCCGTCGCATGGGCTTTCCCGTCATATGGGAAACCCCCTAGAGCCGGATGCTTCCCGGTAACCGGCCGTCGACCATCTCCCGAAGGCGGCTGGCAAGGTCGTGGAGCCCCTTGGCCTGGGCGGTGATCTCGGAACTGGCAGAGGCGGTCTGGGCGGCATTGGCGGCATTCGACTGCGTCACCGCATTCATCTGGTCGACGGCGACGCCAAGCTGCCGGATGCCGTCGGCCTGTTGGGCATTGGAGGTTGCGACACCGGCGATCAGCGTGGCAGCGGCTTGGGCACTCTCGGTGATCTTGTCGAGCGTGCCGGCCACGTCCTCGACGACGGCCACGCCATTGCGGGTGCTGGCCTTCACATGATCGATGAGATCGGTCGTGTTGCGGGCCGACTCTGCGGACCGTTTCGCGAGGCTGCGAACCTCCTCCGCGACCACGGCGAATCCCTGGCCCGCTATTCCGGCACGGGCGGCCTCCACGGCGGCATTGAGCGCGAGCAGGTTGGTCTGAAAGGCGATTTCGGCGATTGATTTGACGACAAGAGTCGTTTTGTCGGTCGACGCCTTGATGGCTTCCATCGCCGCCAACATGCGTGCCATCGACGGCTTGCTGTCGGTGGCGAATGTCATGGCCGACATACTGCGGGTATTGGCATGCCTGGCATCGGCGGCGTTTTGCCGCGTCATGTCGGTGATCAGGCCGACCGAACTGGCCGCCTCCTCAAGCGAGGCGGCCTGCTCCTGGGTGCTCGAAGCGAGCGATTCGCTGCTCCGCGAGATCTCCTCCACGCCAAGGGCGACCTGATCGGAGGCGGCATTGAGCGTGCCCACGATCTGGCTTAAGGGGCCGGCAATGCTGCGGGAGATCACCGTCACGAGGCCGGCGGCCGCGAGCCATGCCAGCGCGGACAGGGCGAGTGATCCGATGCGGAGCCGTCGGTAGTGCGTCAGCCGCCTGTCGAGCAGGCTATCGAGCCAATCGACGCTCTCCCTCCAGAAGGCGAAGCTGGCAGCCTTGGCCGCCTTCGTTGCCAGGCTCGGCCCGCCGAGGGAGCCGATGGCAGCAGCCCCGTCGGCTGACCCGGCCGCGGCCAAGGCGTCGAGCATCGGCCGCAAGGCCGCCGCATAGCGATTGAAACCCGGTTGCAGGCCCACCTGCAGGGTGTCGAGCGTGCCGTAGAAGTTGCCGTCTTCGACCAGGGCGGTGTCGACGTCCGCGCCGATCCGGGCAAGATCGGTGGAAAACTGCGATGCCAGCACGGCGATGGCGGTGCGATCGTCGGCCGTCAGCGACGGCTGTCGGTCCAGCCGGTCGAAAGTGGTGAGCGCCTCGGCATAGCGGCGCTGCATCTCTGGCAGTGCCAGCAGGGTGATGTCCATCAGGTAGTAGCTGTCGAGATCAGGGTCGAGAATCAGGTTGGAGGTGTCGCCCGCATGCTTGATCATCAGCAGAATTTTTTCGAGGAGGCTGGCATGGGCGTTGGCCGTGTCACCCGCGGCCGCCTGCTTCAAGGCCTCCCATTCCCGCTGCACAGTAGCGGGAGCGATCTGGGCCCGGTTACGTTTGGCCAGACCCTCGCCGGTGAACTGCAGGTCGCCGGCATGCCGGGCATCGATCTCCCGCAGGGCCGCAAAGGCCCGGTCGATCTCGCTCCGGCTTCTGGCGAGATCGGCATCAGCCCGCCCGCTGGATTCGATGCCCCGACTGGCAGCGAGCGCATGCTGAGGCACATGCTCGAGCAGCACCGCCAGCGGCCGCTGATAGGCATTGCCGATCTTTTCAAGCTCCGAAAACCGGATGTCCTGGTTGATCCCGCCCACGACAAAATAGAGCAACACGGCGATCGGCAGCGTGTAGGCCAGGCTGATCAGCAGGAGGCGACGGGAGATCGGCAGGTGCTCGAAGAGACTCGTCACGGGAATGTGTCCGGTGGTGGGGGATGCGGCAGCAGGCCCGCCGGGCCGCGGCCGCAGGGCTTCCCCAACGAGCATAGCTTGCAAAATCGGGCCAGGCAGCCACGCGTCCAGCGAGCCAGCCAGGCGTCCAGCGAGCCAGCCATTCAGCCGGGCCCGGCGTTTCCAGGGCGAATCGCCGCGTGTTGCGGTGCGGGTTTGTGAGGGGGAGGAGCGTGCCGGCCTTCCCGCGGGGCCTAGCCGACCAGGCCCGACGCCGTGTCGAGCGTGCTCATTCCCCGCATCGCAAGCGCCACCGCTTCTGGATTGGTCGCCAGGCGGAGGGCCTCGGTGCCGCTGATCTGCCCCGACGTGTAGAGCTGCCCGAGGTGCTGGTCGAACAGCTGCATGCCGTTCTCCCGATTGGCGATCGCCTGCGGCAGGCTCGTGATCCGGCCCTCGTGGATCGCCTTGCTCACCACCGCGGTGTTCCGCATGATTTCGAGCACGGCAATCCGGCCTTTGTCCTTCTGCTTCTGGGTCGCCAGTCGCTGGCTGACGACTGCAGCGAGGTTGGTCGCCAGCTCCGTCTGCAGAAGATCCCGCTCTTCGGGCGGGAACATGGCGACGAGCCGCTGCATCGTGAAAGACGCGTTGGTGGTGTGGACGGTGCTGAAGACAAGGTGGCCGGTGTCGGCGGCCTGGAGCGCGATCCGCATGGTCTCGGCGTCCCGCAACTCGCCGACGAGGATCACGTCGGGGTCCTGCCGCAGGGCGCGTCTGAGCGACTCTGCGAAGCTCGGCGTGTCGCGGCCGATCTCACGCTGGGCGATCAGGCTCTTCTGCGACACGTGAACGAACTCGATCGGATCTTCGACAGTGATGATCCGCAGCCGCCGGGTGCGGTTGAGATGGTCGATCATCGCCGCCAACGTCGTGCTCTTGCCGCTGCCCGTCGTGCCCGTCACCAGCACCAGTCCCCGCTGTTCCTCCGCGATGTCCGCGAGCACCGCCGGCAGTCCGAGGTCGGCGAACGACTTGATCTTCAGCGGGATCGCACGGGCGGCGAGGCAGAGGTTGCCCTGCTCGTAGAAGACGTTGATGCGGAATCGGGCGCAGTCGGGAATGGTGTGGGAGAAGTCGCAGCTGCGATCGGTCTCCAGGCGATGCGACTGCGGTTCGTCGGCCAGTTCGGCGACGAGGGCGCGGAGCTCCTCGGCGGTCACCGGCGGGGCGTTGATGGCGACCATCGTGCCGTCGACGCGAACCGTCGGCGGGCTGCCGGCCTGCACATGGAGATCACTGGCTTGGAACTGGATGGTGGCCTTGAGCAGCCGTTGTATTTCCATCGATCGACTCCCTGCGGACCCTGTTGTGAAGTCTGTTTCGCCCGGCAGAGCCCACATCATGCCTGCGGCGACAGCGGGCCGGATTCCTCGGCGGATGCCGACGCCTGCTCAAGCCACCAGGCCTCGGCGCGAGCGTCGTTCCACTCCGGTGCGCATCCGCACGCTGCCAGGGCATCCGCCACTGCCCGGGTATCGGGAAAGCGATCCTCTGGCCGTTTGGCGAGGCAGCGGAGGATCACCGCCTCGACGTCGGCGGGAATGTCTGCGGTGTGTTCGTGAGGGGGCGTCACCGGTTCCGACACGTGGGCTCTCAGCACGTCGGCCGGCGTGTCCCGCACAAACGGCGGCTGGCCGGTAACAAGAAAATAGAGCAGTCCGCCGAGCCCGTAGACATCAGCCCGGCAGTCGACTTCACGACTGGCGACAGCCAGTTCGGGGGCGGCATACTCTGGCGTGCCGGCGACGAGCCCGTCGGGAGCAGGGGCATGGCCCGCGGCCCCGGTCGTCTCCCCGACCGCGCCGAAATCGAGCAGCTTCGCCACGTCGCAGCGGCCGCCGAGGATCGACACGAAGACATTCGAGGGGCTCAGATCGCGATGGACGAGCCCCAGACGGTGGGCCTCGGTCAGGGCACCGCACACCTGGCGGCCGAGGTGCACCGCACGGGAGCTGGGCATCGGCCCGGAGTCGTGCACGATGTCGGCGGAGCAGCGGCCGGGGAGATACTCCATCGCGAGATAGGGGCTGCCGTCGGCGGTGCGCCCGGCATCGAACACAGCCACCGTGTTGGGATGCGAAAGCTGCGCGGCCGCCCGCGCCTCCCGCTCGAACCGGGCGGCCACATCCGGGCCGCTGTTGCGGACGATCTTCAGGCCGCATTGCCGCTTGAGGACCTCATGCTCCGCCAGATAGACCTCGCCGGCGCCCCCTTCGTCGAGCTTGCGGATCAGACGGTAGGGCCCCACGCGATCGGCCGTGTCGTGGTCTGCGTTCTGGTCTGCGTCGTGGCCCCGCAGCACCCAGGCGGCGAGCGTCGACAGGGCCACGCCCATGATCAAGAAGAGGGCATTCGACATGACGATCTGGTGGTTGGCGACGTCGTCCATATTGAGATGGGCCGTGTCGGCATGGTGCAGGACGACCCCGTGACAGAGGATCAAAGCGGTCGCCATTGTCACCACCGTCCTGGCCGTCGCGGTTGGGCCGCGGGGCACGAAGATGCCCCAGCAGACCATCAGCACGAGCGTCCGGATCACGCCATTTTTCTGGACGGCGACGGCATCAACCAGATCATTCTGATCAATGAGGTCCATGCCCGAGAGATACTGGGCGGCCAGCAGGGTCAGCATCTCAAAGCCGAGCAGAAACACCTCCAAGGCCCGCACCTGCCACCCGGTGAGCCGCGGCGCATACCGGAGGAGGACGAACACGATCCCCGCCACGACCGCCCGCAGCAGGAGCGACCACGTTGGGGCGTCGGAGACCGAGGCGGGCCCGGACGCGGGCCCGGTCGCCTTGACCACGATGAACAGCAGGTGGAACAGGGTCAGGAATCCGGCGACGGCGGTAAGGCCCGACCGCAGCCGCGCTGTCGTCGCGGCGTTCTCCTGGGAGCGTCCAAGCCCTTCAGCCGGCTCGAGGTCGATGTCGAGTTCGGCTGAGGGGTGTGGATCGTCCCGGTGGTCGGGTCGGTCGTTCATGGCATGCATCGGTGGTCTTTCTTGCGGGAGTGGTGGCAAGGTGCTTTTCACCGCCCACCGGGAGCCCGTCCATCACGGCTTCGGGCCGGGGGCGGGCGGAGTGGGGCCATCCGAGGTGGGCGGGGACAAGGCCGCCGGGAGCGGCACCTCCCGGACCCAGGCTCTCGCCGTCTTCAGGCCCTGTTCGATACTGGCCCCTGGACCGCCCAGTTTTTCTTCGAGGGTGCCGACCACCTGCGTGGCGGCCTCGCCAAAAACACCCTCGCTTTCCTTGCCCCCGCGGAGCCACGGTACGAACATGTATGCCGCGGCGACCAGGGCGAGCGTCACGGCCGGGATCCGCATCCTGCTGACCGTGTCGCGGTAGCGATCCCAGTCGGACCACAGGTAGTAGAACGTGAAGGGCGGGATGAGGAAGAGGGCCCCACGCAGGGGATTCTTCCGAAACGACATCGTCACGAGACTGGCGAGGTCGCCCGCGAGGCCGACGAGATTGAGGGCGACGATCGTGCCGCATCCAAGCGCGGCGAGCGAGTGCCGTCCGATCATCCCGCTGGCGACCGACAGAATGATGATGACGAACGACACCGTGTAGCTGGTCTCGCTGATCCAGGTCGTCGCCCGGGCCAGCAGGCTGAAGAACATGCGGTAGGCGATAAACACCGGCGATGGACCGCTGGGCACCGGCCGTGCGGTGGCCGCTGCGGTAGCCGACCTTGCGAAGATGCTCGCCGGCGGCGCGACTGCCTCCCCGAGTTCGGCGTTGTCCCAGTCTGTTGCCGCGATCGCCTGCACCTTGGCGGGCGTGACGGGGCGGAGGCTGTAGCCGCCGGCAGCAGTCGCCGCCGAGCCCGAATCGGCGCGGCCGGAACGCGGAGCACGACGGCTGGCCGCCGCCGCGCTGGTGCTGGCTGCCGCCGCGCCAGTGCTGGCCGCCGCCGCGCTGGTGCCGCCCGGCTGTATGAGTTGGCTGGCGACTGCCGTTCGCCAATCGGCGACGGGAGCCCGTGCGACCACGGGCGACCCCTCAGGCGAGGCTTCTTGCCCCGAGGCTTTCGCCGAGGTCCCCGAATGGACTGGCCGCTGGCCAGCCGTGCTGCCCTGGCCGCTCGGCACAAGCATGCTCTGCCCGCAATAGCGGCAGCGGCCGGTCCGGCCCGCCAGGCCTGAGTCCGCCACCAACTGCTTCCCGCATTGCTGGCAGGGAAAAGCAATTTTCAATGGCGGAGCCTCCAGGATTCAAACAGGATGTACGCGGGTCTCGGGATGCCGACGTCGAAGGATGTTGGCGACGGGTGAACGTTGCGGCATCACCCTGAGCCCGTACTATACCCTGACTGACTCCGGACGGGGCATGTGCCCCTGCCGTTGGACCGCGTCGAGTGGCTTCGTCGAGCGTGCCGCGGCCTCATCTTTTCCGAGCCATCGCTCAAGTCCGAGCCGTCGCTCAAGCAGCACCAGACGCAGCACCAGACGCAACGGCCGAGGCGGTCACAACGCCCGCTCAACGCCGCTTGGGATGCACGGCGTACAGCGAGACATTATCGAGGTCTTTCCGGATTTTAAGCCGGAACGGCGTTGACTCAGGTCTCTTGTAAGAGAGCGGAATGGCGGCCGCGGAGTCATCCCTTCCGCCGAGCGTGACTTTGTAAATGCCCGCAGGAAGACCACCGAGCGAAAACGCCCCGTCCGCTGCGGTGGTGGTCCGGGACGTGGAACCTTGGGTTGTGGATGGGTGGAACAGCAGTTCAACGCCCGCCAGAGGCTGCTCATCGAGTCGGACGGTTCCGGCCACGGAATAGCGTGCCGAACCGAAAGCCCTCACGCCACCGATCACCAGCAGGATCGCTGCCAGCCCGAGGACGCCGGCGAGCACCGACGAACGGGATATTTTCCCCTGAGTCTGGCTGGCTTTCGCCGCGACATCGCCGTCCTTGGCCGGTGCCTCGAGCGACCGGCTGACCTTGGTCAGGTAGGCAGTATCGACGTCCTCGCCCCGGTCGCGACGGCGCTTGAGGTCCTTGATATTGGCCATCGCCCGATCCGCCGCCTGCGACGAAACACTGGCGGACGCCGGGGCCTTTCGGCCCCGGTTTTTCATCTTCGGTTTCCATTCGCGTTCCCCTGCACGAGCATTTGCAGAACTCATGGGCGAGTGCTCCGCTGAATATGGAGGTCGGGACGAAGGAGGGCTGTGTAGTAAACTACCTCACCGAAACCCCCAAACCGTGTGAGTTTCCGATGAGGCCCGGCCCCCTCGCCTGAGGGCGGCCGCCGGCCAATCCTAAAAGACGCCTTTTCGAGACGCTTTGCCCGGGCTGGGCTACTATTAGAAAATTGCGGCCGAAAAACCGGAAAAACCTGCGAAAAGAGACCCCTCGCCATGACCCTGCCTGAGCATGTCGCAATCATCGGCGCCGGTCCGGCCGGCCTCACGGCGGCCTTCCTGCTCTCGCGGGAGGGTGTGAACGTCACTGTTCTTGAGCGGGATCCTCGGTATGTCGGCGGCATTTCCAGGACGGTTGAATACCAGGGGTTCCGCTTCGACATCGGCGGACACCGGTTTTTCTCCAAATCGCAGGAGGTGGAGGACCTCTGGACGGAACTACTGGGCGACGACCTGCTCCATCGCCCCCGCTCATCACGGATCTACTACGGGGGCAAGTTCTACGCCTACCCGCTGAAGGCAGGCGAGGCACTCAAAAACCTTGGTCTCTTCGAGTCGGCCCGATGCGTGGCGTCGTATGCGAAGGCGCGGCTCTTTCCGGTCAAAAACCCCCGGACGTTCGAGGACTGGGTCTCGAACAAATTCGGCCGGCGTCTTTTCGGCATCTTCTTCAAAACCTACACGGAGAAGGTCTGGGGGATGAGCTGCAACGAGATTTCCGCCGACTGGGCGGCTCAGCGGATCAAGGGGCTGTCGCTCTCCACGGCGATCCGGGCGGCGCTGTTTCCAAAGAAAAAAGGCGCCCCGGCAAATCGTTCGCAGACGATCAAAACGCTCATCGACACCTTTCGCTATCCGCGCAAGGGGCCCGGCATGATGTGGGAGGCGGCGGCCGACCGCACGCGGAAGCAGGGGGGCACGATTCGCATGGGTGCCCATGTGACCGCGGTTGAAAAGCTGCCGGCCGGTGGCCGGTGGCGGGTCGGCTTCCGGCAGACGTCGGTAGCCGACGCCGGCAAGCCTGATGACGCTGGTAAGGCGGCCGACGCTGGTAAGGTTGATGACACCACGGCAGGCGTTGAGTGGCTCGAGGCGGATCATGTGATCTCCTCGGCGCCGATGCGTGAGCTGGCGACCAGCATCAAGCCCGCCCTGCCGGCCCCCGTGCTCGAGGCCGCTGCGAAACTCCGTTACCGGGATTTCCTTACCGTGGCCCTGATCGTTCGGCCAACCAACCGGTTCGATGACAACTGGATCTACATCCACGAGCCGGGGGTGCAGGTGGGCCGGGTACAGAATTTTGCAAGCTGGTCGCCGGAGATGGTGCCAGACGCAGATTTGGCGTGCTATGGCTTGGAATACTTCTGTTTCGAGGGGGATGGACTCTGGTCGAGCAGCGACGCCGATCTGGTCAAGCTCGCCTCCCGAGAGCTCGCGTCACTGGGGCTGGTGGCGGCCGGTGACGTGCTCGACGGCCACGTGGTCCGCCAGCCGAAGGCCTATCCGGTCTACGATGACGAGTATGCCCAACACGTCGAGACGATTCGCAGCGAACTGGATGCCCACTATCCCGGCCTGCACCTCGTCGGCCGCAACGGCATGCACAAATACAACAACCAAGACCACGCGATGATGACGGCGATGCTGACCGCGCGGAACATCCTGGCCGGCGAGCAGCTGTTCGACGTCTGGAACGTGAACCAGGACGCCGAATACCACGAGGCCGGCGACCGCGGCGGGCAGGTCACCGACACGAGCGGCCGGCTCGTGCCCAGGCGGGTGGCGGCACAGTCGTCGTGACCAGCGAGTCGGTCGCATGGGTCGCCGAGCAGCGTGGCCTGCTCGCCGCCGCGTTCTCGTTGCTGGCGGTGGGCCTGTTTTACATGTCTTTGCCGCACGGCGGCGTCCCATCGGAATCCAGTGTCCTCACATAATTCTCACAACAGATACACAATCGGCTCATCGTCTGCCCATAGCCTGCCTGAGCCGGTTCGGAGGATGTCTCCGGGGCGGTGCTGTCACCGGTCTCAAATACCAACCAAAGGAATTGCTTTATGCGTTCTTCATCGTTCCAGAGACGGGGAGGCTTCACGCTGGTGGAGTTGCTCGTCGTCATTGCGATCATCGGGCTGCTCGTGGCCCTGTTGCTTCCGGCTCTCTCTTCGGCCCGTCAATCGGCGATCGCCGCGACGGCCAATACGAGCCTCGCCGGGTTCGGGCGGTCTTTCCTCATCACTGCCGACCAGGACGTCGCCGAGCGCGGCCAAATGTCGACAGGTGCTTTTGACCATCTCCGCGATGGTGACGTGCGACGCGTCGGCTGGGTGGCCGACGTGATCAAGAACAAGGTCCTCAACCCAGGCAAGGCCCTCGACGCCCTCAACCCGTCGAAGGTCAACGAGAAGGTGGGCGACTACACCGGGGCGACGAACGTTACCGGTAAAGGCAACAAGACCCGCTGGAAGGGTCAAAACGGAAACCTGAACTTTGGCGGCACGAACGGTCCGAAGGACGTCACGACCGCGGCTCAGTTTCAGAAGGTCTGGGACGATGGCCATAACAGCAACTTCACCACCACCTGGCACTTCAGCCGGGGCGACGTCCTCGGCTCCGGTGGCACCGTGCCGTCGGACATGGACTTCTCCACGGCAGACCCCAGCAAGTGCCCATTGGACGGCGATGGTCCGCTCAGTGAGTCGAAGCTGATGAAGACCACCGTCTCCAGGGATCTGATCGCCTGTGTCTCCAACTCCCGCAACGGCGACGGTAACGACGCTACGGTGACCCAGACCTATGCCGATACGGTCAACACGTTTACAGGGCTCAATGGTGCCGATGGCAACCCGCCACTCCTCAAGGCGGGTGACTTCACGGTCGAGTCGTTCACCGACGGCATGACATGCACACCGGAGGCCGGCCTCGACGTCGTCATCGGCATCGACGGTGCGACGAGCGAACCCGCCGACAAGGTGCATGAGTTCAATGACATCCTGCCGATCGTCGGCGCTCGAAAGGACGGTGACGGGAGATTTGTGGGTGGCTCAGCCCAGGTTCTCTTCGCTGACGGCCATGTCACGAAGATCAGGGACGAGGACGGCCTCAACAACCAGCCGGACGGGTTCATCGGTGCGTTCCGGGATTCTACGGCTGGATCCTACACACTCAATGCGGGCGCCTTCGGGAAGGAGCTGCGGAACAAAATCTGGATCCGCCAGCTGGGCAATGGCGCGAATCTGGGCGTGGGCGGTGGTGTGGTTGAGTGATCGCTGCAGCCTGTGTTTCTAAGTAAGTCCGATATGCCGCGGCCGCCTTCGGGCGGCCGCGGTTTTTTGTTTCGCGTTGTCGCGTGGACTATTCTTGACAGGCGTGTCTTGATCCTCGTGTCTTGATCCGCGTGGATGAATCGCAGTCAGAGCATCGCCGCGTGGCGATCGATAGAGAGACCCAGTTCCCGGACGGAGTAGGCATACCGTGAGTACAGCTATCGCTTCAGAGACCTCCTCGCTGCTCGAGCGGCCGCATCCTGCGACAAGCGGCGCGGCCGCGGACGAGGCAGCGACCACATCGGCCGCGGCCCTGAAGCTGAGCACGGCCTTGCGGGTGCAGATCGTCGCGACCCTCGTGGGAGGCACGCTCCTCTTGTGTTCACTGGCCGCCGGCTGGTTCTGGAAGCAGCCGTTCTTCGCGGCTCTGCCTGCGGCGATCTCCGTAACGCTTCTGGCAACGCCCCTGGTGGCTGTGGCTTTGAAGGACCTGCTCGCAGGCAAGGCGGGAATGAACGCGCTGGTGGCCTTGGCCGTGATCGGCGCCGTCGCCAGCGGCAAATATCAGGAGGCCGCGGCGGTCGCCTTCTTCATGATCGTGTCGTCGCTGATCGAGAAGCGGACGGCGGCGGGCGCCGAGGCGAGCATCGAGTCGCTGATCCGGCTGGCCCCCACCAAGGCCAGCAGGATCATGGGCGAGCGGGAAGAACTGGTGGAGGCCACGAGCCTGTGCCCCGGCGACGTTGTCCGCGTCCGCCCCGGCGACACGATCCCTGCCGATGGCGTGGTCGAACGGGGGGCGAGCACGGTCAATCAGGCGAGCGTGACGGGCGAGTCGATTCCCGCCGAGAAGGCCGATGGCGACGAGGTCTTCGGCGGCACGATCAACCTCACCGGCGTGCTCGACGTGCAGGTCACGAAAGCGGGCGCCGACACGCTGCTGGGCCGCGTCAAAGACCTGATTCTCCAGGCCGAGCGGACCAGGACGCCCATCATGCGTCTGGTCGACCAATATGCCGCCTGGTACACGCCCACGATCCTAATGCTCGTCGGCGTCGTGCTCTTCTTCGCCCTCAAGAGCGACCCCGATACGGCCTTCAACCGGGCCATCGCCATGCTGGTCATCGCCTGCCCCAGTGCCCTGATTCTGGCCACGCCCACGGCCATGGTCGCCGCCCTCTCGGCGGCCGCCCGGCTCGGCGTGCTCGTGAAAAGCGTGGCCACCCTCGAGGCGGCGCGGAATCTCACGGCGATTGTCTTCGACAAGACCGGCACGGTGACCAGCGGCGTGCTCACCGTCACGCGGCTGGCCCCGTCGAAGGATGTTGAGCCCGGAAACCTGCTGCGGCTGGCCGCGGCCGCCGAGCAGAACAGCCGCCATCCGGTGGCACGGGCCGTCACGGAAATGGCCCGTCGGGCCCGCGTCGACCTGCCGCAGGCGACGCGGTTTGAGGAGGTGGCCGGCCGTGGTGTGGTCGCGATGTTCGACAACGGCGACACGATCCTGGTGGGGAGGGCGTCGTGGCTGGCCGAGGCTGCGCCCGAGCCGCACGAGATCGACACCGCGGCTCTCGACGTGATCCAGTCGTCGACGGAGGCCGAGGGTCTCTCCGTGCTGCATGTCGTCCGCAACGGCCGTCACATCGGCTGGATCGGCCTGGAGGACAATGCCCGGCCCGAGGCGGCCGGCGCGGTCGACCGGCTCAAATCGATGGGCATCTCGCGGCTGGTGCTGCTGACAGGCGACCGCGCGAGCGTCGCAAAGCGGGTGGCCGGCCAGATGCATTTCGATGATTTCAAGGCCGAGGTGCTGCCGCACGAGAAGCTGGAGATGGTCGACGCCCTCAAGGCCGCCGGCCATCGCGTGGCCGTGATTGGCGACGGTGTGAACGACGCGCCGGCGCTGGCGGCCGGCGACGTATCGATCGCCATGGGAGCTGCCGGCAGCGACGTGGCCATCCATTCGGCGACCATCGCGCTGCTCAACAGCAATCTCGATCGGATCCCCTTCCTCATCGATCTCTCGCGGAAGACGATCGCGGTGATCCGGCAGAACATGGTGATCGGCGGACTCTTCATCATCGCGTTTGTGGCCCTGGCAGGGGCGGGCTACGTGTCGCCGGTCATGGCAGCGCTCTTGCATGTGGTCAGCGGCCTGGCGGTCGTGTTCAATTCGGCCCGGCTCGTGCGGTGCGGTGAGCAGCTCGAGCAGGCCGAGGCCGCGGCGGCTCAACAGGCTGGCTGAGGCGAGTTCTATCCGACGTCGCGCCGCTGGAACAGGATCACCGCCAGGCTCATCGCGGCGACGATCAGACAGACGGCATAGGCCGTCACCGTGCCGAGGTGGCCGAGGGTGATCGTGCTGCCTTGCGTGAGCGCGTCGGCCGGCCAGAAGAATTGCAGGTTGGGCACCACGGCGGCCAGCGGACGGAGCCAGCCTTGGCCGGCCGAGGCCAGCGACAGGAAATATTCACCGACCAGACCGACGAGAAACACTCCCACGCACACAAGCAAGGTCGGGATCTGTCCGAGACGCGTCGAGGCGGCGATGGCGATCGCCGCCAGGACGATGATCGCCTCGAAGACAAGCGCCAGGCCGATCGCCAGTTGCGGATCGAAATCAGTGCCCGGGGCCTGCAGCCGCCACCAGCGGCTGACGCACGATACGAGCCCCCAGGCCACGGTCGCCAGGACGGCACCGACGATCGAAAACGTGGCGGGGAACGACCATCGGTAGAGATAGTTGGCCAGGCCCGCGATGAGGAATGTCAGTCCGATCGCCAAGAGCCCGAACGTGACCACGGGGGGATCGAAGATGTCCTCCGCCCGCACGCTCGACTGCACGCGGTGGCGCACGGTCAGCAGGAACACGGCGGCAAGCAGCCAGTAGGCGGTGGCGATCGCCGCGGCCACGCCGAGAAACTTGCCCACGACCACCTGCGGCCGCGGCACCGGCTTGCTGACCACCGTCAACACCGTCTTGTTCTCGATCTCCCGCGACAGCACGCTCGTGGCGGTAAAGGCGGCCATCAGCAGCCCGGAGAGAAAGAGCGTGCTCAGGCCGAGGTCGACGAGCAGTTTATTGTCGTCCTCGAGCGTGTAGCCGGCGAGGTTGACGTTCAGCACGAGCGCCAGCAGGGCCGCACAGATCAAGACGGCGTGGATCGGCTGCCGGATCGATTCGAGAAACGCGTTGCGGGCGATCGTGACGAGGGGCATGGCTTTCCTGCAGGGGGGGCCGGGGCCTCGGGGAAAGCCCTGTTTTACGCGATCCACGGCGAGAAAAACGAGGCCCCCCGGAGTTTGTCAGAATCGTGTGAGCGGCTGTGCGACCGGTGGGTCACGAGCATAAGATCGATCTCTGACCAAGCAACACGCTCCGCCGACACTTCCAGACGACACTCTCAGCAGGACGTTGCCATGCCCCCGGGCGTGACTGAAAAAAGCAGGACGGCCGCCATCAACGATGCGCTGGTATTTCGCCGCGCCCTGACCGCCGCCATTGCAGGGCTTGTCATCCAGATCGCCCTGCTTGTGGCGACGGGTCTGACGGCCCTCTGGGGAGACAGCCAGGCACTCTATGCCGCGGCCTGGCACATGCTCGGTGGGCTGCCGATCTGGATCGTGCTGGCGCTCATCTACCAGCAGCACGAGAGCGAGCGGGTTCAGCGGCTGGCTGCCGACAAGCTCGCCGACGGCGGTCGGGACATGGCCGCCATCTTCGGCAACCTGAGCGACGATCTCGATGCCGCCCGCGGCCGGCTGGAACGGCTCTACCGCTATGGCCTGCCGATCGTCAGCGGCATCGTGGCGATCTATCTTCTCGCCGCCGGCGGCACGCTGCTCTCTTTTCGCCTGCGGGGTTCGGCCGCCGTCGGTGCTGTGAACGGGTTGGCATCGGGCTGCGAGCCGGTTGGGCTGATGTTCGTCACGGCGGCGATCGCCTTCACGGCCTTCGTCAGTGCCCGCTGGATCAGCGGATACGCCCGGCAGCGGGCCTGGCAGCTGCTTCGTGGCGGCGCGAGCTACCTGATGAGTTGTTTCGTGGTCGCCCTGGTGCTGTTTGCCGGAGCGGCTGCCGTGGCGATCGC
>JBIIFB010000185.1:0-7190 GCA_044237545.1 Pirellulales bacterium
GCGGAAGCGTTTTGCTGCCTGGCAATCCGCGCTGACCTCGCGCCACTGCTCGACTGATGGCATCCCACGTCTCCACAGTGCCAGGAATGTTACCGGAAGTGGAGAGCGGCCACTCGCCATATTGCCTGTGATGCCTGTCTGCCCACGCAAGAACCATCTTCATCGAGAGCGTTGGCAGAAATCGCCCAGGGCGTACGCCTCGTCGCTCTGTGAGCAGCTGCGACAATGACGATCCACCAGGAAGCCCTCGGTTTCCTTGCTTCAACGCCGCGTCTACGTATGACCAACGCTCTTCTGTTCCCTTGATCGCTCCTGAGTTTCTTTTCGGCCACTTCTTCCTGGCAGCCCTGTGCTGGTCGGCCCACGCAAGAATCTGCGGGAGCGACAACGGCGGGAGCGCCTTCGCATTCCTCTTTTGTCGGTGACTTGCAAGAAGATTCGCGATGGACTGCTGACGCAGGCCACGGCGTCCGCTCAACAGCGCCCAGCTTACGCCCGCCCAAGTCTCGGTCGAGCCAGCGACTGGCCCTGATTTTGCATTGGGCCAGCGACCATTCTCGTTTCTGTAAGCGTCAGCCCACGCGAGAATCTGAGCCTCTGTCAGGTCGGGAAGATCCATCGGGTTCCGCTTGCGCCCATATCCCGCAAGTAGCGACGACAGCGAAGAACCTCCTCGCAGCCCTCTCTTGCCGAGATACAAAGCAGCGTTCACTATCGACCACGTCTCTGTGGTGCCGGAAATAGGGCCGGACGTATACTTCGGCCACTCGCCCGTCCTTGCCCTGTGCTCATCCGCCCACGCAAGAATCTGCTCGACGGTCAGTGGCGGCTTCTCCGCCGCGGCCATGACGGCCCGCACGTAGAAAGCCTGCTCGAAGTTCTTCAACAGCAGTCGCGGTACATCCAGCACGACGTTCGCCGGCAGCTGGATGCGTTGCCCTGGCGTGGCCTGCCTACCAAGCGACGTTCGCAACTGATCCAGCTCATCCGCGAGCCTGCGGTCGTGAGCTCGGAGCGCCTTCAAGACTTGCCACACGGGCTGAAACGCGGAACTCTCCAGGGCGTGATCGGCGTCCTCTGACTCGTCCACGAACACGGGGATGATGATCGTCCCGATCTTCTTGTCGGGTGCCTTGCGGATCACGCGGCCCACGGCCTGGATGATGTCCACGATCGAGCCTTTCGGATCGATGAACGCGATGCCGTCCAGCGCAGGCACGTCCACGCCTTCACCCAGGCAGGCACAGTTCGAGATCAGCCCTCGCACTCCGCTGGGGAGTTCACCCAGTTCCTTCACAAGCGAAGCCCGTTTGCTGGCGGGTGTCTCACCGGATACGTGGCGCGCCCACAGCCGGCCGGATGTGCGAGACGCGGGCCGCAGCTTCTCGATCACCGCAGGCAGCGAGTCTCGCTGCGTGTCGTCCACGAACCGCGATGCCCTGCGGATCGACCTGTGGAACGTGATCATCCGCGTGAGGTCGTACTGTTTCATCGCCTTCGCCAGCCCGATCTGAGCGGCAAGCGTTCTGGCATCCGTTTCCAGCCCGTCCCTGGTACGCACGAGCTTGGCTTCTGCCACCCAGGCCTTTGCCTCGGCATCGGTGACGCCGATCACGACCACCTGGTAGTCGGTCAGCAATGGCTCGGGAGTGGCCGTGATCGCATCGTGGAAGTTGAGAACGTGGAACTCAGGCCCAAACAGGTTCTCATCGTCCATCGAAACCAATTCGATGTCCTGCTCTGCGCCGCGCTCCTTTGCTCGTTGCGTGAAGTACCGCGGTGTCGCGGTCATGAACAGGCGTCGCTGCGATCGGATCTTCCGGTCATCAAGCACGGTCGCAAAGTGGCTATCAACGTGACCCACAAGCCGATGGGCCTCGTCGCAAATTGTCAGGTCAAACTTCTTCTTCGCCTTTGCTTGGCCCTTCGCTACGCGGTCGCACGATTGGTACGTCGAGATCACCAACGCGGGCCGGCTCCTGCGCTTCGCCAGAAACTCCCCGATCTTCGCGGCATCGGTGGTCGGCTTCACACCCAGATCGGCGATATACCGCATCGCTGGATCGTCGCTGTCGCTCCCGACGGTCTCGTCAGAGCACACCACCAGATAGTCGAAATCCTCTTTCGCGTGCCGACCCCATTCCTTCAGGTTCTGCTGTACCAGCGAGATCGACGGTACCAGGAGCAGCGTACGGCGGCTCCCGAGCGCCTCGTTGATCCACAAGCCCGTCAGCGTCTTTCCAGTGCCGCAGGCCATGATGAGTCGGCCACGGTCGTTCCTCTTGAAGCCCGCCACCACATTCTTGATCGCGGCCTTCTGGTGTGGCTTCGGCTTCCACCGTTGCGGCGACGGTGCTGCGCTACCGATCTCAGTCGGCCACTCGAGTCCGGCGGAAACCAGATCGCCACGAAGCACGACCGATGCGTGTACGGCCTGGTTCTCGATCGTCCGCATCGCGTTCGCACCGATGTTGTCAGTGGTCGCGATCAGCAATCGGTAGTCGATCTCGCGGCGATTGGACTCCGACAGGAACGAATCGATTTCGGCTTTTGTGACCGTGTGCTCCTGCGATACAGCCTTGCACTGGATCGCGTAGAGTTCTCCGTCGTGGGTCTGTGCGATCAGGTCGATACCGCAATCGCGGCCCCAGCGATCGGGCCACTCAATCCAACGCCATACCTTGCGGAACTGGCCGCGATAGATCGCAGCGTTTTCCAGGTACCACTTGCAAAGCCACTCGAAGTCGCGGCCGAACTCCGTGCCTCGGGCCTCGGAGCGAATCTTCGCTTCGATGTATTCGAACGTGCCGCGACTACTGTTCAACAACGCACTCACAGGAATGGCCTTATCTTGTTCAGTTGAATGGCGTTATGTCGAGCCAGATGCCGTAGAGAAACGTGCTGCCGTCTGCCTTCCGCGCTCCGCCTCGTATAACGGCATCGCAGGTCGTGACTACTCCTGTCAGACCTTTGCTACCCAACCGCCGTCGAAACGACCTCGCATCATCGCGGGAAAGATGCCCAACCTTGCTGCCATTCACGCAAACCGCGACAGCACTTTTGTCGTAGCTGTTGTCATCTTCCGGCACGAGTTGAGCAACGCAGTCGAACCCTTCGTAGCGGGTTGGTTCGTTGCCTGCCGCAGCGGCAAGAGCGCGCTGGTAGTGGGATTCTCCCACAACTTCAAAGCCGAAATCACCGCTTCCAGGCCAGTGCGTCGGCGAAGGTTCGCGGGCAGCTTTGCCCGATGGCTTCGAGCCGGCTGCACTCGCCTGCGCTGCGACTCGCTGTCCTTGTTTGGCTTGGCGGGCCATCTTCATGCCAGCCAGGTATTTTCTCAGAGCGCGTACAGTAGCGGAGGCCAACGAATACAACTCGACGCGCATCGCCCATGCCAACAACAACAAGCCTGCCAGCAGTACCACTGTGGCAAAAGTCGACACGGCGACCACTTCGAAAGCGAGACCCAGCAACGCCAGAAATGCACCGACCGAAAAAATTGTATTGCGGGTTGCCATCGGTCTACGGACTCTCCTTCTGGGTGGGTAGTGGCCCCCATTCGAGACCGCCAACGCGACAGTGTCCAGACGGGGTGGACAACCTTGGTCTGCCCGCGGCCGGCAGGCAGTCCCGCAGCGTCCAGCCGGCACGGCCTAAGGCCGCGGACTCGTGCGAATTACGGCAATGTGTCGAGACATCTAAAACGGTGCCAGCGGCTCAACGACGTGAACGATCAGTCTGCAGAACAACAGACAGCCGATGATCGCTACGGGCCACAACACGATCTTGAAAATAGCTTCCTGCCCCCACGAACTCGCCTTCACCACCTCGATCTTCTTTTGCGGCCTCTGCGGATCCCAAGGAATGACTTTGTTTTTAGCGCTTTGTAGGTACTGAAGTGTTTGCTTCGTTTCCTCTGCGTCAGCCCCCAACGACTTTGTCTGCATCGGCAGCACCCGTTCGTAAATTGGCACAGCCTCGTCGAACATCCAGGCATCGACGTACGCGTTGGCAGCTCCTTTAAGGGCTTTTGCTGCGGCCTGTTCGTCGCCTTGCTGTGCAGCAATATCACGTGCTTCCGAGAGCCGCATTTCCGCCAAGGCCTTTTGGTTTTCCACGAATTTATCCTCTTGCCGCTGAGGACTAATTTGGTCCGACGTTCTACAGAGCGGCACTATCCAGGCGTACGCTGCCCACATTACTGCTGCGAAAAGCAGCAACGATATAGGTAACGCGATTTTGATCGCCCACATTCGTCTGGCACCATCCAAAGCCTGTTCATACAGGGACGCCTCGTAATGCTGATCCCAGTAAAGCTCCTCCCCGCAGCTCCGGCACTTCATCTGCAACGCTCTGTAGTACCGACCCCCTGTCGCACCAAAATACATTCCGGTATCTCCTACCTCCCTCATAATCGTTGGACCTCGTTGAAATTCCTTCACGGTCCCTTCGTATGCGTCGTGCGACCCGCAGCGTGGGCAAGTCCACGCACCATGCTCCCGCTTTAATCCGACTCGCGGATCGATCTCACCGGCGGCGGCACTGCCTCGGCGGCGTTGAGCTAAGCGGGCGTCAGCTTGCTCCTCGGGTATGGACGGACTGGCGACTGCGGCGGAAGCGGGCACTGCATCGCGGCTTTTGCTCATGGCCGAGGCGATCTTCTGCCAAGGGCCATCGGGGGATTTGCCTATGTCGTCACTGGGCAACACTTTGCCACCACGTATGGCTGCCACAACTTTTTCGTAGGCAATTGGCCCCTGAATTTTCCCGTTCCTCTTAACCCAGTAGTTGTCCGCGGCCATGCGAGCTACCCCCTGACTGAATGGGCAATTGAGCCAAAGGGGGGCATTCTATTGATGTCGGCCGCCGTTCGCAAATGCGATCGCCCAACGTACCGCTGACCGCCCAACAGCGGGACAGGCGGATAGCTCGCTGCGATCAGCCGCGATACTCGATCGGCGCGGCGGCCATCCGGCCCAGGCGGTGCGTCACCCTATCGGCCTGGTGGGCCGCTCAGCCTGCCGGCCCAGCCGGTTGCCATCGACCTCGTAGCTGGGCAGCCAGCGATCCTCGGGCCAGCGTTGCCGGATCGATGCACAGGCAAACTGGATCTCGTCCTCGGTCGGCAGAACGCCGCGCCGGTTGCTGTTGGCTCGTCGTGGTCGCGGTGGCAGCGTCAGCTGATCTTTCAGCCTGCGTTTCAAACGGTCCATCCCGAGGCGGGCTTCCAAGCCGATGACCCAAAGCGGCTGGCCCTCAGACCACAGGCGCGTAACCGTGGCGATCTGCTCGGGCGTCAACAGCTGCGGTGCTTTACCCTTCACGCTACCTCGCCAGGATGAAGGGGCACTGCCGCCGCATGTCGGCCATCGTGGCCGTAACGGCGTCGATGCACGCGCTGCGAGCGTTCCATTTCATCGAGCGTGCGATCCTCGCCAGCGGGTAGGCCGGTTGCAGGTTCCAGCGTTCACCCAGCGCGACATGATCGAGAACCAGATCGTCGATGACGCGGATCGGTAGACCGCGATGATGCTCTACGTGGTACTTCAACGGCTTGAAGCCAATCGAGCACGTATCGGGACGGCGGCCCGTGTCTGCATCCCGCATGTCGAGCGTCACCACCAGGCCGACCGTATCGGTCACGACGAACCGCACTGCTGGCGTGCCGCTGCGCCCCAGCACTTGGGCACGATCGCCATGGCCGCACTGGATCTCGCAGGGCCGGCCGTCCTTGATGGACGCGAGCGCCAACCGCCATGCGTCGGCCGTGATGTGCTCTGCCATCAGCGGCGCGCCGTCCCGCAGCGCCAGCGGTTCGCTGATGCCAGGAGCGACAAGGCACGTGAGGCTTGTGACGGCCTTCGGCCTCACCGGCGCGGCGGGGGCCGGCGACCGCGACGACGCGACCCCCGCGCGCGTGGCGAACAGACGCGGCAGGCCGCGTCGCTCTCTGTAGGCTTCGATGTCGGTTTTCACCCACTGCGGCGCGTTTCGCAGTTTGACGCGAAGCTGATCGTCGGTGATCTGACAGCCACCGCCGGCGTATTCGATGTTCGCGGGTCTGGTCATCACAGTCCTCCCAGGAGTTCGGGGTGCTGCCGCCGCAGTGTGGAAATCTCGCGTTCGTTCACGGATCGCAGCTGCACGTTGTGCTGGTTTCCTCGCGTCAATCCGTCCAGCTTTTCGAGTTGTTCACGCAGTTCGTCCTGAAGGCGTTGGAGAACGTCGTGGCCGCCGGTCTCCTGCACCCAGGCGGCGGTGCCTGCGTTCGCGACCGCGATCGCAGCTTCGCGTTCGCGTACAGCCGCGACGATCTTCGCGTCACGTTCCAGCGCATCGGCCGGCGACTCAAAGCCAAGCACGATGCCACTGTCGAGCAAGTCACGGGGCGCTGGCATCGTGCCGGTGTCGGCCATGGCAACGGCCCAGCGGTTCCACTTCGTGCGGGCCTCGGTCTTCAGTTCAGCGATCGTCTGCGGCGGCGCGGTCTTGGTGCTCATGGCGGTTATCCTCGCGGTGGTGCCGACTCGATCGGCCGGCTGGGAAACCATTGTCGCGACAATCGCCAACCCTTTAAGGTCGCGATCACGACCACTTTTTGAGAAACGCGTCGATGGGGTCGGCTGGCACCTGGCCGGTCACGATGTTCGAGCGACTGCTGGGGGTCATCCCGAACTCAGATTCCAGCCGCGACAGGATCGTCCCGTATTTCACCACCAGCGTCGCGCTGGGGGCGACCTGGGCGTATCGCACCTTGCCGGTCGATTCGTCCTTCATGACCAGGACGTCGGCACCGCGCTCGCACAGCCTGGAGTGCTTCTGCCATTGGTGCCACGTCCAGCAATAGCGCGCGAGCGAGTCCACATCGAGGTTCCGCGCCACGCCTGCCGCCACCAGCTGCGGGGCGAGTTCGTGCCACTTCGCCAGGGCTGGGCCTTCGAGCCACGACGGTGGGTCGAAGCGATCAGCGGGCACGACCGGCTCCGTGTGGTTGATTCGGTCGGCGCGTGTGCCGGCGAGGATCTTCAAGCTGGTGGGGCGGGGCTTCCTGCCACGACGGGCCATGTGGGTGGACTCCTGCGGGATACCCCCTGGCGCGCGCTGGGATCGCCGTAGACGGGCGATTGGCCCCAGGGGGTGCAGACATAGCCTTGCACGGGGCGCGCACCCCTTGAACGTCGATCCCCCCG
>JBIIFB010000039.1:0-23246 GCA_044237545.1 Pirellulales bacterium
CCGGGTACCGGGTCGGGAAGGTCACCCACGCGGATCGCGGACGGGCCGCCTGTCTGAGTGATGTACGCCGCTTTCATCGAGTCTCCCTGGCTTCTTCTCTAGCTTCTTCTCTGGCTTCTCCTCTGGCTTCTTCTCTGGCTTCTCCTTTGGCGCTATCCTCTGCAGCACGTCCGCTCTGGTGCAGCACTAGTGCAGCACCTGTGCAGCCAGAGCAGCAACAAGATCAGTGCTGCCTGCGAGTGCGGAGCAGCGCAATGCCGGCAGCAGCCGCCGCGACGGCTCCGAGACCGCCAATCGCGTACATCGCTCGCGACATGCCCTGGGCAAACAGGGTGCGACGCTGGAGATCGACCTCGACTCGCATCGGCCCGCGGTCCACGGTGGACTGGGCGTAGTCCTGCAAGGATCGATAGAGCGCAGCATCGTCACCGGCCTCAATGTTGGCGCGGGTCATGGCGACGTCGATCGCTGATGTCGGCGTTGCCCCGACGAAGGCGGCGACCGTCCAACAGGTGACGGCGCAGGCTACCCCAGCCAGGATCACGGCCTGCGGGAATCCCCAGCGGGTCACCTGACCGCCAGACGCCACGGTCTTGGTGCGGAGCTGGTCGAGATCCCGGAACGTCGGCACGTCGTTCCGCGTGCCACAGGACGGACACTCGACACGGCCGCCGGCCTGTCCCGACACCACCTCAATCTCCGACGGACAGCCCGTGCAGGGCAGGAGAAAGGTTTTCCTGGGAACGCCCATAGTTTGATTTCCGCCGATGACCCGTTCAACCCGTGCACGCTAGAGCTTCTCCTGCCGTTGCCTTTTACCATTTCCGGCCGTCAGACTCGACTCGTCGGCTCTTTTCTCCGAAAAATTTACTGGCTTTTCTCATGCGACAGGGGCATAATCTTGAGCCCTCCGAACGACCCGTTCTTGTGCCGCTTGGCCCCCGCCGCCCCCCGCACTCTCGCCGCATTTCCCCCAAATACGCCATTTCAACATTCCGGTTTGCCCTGCCAGCCAGACGATCGAACGACACATTTCACGAGACGATTCCTTCCGCACCAGCCACCAGCGTGGTGGTCCAGAGGGGGGGTCGGTCGACCATGTTGCTGACGACTCACTGACACAGAACTCCTGAGCAATATCGAGTCGCTGGATTTTCCCGGCCCTTGAATCACACTCGCGACACCTCGAATGATGTATGGGAGCCAATGAGCCGGTGATGCTTTGCCTGCTTGGTTGGCCTGTCTGATGATGACCGCCTGATGATGCCCGCTTCACTGTTTCTTTCCGCTTGATGATTCCTGCTCGATGCTTGCTGTTTCTTGATGCTTGCTGTTTGAAGATTCCTGTTTGAAGACTGAAGACTGAAGACCGATCCCCGAAGGAGCTTTGCCTTGTACGACTCGCTGCTGGATGAACTCGAGGATGACGTTGTCTCCAGCCCCCAGGAGGTTGAAGAACTCGCCGACAAGGTCGTCGATGCCGAGGAGGCTGATGCCGACCTACTCGCCGACGACACCGACGCGGCCTCGATTCCCGATGCGGAGATTGAGGGAGAAGCAGACTCCGAACTGGAAGTGAGCGGCGAGGGCGAGGATGTTCTCATCGAACAGGTGGAGAACTGGTCGGACGATCCCGTGCGGATGTATCTGACTCAGATGGGTGAGATTCCGCTGCTGACCCGTGCCCAGGAGATTTACCTCGCCCGGCAGATCGAAACGACGCGGGCCCAGTTCCGCGCCAAACTGCTCGAGTGCGAGTATGTCTGCCAACAGTCGTTCAAAGTGCTCTCCCGCGTGCATCGCGGCGAACTGCCCTTCGACCGCACGGTGCAGGTCTCGGTCACCGACCGACTCGAAAAGGAGCAGATTCTCGGCCGACTGCCGCACAACCTGCGGACGCTGGAGGTATTGCTCCGTCAGAATCGTTCCGACTACCGGATCTCGCTGTCGAAGAAGCGGAAGATGGCGGAGCGACGCGAGGCATGGTCCCGTCTGGGCCACCGCCGCCGTCGGTGCGTGCGTCTGATCGAGGAGTTGGGCCTGCGGACCCAACGGATCGAGACCATGATCCCGACGCTCGACAATTTCGTCCTGCGGCTCAAGGAACTGCGGAGCAAGATTGAAGCCCATCGTCGATCGAAGCAGCCGCCGGCCGGCCGTCTGAAGATGGTCGAGGAATACCGGGCGATTCTCAAGGCCTGCCAGGAGACGCCCCGCAGCCTCAAGCGGCGGATGGATCAGATTCGTGACATCTACGCCCGCTATCAGAAGGCGAAGCGTGGCTTGTCGGAGGGCAACCTCCGGCTGGTCGTCTCGATCGCCAAGAAATACCGCAATCGCGGTCTCTCGTTCCTCGACCTCATCCAGGAAGGCAATGCCGGCCTGATGCGGGCGGTGGACAAGTTCGAATACCGCCGCGGCTTTAAGTTCTGCACCTACGCGACCTGGTGGATTCGGCAGGCGATCACCCGCGCGGTGGCCGACCAGAGCCGGACGATCCGCATCCCGGTGCACATGGTGGAGACGATGTCCCGCGTGCGGAACGTCGCCCGCCAACTGCTCCAGGAATACGGCCGGGAGCCGACGATCGAGGAGATCGCCGCCCGGGCCGGCACGCCGGTGGACGAGACGCGTCGTGTGACGGCGATGAGCCGCTACCCGATCAGCCTCGACCGTCCGGTGGGCAATAGCGAAGACAGCCACTTCGGCGACCTGCTTCCCGACACCGGTGCCGAGAACCCGGCTGTGGGTGCCGCGCAGGAGATGCTTCGCAATCGGATCGCCAAGGTGCTCAAGTCGCTCTCCTACCGTGAGCGGGAGATCATCAAGCTGCGGTATGGCCTTGGCGACGGCTACAGCTACACGCTGGAAGAAGTGGGCCACATCTTCAAGGTGACGCGTGAGCGGATCCGGCAGATCGAGGCCAAGGCTGTTCGCAAGCTGCAGGCCCCGGCCCGCAGCGAGGAACTCTCCGGCTTTCTGGATTGAAGAGCTTTCTGGATGAGGACGGCTAAGGGCACAACGTCCTTGTCCGTGGTCGTCTGGCTGTACCCCCGTGGCCAAGGGGGTACAGCCCGAGGCCTCTGCTCTCGTGGCCGCGAGTTTTTAACTTGCGGAATCCGTGCTGATCTTCATGGCCGCGGCAGCGCCGTCTCCTGCGAGGCCACGCTGGGCGTGACTTTTTGACGCACCGTCGCAAAACTATCGGTGAGTCTTCAGACCACCGCACCCCAGACCACCGCACCCTAGGAATGTTTCCATGTATCAACTTCTTCGGCTTGCGCTTGCCATCAACGTGCTGGCAGGGGCGGCAGTGGTCTCGGCCGCAGACCCTGCCGTTTTTCCCCGCACGACGATCGATCTCGGCACGGTCGTGAGCGATCTCGACAAGAGCGTCCGTTTCTACACCGAAGGGATCGGATTCCGGGAACTCAAGGGCTTCGATGTGTCGGCCGACATTGCCGGTGCCGCCGGTCTCACCGACTCGAGGCCGCTCTCGATCCGCGTGCTCGTGCTGGGCGATGGGCCGGAGGCCACGCAGCTCAAGCTCATGCAGGTGGCCGGCACGTCGCCGCGAACTGGCGACACCGACTTCATCCACTCCCACACCGGGTTCCGCTACCTGACGATCATGGTAGACGACACCGATACCGTTCTGGCCCGACTGGCGAAGCTCGGCGTGAAGCCGCTTGCCAAGTCACCAGTGGCCCTGCCGGCCGCTCTCGCTCCCGGTCTCCACCTCTCCTGTGTCCGTGACCCCGACGGCAATATCGTGGAGTTGCTCGGCCCGAAGAAGTAGCCCGCCACAACGTGACACAAGCGATCACTCCCTCCCTTGTGTGGCAGCGAGTTTTCAACGTGCTGAATGCGTGTCACTGCATGGACAAGTTAAAAACTCATCCCCACGGGACAAGTTCAAAACTCATCCCCACGGGACAAGTTCAAAACTCATCCCCACAGGACAAGTTCAAAACTCATCCCCACAGGACACGTTCGAAACTCATCCCCACGGGACAAGTTAAAAACTCATCCCCACGGGACAAGTTCACAACTCATCCCCACAGGACACGTTCAAAACTCATCCCCACGGGATAGCGACGCCCGCTAGCACCGCGGAATCTTGCCGGCCCGCTCCAGCCATGCGATCACTTCGTGGGCCAACTGTTCGGCTGGGGTGGCAGCCGAATCGACCACGAGTTCCGCCGCGAGCGGCTCCTCGTAGGGATCGTCGATCCCGGTAAAGCCCTTGATCTCTCCCGCGCGGGCCTTCTTGTAAAGTCCTTTCGGATCCCGCCCCTCGCAGACCTCGAGCGGGGCGCGGACGTGGATCTCGATAAAGTCACCCGGCGGCACCATGGCCCTCACAGCATCCCGATCCCGGCGGTAGGGGCTGATAAACGCCGTGAGGGCAACAATGCCGGCCTGAACAAAAAGCTCCGCCACGGCACCGATCCGCCGGATATTCTCCTCCCGATCCTGGGCGGCGAATCCCAGGCCAAACCGCCCGGCAAACTCGTCCCCATGCCGCTCCCGCAGGAGGGCGGGCGCCGCATTCAATCCCAGCCGCACGTTGTCGCCGTCGAGCACAAAGCTCCGCACGCCACGGCTGTGGAGCTGATGATCGACGAGGTTGGCCAGCGTGCTCTTGCCGCAGCCCGAAAGTCCGGTGAACCAGAGCACGCAGCCGCGATGGCCGGCGGCCTGTTCGCGCTGGTCGCGGCTGACCGCATGGGTATGCCAGCGAACATCGACCCGTTCACCCATCGCTGCGGTCGTTTTATCGCTCATGTCAGCCCTTGTGCCTGCATCGATTATGGGATCGTTCGTCGCTGGGTTTTTCGTCATCAGTTACACGCCTCATTGCCGTCGTTCCCGGAACGGCGCCGCACTGTCGCCGGCACCGGCTGCCCGGGTCACTCCCAGCCGCCCAGTTCCACCATCCGTTTGAAACGCTGCGGCTCTTCCCCGGGGATCGCCCCGCCACGTTCGATATCGAGCTCGATTTTTTCGTGCGGTCCGCGGCGGCCCACCAGATCCGTGAGCGACTCGAAGTTGGCCACGGGCTCACCGTCGATACGGAGAACGATGTCGCCGATCTGGATGCCCGCCTGCGCCGCAGCCGATCCGTCCTGCACATGGGTGATCACGCAGGGACCGATCACCGACTGCCCCGCCACCCCCAGCTTGCCCCCCTTCCGCACGTCTATCTTGGTGTTGGGGAGCTTCTCGGCCAAGGCCGTCAGGGCCACATCGCTCGCACCGGTTCCGTAGAGTTGCAACTGCTCGAGCCCCCGGAGGCGACCCAGCACGGCCAGGCTTGCGTCGTCCAGCGGCACACCGTGCAGTCCCACCTGAGATACGCGACGAAGCCGGGCGAGGAGTCGCAGGTCTTCGCTCTTGCCCGTCCACGTGGCGTTCAAGAGCGCGTGCATGCCCCGCTGACCGCTGGGGAGAAATCCCTCGGTGATGATCGCTCCGAGTAACTCGAGCTTTTCGCGGGCGGCTTCCGCCAGCCCCAGCGTGTGAAAATCAAGGGTTGCCTCAGACATTCCGGCCACGGCAGCATCGGGGCCCTCGGCGAGGGATTCAAGCGCACGTTCCGCGACGGCAGCCAGGTCGGCATCCTCGCCCGCCAGCATCTCTCGCATGATTTCCACGGCCCGGCTACTCACCTCGAGGTCACCCCGACCGATCGCCTCCTGCAGCGGCGCGATCGCGGCTCGGCCGGCTGCGGCAAGGCTGCGGGTCGCCGCCTCGCGCTGGGCAAACTGCTCGGCCGCGAGCTGTTCAATCCACCCGCTGATCTGCGCCGAATTGGGCTGAGCTTCGGGCGGAGAGGCGGGCTCTTCGGCGGCCGCCAGCCCGCCTCCAACGACGATCACCACCGCCGCCGGAATCACAAGCCGGACTGACAGCATCTGCCGGACGAATCCGGCTCGGGGCACGAGGCAGGCTTTGAGGGCGCGCATGCCTTGAATATACCACTGTCTGGCTGGTTTCAGTGATTGCAGATCTGCCGGCATTCCCGGGGTTACACTAGCCTGTACTCCGCATTTTGGCTGTGCTCTGCATGGAGCCCGCAACAAAAAACCCGAAGACCCGAAAAACCAGAAAACCCGTCGAACCTGAACCCGTGCGTGCGGGATCGGTGCCGGATCGCACGCCCGCCCCCACCCACCACGCCCGCCCCCACCCACCATGTCACTTTTTCTTACCGCCGACCGCATGCGTCGCCCGCCGCTGCCGACCACGCATGCCGAGATGCTCGCCCGCGGCTGGGATTCCGTCGATGTGGTGTTCGTCAGCGGCGATGCCTATGTCGACCATCCCAGCTTCGCCAACGGCCTGCTGGCGAGGCTCTTGGAGGCGGCGGGCTTCCGCGTTGCCGTGCTCGCCCAGCCCGACTGGAGTACCTGCGAGCCGTGGCGTCAGTTCGGCCGTCCCCGCCTCTTCTTCGGCATCTCGGCCGGCAACATGGATTCGATGATCAACCACTACACCGCCAATCGGAAGGTGCGCAACGACGACGCCTACTCGCCCGACGGCGTCATCGGCCGGCGTCCCGACCGGGCCACGCTCGCCTACTGCCAGCGGTCGCGGGAGGCGTTTCCGGGGGTGCCCGTGGTCGCCGGTGGCGTTGAGGCCAGCCTCCGTCGGATTGCCCACTACGACTACTGGAGCGATACGGTCCGCCGGTCGATCCTGCTCGACTCGAAGGCCGACATCGTCGTCTTCGGCATGGGCGAGCGGACAGTGCTCGACATCGCCCGTGGACTCGCTGCGGCCGCCGGCGACACACCCGCGACGGCCGCGATGGTGAAGGGGCTCCGTGACCGACGTGGCGTCGCCTATCGCCTCGGAGCCAGTGAGCCACCACCGTCGGGCCCCGACACCCTCGAACTGCCCGACTACGATTCGGTGGTCGCCGACAAACTCGCCTTCTGCGAGATGACCCGAATCTCGCACCTCGAGACGAATCCGCACAACGCGAAGCGGCTCGTGCAGCGGTATGGCCGCGAGGCGGTGGTCGTGAATCCCCCTGCCCTGCCCCTCGAACAGGACGAAATGGACGAGGTCTACGGCCTGCCGTTCACCCGTCGACCGCACCCCACCTACGGTGCCGCACGGATTCCGGCCTACGAGGTCGTCGAGACCAGCGTCCAGATCATGCGGGGCTGCTTCGGCGGCTGTACGTTCTGCTCGATCACGGCCCACGAGGGGCGGATCATCCAGAGCCGTTCGCAGGAATCGATCATCACAGAGATCAAGCTGATCGCCGCGCAGCCCGGCTTCAAGGGCACGGTCTCCGACATCGGCGGACCGACGGCCAACATGTATCAGATGCGGTGCACGCGGCCAGAGGTGGAGGCCAAGTGCCGCCGGCTCTCGTGCGTGCACCCCACCGTCTGCAAACTGCTGGGCACCGATCACGGCCCGCTCAAGTCGGTCATGAAGGAGGCGAGGAGTGTCGAGGGAGTGAAACGCGTGCTCGTGGCTTCGGGGGTCCGCATGGACTTGGCCCGCAAGGATCCAGAGTATCTCCGGGAACTGGCCGAGCATCATGTCGGCGGGCACTTGAAGGTGGCGCCCGAGCACACCGACCCCGAGGTCCTGAGCCTCATGAAGAAGCCGGCTGCCGACGACTTTCTCGAGTTCGACAAGGCCTTCAAGGCGGCCAGCCGTCGCGTCGGCAAAAAGCAGTACACCGTGCCCTACTTCATCGCCAGCCACCCGGGCAGCGGTGTCGAAGAGATGATCGAACTGGCACTCTTCCTCAAGCGGAACAGCTACCAGCCCGATCAGGTACAGGATTTCATTCCGAGCCCATTCGACATCGCCGCCTGCATGTATCACACGGGCCTCGACCCGATGACAAAGCAGCCGGTGAAGGTGACGAAAGGGCTCCGCGACCGGCGCATGCAGCGGGCGCTCCTGCAGTTTTTCAAGCCGGAAAACTATTTCGAGGTGCGGCGGGCACTGGAACAGGCGGGCCGCCACGATCTGATCGGGTCGGGGTGCGATTGCCTGATTCCGGAGCGGGCTCCGAAGGAAGCGCTCGACAGGAAGCGTAGCGAAGCGACGAGGGCCTTCACGGAGACGACCTCTGGCGACCACATCCGAGGCGGGCCATCTGAGGGCCGCCAATCCGGTGGGCCAACTGCATCCGGCAGCCGGGCCTCGGGCCAAGGAACGCCCCGTGGAACCGCAGCCCGCCGCAAGGAAGGCCGCGGCCGCAAGAGCGTGGGCTACCGGCCGAAGCGTGGCCGTCCGTAGCGGTATGCCACATCGTGCTTCTCTCCCCGGGAAGATGGCGAGCCGGGATCGGGCATGACAGGGCTTCGTCAACTCACGGACAAGTTAAAAACTTGCCGCCACGATCGGGCAGCCTACGCGGACACAAAAAGGAAGACGGTGAGCCGGGATCGGCTGAAGCTCGACGAGCGTTGGGATTTCGCCCGCACAACGGCTGCAGCGGCTTTGATCCCAGTGGCGAAATTCCCCGCGAAGGAGACTTCTGCCGGCCCGGCGGTTGCGCACCAGACACCGCGAAGACGAGACACGTTAAAAAGGAACGCCACGATTGGCGCGACAGCACGGTGCGGGTTCAACACTCCGACTCTCGTCACTGCGTGCCGGCTGCTTTGAGCCGCACGATCCGCTCGTGTGGTTCCCCGGAAGGCATCCGCCCAAACTCTTCTGGCAGAATGGGTTCGTGGGCGGCCAGTTGGGCCCGGACCACGGCGGCCGAGGCATCCGACGCATCTGTGCCGCCAGCCGCCCGCGCCGCGACCCTGGCGAGCACCGTCTCCTCCGGTGCCTCGATCGCCAGCCAGACCAACGGCACGCCCGCCTCGCGGGCTGCAGCCGCGAGGATGCGTCGCTCCTGCCGACGGTTGCAGGCGGCATCGATCACAACGCTCGCGCCGTAGGCGAGCATCAGCCGGGCCAACTCCGCGAGCCGTTCGTAGGTTTGCCGGGTGACTTCCGCGGAATAGAGTGCGGCTGTAGCCGCGGCATCGGGAGGCCGATCCGTCGGCCTCATGCCGAAGCACCGTTTTCGCTCCACGTCGCTCCGCAGCCGGATGCCACCGATCGCAGCGGCGATTTTCCCGGCCGCGGTTGTCTTGCCGCTGCCCGAGACACCGCTGGTGGCGAGCATCACTGGTCGCTGGTCCTCCATGAGCCGCTCTGCGACCGCAAGATAGCGGTCGGACTCCGCGCGGGCTCCCGCGGCGGCGGCCGCATCAGGCGGCCGTCCGGCCATGGCCTGCGTTCCGCGGATGGCGGCAACCGTCGCCCGCACCACGGCCCGATAGGACATGTAGACCGGCAGCACGCTCGTTGCCTGGTGGTCGTTGGCCGCCTCGATCCAGCTGCTCAGGAAGAACGCGGCCAGATCACCGCGGCCCCGCGCCTCAAGGTCCATCGCGAGAAAAGCGATGTCGCTGGCCACGTCGATCCACCGCAGCGTGTCGCTAAATTCGATCGAATCAAAAGCCAGGAACCGGCCCTCGTGGTGGACGAGGTTGGCAAGATGAAGATCTCCGTGGCACTGCCGAACGCGGCCCGCCCGGCGGCGTGCCTCGAACACATCCTCGCAGGCGGCCATGCGGCCATGGATTCGCCGCGTGAGGGCATCCACCCGGTCGCCGAGATCGGGCCTCTGCCGTCGCAGCTGTGCCAGCGTGGTATCGACCGCGTCGGCGACGGCCGCTCGCGTGCCCCAGGGCGCGGTTCCGTCGGCAATCTCCAGATTTTCCTGGACACGTGCCAACTCCACGGCAAGCTCAACGCAGCCTTCTGGAGAAAGCCCACCGCTCTCGAGCATCCTGTCGAGCAGGCTCGTTTCGTCGAATTGCCGCAGCCGCACGGCCCATTCGATCGGCTCGCCTTCGCCGCCAATTCGGGCCGTCGCGGGTGGTCCCGCAATTGGCACCGCGTCGAGGTAGAGCTCGGGTGCGAATCGCCGGTTGAGCCGAACCTCCTCCTCGCAGAAGTGCTGCCGACGCTCGAGTGAACCGAAGTCGAGAAAGCCGAAATTGACCGGCTTCTTGACCTTGTAGACATAGTTGCCGGTGAGAAACACCCACGAGATATGGGTCTCGATGAGCCGCACTTCCGCGACGGCATGGGGATAGGCCGCGGGCGTGAGCAGCCGCTGGATCAGGGCCACGCGATCGGCGTCGCACGAGCCTTCAGATGGAGACATCATGGGGAAAGTATAGGGCCGGCGGTGGCTCGAAAGCCCGGATCGCCGAACCAACGCCACGCGGCGGCCGTAGATTCATGCTGGTGTGATATTCGGTTCTCTCCCGCTCCCAGAGGTGCTCTTTCTGATGCGTGTTCCCCCCATGATGACGGCAGCGATTCTGGTCGGCATTGCGACGGCCTGTTTTTCCGCCCCATGCCAGGCGGCCGGCCCGCGGAACCCCTACTCGAGCTTCAATCTGTCGGGCGTAAACTACGGTGCCCAGCAGTGGGATCGGGCCCAACGGGAGGGCCGCAGCGTCTGGCCGTATTACAACCGCCCGTCGTCAAACTATTACCGAGGCGGGGCCGTGAGCGTGAGCGGATTCGGCGGCGGCGGCATGGGCGGGGCCGTCATCCAGGGGGGCTCGTATCGCTCGAGCCCGCGGGGTGTCCGCCGCTGGCGCCGGTAGGGCGACGGGGCGGCACGTTTTTCAACGTGCTGCGCCCGGCCTCCCCTTTGTGGCCGCGAGTTTTCAACTTGCGGAATTACAACAAGATAAAATCTTGTCGCCACGTCGAGGCGTATCACCCGCTTGGCTTCGGCGGGTCGTCTTGCACGCGGAGGCGTATCACCCGCTTGGCTTCGGCGGGTCGTCCTGATAAATCCGATATTTTTTGGTGACCTTCGCCCCCCCACGTTCGAGAGACCGTTTCGAGAGGTGGTTGCTCTCGAGCACCCACGAGAACTCAACCTCCTTCATGCCCCAGTCCTGCAGCGGCTTCACAAGCGCGCCCATCAGCACAAGCCCCACGCCCCAGGCCTGGTATTCGGGCACGACATTCGTACTGATCGCCCGCATCCGCTTGATGCCCTTCTTGTTCCAGAGCAGACGCAGGAAGCCGAACGGAAACAGCCGGCCGTTGATCGCCTTGATCCGGGGGTTGTAGTCGAGCAGGCAGAAAACGCAGCCGATTGGCTTGCCGTTGACCTCTGCCACAAGCGCCAGCTCCGGCACGATCAGGTGCCGCAGGCTCTCGGCCATGTGCCTGACCTCGCCCGACGAGAGCGGCACGAAGCCCCAGGTGCCGCCCAGGCTCGAGTTGTAGATGTCGAGAAACATCCGCACCTCCTCCTCGAATCGGCTGCGATCGAGCGGACGAACCTTGACGCCGAAGCGATCCTTGACGCCCTGCACCATCGTCGCGAGCTTCGAGTCGAGCGATGAGAGCATCGAGAGCTCTCCCCAGAACGCATAGAGATCCTCGATTTTCCCGAATCCGTTCTCCTCGACCAGCTTCGCGTACCACGGCCGGTTGTGTGTCATCATGAAGAACGGGGCGGTGTCGAAGCCCTCGATCAGCAGCCCGCACTCGTAGTTGAGCGACGGGTTGGCCGGTCCGCGGATCGTCTTCATCCCCTGGTCATGCAGCCACCCACGGGCGGCGTCGAACAGGCCGCGGGCCGCGGCGGAATCGTCGTCGCATTCGAAGAAGCCGAAGAAGCCACGCTGCTCCTTGTATCGCTCGATGTGTCCCGCGTTCACGATCGCGGTGATCCGGCCGACGTCGCGGCCATCCCGCGTGGCGAGAAACGAACGGCTCTTCGACCGCTCGTAAAACGGGTGCGGCCGGAAGCCGAGCAGTTCCTCCTGCGACATGACGAGCGGCGGCATCCAGCACGGATCGTCTCGGTAGATCCGCCACGGAAGCTGGATGAACCGCTTCCGCTCCGCGGGGGTGTCCACCGGTCGAACGATGACTTCCGGCAAGGCAAGCTCCATGTCAGGGAAGGGCCGAAGCAGCATCGGCCGGAACCCTGTCCGGGCAGGAATCTCTGACTGGAAGCCCTATCTTCCGCCCAGTCGTCAGGGTCGTCAACGCCGTCAGATTGACAGCCCTCGAAAGTCTGGCCTCGCGGCGTCCGATAATGGTGGGGTGTGACGAGCTCGGTGGTCTCCGTTGATCAAAGACGACACGATCAACGCCGGCTGGATCGGGATTCCCAGGAGAGGCCGGGAGTGTTCGGGAGTGTTCGGTCGATGAGCATGCTTGCCCCTGAAACACCCCGAGATACCTCTCCCGGCGGTGACGGTCGCCAGGCCGCTTCCCGGGTCGACTGTCTGGTCACGGGCGGCACGGGTTTGGTCGGGAACAACGTCGTCCGACTGTTGGTCAACCGCAATCAGAGCGTGCGGGTGTTGGTGCGGCCCGGTCAACGTCAGGACTCTGCTGGGGCGGTGTCTGCGGGCGGCGGTGGTCCATTCACAGCCCTTCCGATCGAGACGGCGGCTGCGTCGCTCCACGACGAGTCCGCAATGCAGCAGGCCGTTGACGGCGCGACCTATGTCGTGCACTCTGCGGGGATGGTGCATGTCGGCTGGCGGCATCTGGCGGAGATGCGGCATGTGAACGTCGAAGGGACGCGGGTGGTGGCCCGGGCGGCCCGGCGGGCAGGTGCCAGGCTGATCCATGTCTCCAGCGTCGATGCCATCGGACTGCGGTCTGACGGCGTTCCGGCCGACGAGGAGACGTCCGCCGGTGGCATGCTCGAATGCCCCTACGTGGTGACGAAGCGGGAAGCCGAGGCGGCCGTACTGGAAGAGGTCGAGCAGGGGCTCGATGCCGTGATCGTCAATCCTGTCTACATGATCGGGCCCTGGGACTGGAAGCCGTCGAGCGGCCGGATGCTCCTGGAGGTCGGTGCGGGCCGTGGCCTGTTCGCCCCACAAGGATCCAACGACTTCGTCGATGTTCGCGACGTCGCCCAGGGCATTCTCTCCGCAATGACACGCGGGCAGACTGGCCGCCGTTACATCCTCGGCGGCCAACCGCTCTCCTACCTTGATGCCTGGCGGATCTTCGCCCGCGTCTCCGGCCGCATGCAGCCGCTGGGGATCGCGCCGAGTCCCTTCGTGCACCTGGCCGGCTGGTTCGGCGATCTGGCCGGACTGCTGGCCCACCGCGAACTGCAAGTCAATTCGGCAGCGACCGGCATGTCGATGCTGGCCCATAATTTCTGCTGCGACCGCGCCGAGGCCGAACTGGGGTATGTGCGGCGGCCTTTCGAGGCGGCGGCACAGGATGCCTGGGACTGGTTCGTCGGCCATGGCTATGTGCGGGCTTCCCGACCGCGGACGGCGCTGGCAGAGTGACACCGGCTGGGCCTCACCGTGAGCCGCCATCGCTAGCGAACGTCCGGCGACGGGGCATGGGCAGCCCCGAACCGTAGCCTGCCTCACTGCTACTCACGCAGGTCGCCGACTACTTACGCAGGTCGCCGACGATGATCCTGTCGTTGTCGCTGTCGGCAATCACGAGTCGGCCCAAGGGATCAAGGCAGCAGCCGTGCGGTCGCAAGAGCTGCGTGGAGAGGAGATCCGCCCCCACGGTCGCGCCGCCCCGCGGGGGCGTGCCGGCAACGAGCTCGATCGTGCCCGTAGCCGGATCGTAGCGGCGGATGCAGTGGTTCTCCGTGTCGGCGATCAGCACGCGGCCCTCGCGGTCAAACGCGACATACTTGGGTCCGGCCAGCAATGCATCGCGGCCGGGCCCGCCGTCGCCGCCATAACCGCCCTTGCCCGCAGCGTTGACCACCGTCCGCACAACGCCCTGCTTGATCTCCACGAGTGCGTTGCCCTCGCGGAGGGCGAGGTAGATCGTCCCATCTTTTGCCTGGCAGGCTGCCCGCGGCCCCGCCAATGGCGTCTCCAGGGCCTTCGCACCATCGACAGGCCTTCCTCGCTGCCCATTGCCCACGATGGTCTCAACGGTGCCGGCCACGAGATGAATCCTTCGCAGCCGTGAGTTGCCGATGTCGGCAACCAGCACGGCGGCGCCGTCGGGCAGCAGGGTTCCACAGTAGGCCTGATTGAACTGTGCGGCGACCGCCGGGCCGCCGTCTCCCGCGAAGCCCGACACACCGGTGCCCGCGACCACGCGGACGGTGCCCGATTTCGGTTCAAAGGCGCGAATACGATGGTTGAACGTGTCGGCGACATAGACGGCGCCGTCGGGCCCGATCGCCACGTCGTGCAGCCCGTGGAACCGCACCTCCCCGGCCGCGGTGGCCGTGTCGGGTGGAAATGACTGTTTGGGCGCGGGAACGTAGAACACGCCCGCCACGAACTCGACCTGCGGCGTGCTGCCCGCCAACTCCTGCGTGTAGGTCGACGGGGAGGGCTTCGCGATCCGAAAGAGCCGGTTGCCTCGGGTGTATTCCACGCCATACAGCCGCCCTTCGGCGTCAAACGCCACGGCAAACGGTTCATTGACCTTTGAAGCATCGGGCTCCTTGCCGACGCGGCCCGCGGCCGATCCCGCCAGCACAACGACCTCCGCCCACGCGGCAGGGTGATGGAAGCTCGAGAGCGCCACGGCCCCCACAAGGGCGCACGTCACAAGGAGGCGATTTCGCTGCAACATCAGGTGTTCTCGCGGCGGTGCTGGGGGGTGAAGACGGTGCAGGCAATAGCCCCGACCGGATCGCACGATCATAATCGACGTCAACCATCATGGAGCGAACTGGTTGAGGATGAGACATTTTTCCGACTCTTACCTCTTCTCTGCCGACAAAGCGGATGTGACCATGGCAGACTCGATACGGACGTTCAATCTTTTTCCGGCAGCCATCGTCCTGCTTGCCGCCCTGGTGCTGCGGCTGCGCCTCCGCAACCGCACAGGGCTGGTCTATTGGGGAGCACAAATTGGGGGCAAAAAATGGAAGGCAAAAACCTGACTTAGAAACTGGCGTCATTCATGGGGGCGATGCACCCCGAAATACCTTTGCTCAACGCTACCAACACGGACGTCTGCAAATGTGATGGAGAGCATGGCTGTGACGATCCCCAACCATCCGGGGGACATGCCCGGGGGCACCTTCAGTGCGAGGGGGATCGGAAGCTAGCCGCCGATATTCCGCGGATCGCCCCCCGGCCCCTCATCACCTTAGCCGGCTGGTTCGTCGGCCATGGCTCTATGCGGGCTCCCCGACCGCGGACAGTGCTGGCGCGGTGGCACCGGCTCCGGGGTAAACTCTCGGCTGCTTCTGTTCCGCCGGCTTTTCTCCTCGCCTTTCGGGAGCGGCCCCTGCCGCGAGCACACCCATGCCGCATATTCTTGTCGTCGAAGACGAAGAGCATCTGGCCATCGGCATCAAATACAACCTCGAGGCCGAGGGGTTTACCGTCACGACCGTCGGCAATGGCCAGGCGGCTCTGGCCGCGATCGCAGCGGCCGACGACCCGACCGACGGCCCGACCAACGAGCCAGTCGATCTGGTCGTGCTCGATCTGATGCTGCCGGGCATGAGTGGCTACGCCGTCTGCGAAGCGATCCGCGGCCAGGGCAGCGACATACCGGTCGTGATGCTGACGGCGCGGACGCTCGTCGAGGATCGGATCCGTGGCTTCGATGCCGGCACGGATGTCTACCTCCAGAAGCCGTTCGACCTCGATGAACTGCTGTCGATCGTCCGCAACCTGCTGGCCCGTCGTGGCCGCCATGGCCGGGTCAGGCCCGTGGCGACGGAAAAGCCCGTGGCGACGGACCAACCCCTGGGAACCGAACAGGCCGCGTCGAGCCAAGACGCACTGCCTGTGCCCGCGGCCGTCTACCGCTTCGGCGATGCTGAGGTGAACTTCGATACCTGGGAGGCACGCAGCGGTGACAGGCCGGTGCGGCTCACTAATCTCGAAATGAAACTGCTCAAGTATCTCGTCGAGCACGAGGGCACGGTGTCGTCGCGGAGCGACCTGCTCAGGCGGGTCTGGGGCATGGCCCGCACGCCTGCCACGCGGACGGTCGACACCTTCATGCTGAACCTCCGCAAGTATTTCGAGACCGACCCCGCCCGCCCGGTGCATTTTCTCTCGGTGCGCGGCATGGGATACCGCTTTGTCAGGGAAAAGCCGGCACCACACCCCACCTCACCGGCCAAGGAGAAGGGCGGCGGCGGCGCCGGGGTCGGGGCTCCGCAGGAGTGATTCGCCGACGAGCATCGCGTCGATGCCGGCCTGCTCCAATCGCTCCACGTCAGCCCGGGTGCGGATGCCACTTTCGGCCACCAGCACGCACTCCGGCGGCACGCGATCGCGGAGCCGAAGCACGCGATCGAGGTCGGTCGTCATTGTCCGCAAATCACGATTGTTGATGCCGATCAGGGTGGCACCCAGGTCGAGCACCCGCGGCAGGTGGGCGGGGTCGTGCAGCTCCACCAGCGGCGTCATACCCAGATCCAGGATCTCCCGGTAGAGGCTCTTGAGCAGGCAGTCGTCGAGGCATTCGGCGATCAAAAGCACGGCGTCGGCACCATGCGCCCGGGCCTCGAGCACCTGGTAACGATCGACCACAAACTCCTTCCGCAACACCGGCAGTGGCACGGCCAGACGGGCCGACTCGAGGTCGACGAGGTTGCCACCAAACCCAACGGCGTCGGTGAGCACGGAAAGAGCCGCAGCTCCTGCCTCCGCATAGCCACGGACGATCTCCTCGATCGACTCCCCGGGCCGCAGGTCGCCAGCCGACGGGCTCTTCCGCTTGAACTCCGCAATGAGTCGGATCGCCCCGGGGGCGGCCACGGCCGCGAAGAAATCCCGAACTGGCGGCGCTATCGCAAGCCGCCCCTCGAGGGCCGCCGTCGGCACCCGTTCACGCGAGACGGCTACCTCACGGTGCTTTCGGACCACGATCTCGTCAAGGATATTCGCCATGAGATGGAGTCTATCACCCGGGCCGCAGGCAGGATGAAATCCAACCGCCTTGGGCTGACCCGGATTCGGCAAGTTAAAAACTCGCCGCCACGTCGGCGCAAACCCGGGCCTCCGGCAGGATGCCGATGTGTCACGTAAAACTAGTGGCGGAAGTGGCGCCGCGATGTGAAGACCATTGGGATGCCGGCCGCATCGGCGGCGGCGATCACCTCGGCATCCCGCTTCGAGCCGCCTGGCTGGATCACCGCCGCAATTCCACCCCGCGCGATCAGATCGATCGAATCGGGAAATGGGAAGAAGGCATCCGACGAGAGCACGCTCCCCCGGGCCCGCTCCCCTGCCTTTTCAAGCGCGATCCGCACCGCGTCCACCCGGCTCGTCTGCCCGAGCCCTGCCCCTACGAGGCTCATCCCCTGGCAGACAGCGATCGCATTGCTCGTGAGCCGACGCACGATCGTGAAGGCGAAGTCGAGCGACTGCGTCAGCGCCGGGGCCGGCGGCACCTTCGTGACCACCCGCCATGTCGCGGGATCGTCGCAGGCCGTGTCGGGCCGCTGTGCGAGCACGGCGCCGGCGATGCTCCGCAGTTCGAGCCCGGCTGTCGCCTCCCACGGGTCGCCCGGCGGTACCGCGACCAGCCGCACGCTTCCCTTCCAGGTGGGCCGAGTCGTGAGCAGTTCCACCGCATCGGCTGAGAAAGCAGGCGCGGCGATCACCTCCACGAACAGGCCCGGCGCGAGCAGCACTTCGGCACAGCCGAGGTCAAACGTGCGGTTGACCGCCACGACGGATCCAAAGGCGCTCGTGGGATCGGCCGCCATCGCGGTGGCGAGGGCCTCGGCCACCGTTGCGCCGGCCGCGGCGCCGCAGGGATTCGTGTGCTTGACGACAACCGCCGCCGGCTCGGCGAGCAGGCCGGCCAGACGCGTGGCGCCGTCCAGATCGAGCAGGTTGTTGTAGGAGAGCTCCTTGCCCGAAAGCTGCTTGAGTCCGGCGAGCCCCAGCCGCGTGCCCGACGGTGCGAAGAGCGCCGCGGACTGGTGCGGGTTTTCGCCATACCGCAGCGGCAGCCGGCGTTCCAGATCCAGCGTGAGACGGCTGGGCAGCGGCGGCTCGTCGCTGGAGTTGTGCTCCCCGTTCGTGGCGGGCGATTGAGCCTGCAAGGAGTCGGCGTGCAGGTCGGCGTGCCTGGCCATCCAGCCCGCGATGGCAGTGTCGTAGGCGGACGTGCGCTCGAAGGCACGGGCCGCGAGCCGGCGACGCTCGGCGAGCGTCGTGCCGCCCCGGCCGAGTGCGGCGAGAAATTCATCGTATTGCTCGGGGCCGGTCACCACGGCGGTGAAGGCATGGTTCTTGGCCGCGGCCCGCACCAGGCTTGGACCGCCGACGTCGATCAGTTCGATCGCCTCGCCGGGTGTGCAGTCCGGGCGGGAGACGGCAGCCTCGAATGCGTAGAGGTTCACGATCACGGCTTCGAAGGTGTCGATGCCATGGGCGGCGAGCACCTCCCGATCGTCGGCGCGGTCGTGTCGGGCGAGTACGCCGGCAAAGATCCGCGGGTGGAGCGTCTTCACGCGACCGTCGAGGATCTCGGGGAAGGATGTGATCGTCGAGACATCCTCGACCTCGAGACCGTGGCTCGCAAGCGCCGCACTCGTGCCGCCGGTGCTCACGACGCGGACGCCGGCCGCCTTCAGGCCGGCGGCGAGCCGGGCGAGGCCGGTTTTATCAAAAACGCTCACGAGCACGCGGCGAATGGGGACAACATCGACGGCGGGCGAGGTGGCCGCCGGGGCGGCATGTGCATGTGATGGATTCATGTCGTTGATTAGAACACTCCCGCCGCCGCAGAAAAGAGGGGCGTTCCAAAGGCCCGGACAGATCCGCCGACGGCGGGAAACCGCCCCGAGGCACATTCACACACTGGGACGTCCGAATCGACACCGGTTGCGGAAGTGCCGTTGACCGACGCTCGCAACTCCCGCCTCTCGCTGAATTGGTCTGCGTTCCGGAGGTGACTGGACTTTAATCAGAGGCATGGAAAGGTCACCCCATGCATCTGACGAGCAGAATCGCGCTGACGAAGCGGCAGGTTCGTCGGTTCCGCCTGAGTGGTTCGGCAGACTTGGCGACAAGGAGCCCGATGCCTGTGCGTCCATGACACCGGCCGAAAGAATCGCCATGGTGTGGCCGATCACGCTCACCGCCTGGTCCTTTAGCGGAAAGCCGTTTGATGAATCGCGACTTTGCCGAGATGCTGAAAGCGTTAGCCGCAGAAAACGTTGACTACCTCGTCGTCGGCGCCTACGCAGTCGCCGGCCACGGAATTCCGAGAGCAACCGGCGCCATCGACCTCTGGGTGCGTCCAAGCCCTGAAAACGCCGCCCGTCTGTGGCAGGCCCTGCATCGCTTTGGTGCCCCGAGGAGCCGTCTTTCGCCGGAGTCGTTCACGCAGCCCGATGTCGTCTACCAAATAGGCCTTCCGCCAAACCGAATCGATTTCTTGACCACCATTGACGGCGTGGTGTTCGAAGACGCCTGGATGGAAAAAGTGCCGTGTGTCGTGGAGGGTATCGCCTTCAGCATGCTTTCGTTACGGCACCTTCTGGAGAACAAGCGGGCGACAGGCCGTCCACAGGACCTTGCAGACGTTGCCCGGCTTGAGTCGCTTGGGTGACACGCCGCCATGCGAGGCTTGAAAAACGTCGCGGTCGTCGTGCATCTGCACACGTTCGATCGCTACGGCGTGCCAACGGAGCGATCGCTCCATCTCTGGTCGCGCAACGGGCTGCGAATTCAGGGCGTCGCCTCCTGATCGCCGTCGCTCGAGCAACAGATCGCGGCGTCTGTGCACGGTGCTTTCCCCCCGTTGCGGCAGGTGGCGTAGAGGAAATACGCCGCTTCGTCGGGCCGTCTGCTGCTCGCCTCGAGCTCTGTCGTCACCGTGATGCTGCTGAATCCCTGACGCTCGAGGAGTGCTGCCAGTTCGTCGCTGGTGAAATGATGGGTCGCATAGAGAACCCTGCCGTCGGCGTCGCGCGAGAAGTATGTGTGCCACTCACGGGTGTCGGGAAAATCCTTGGTATACAAATTCGCGTAGCCTGGATTGATCGCGTCGGAGACGCCCGAAGCCGAGAGGAAGAGCCAACCGTCCGGTGCCAGACACGCCTGCGCGTGACGCAGGAGATTGCACCGTTGCCGTGCATCACCGATGATCGAAAGCACGAGCTGACAGACGACCACGTCAAACGGCTTTGCATCGATCCGGGGCGGGGCATCGGCTGCCATGTCGGCCTCGTGAAACCGCAGCAGTTCGCCAGATGGATCGGCGGTGACGGCCAGCTCCCGTGCGGCACGAACGGCTGTCGAACTCACATCGACTCCGGTGACCGAGAAGCCCCGTTCATGAAAACGTTTGGACAGACGGCCATCGCCGCAGCCGATGTCCAGCAACCTGCGCGGGGCGTGCCCCACGGCTGTCGTGGTCACTTCCGACAGGAATCTGTCGAGATGCGGAGTCGAATCCTTGCTGGGAATCGCGGTGACGTCGAACCGTCGCCAGTCTTCTCCTGCATCGCGTTTCGCCACGTTTTCCATCCTGAAGCCAGCCGCGGAGCGCCGTTCGAAGCGTCATCGTACTCGCCGTGGTGGAGGCGGAAAACGCGAACTGTTGTCCGGGGGCACTGGGGCAACAATGGCCATTGGGCGGGACAACTCGGGTCAGCCCTGCAGCCGCCCCCTGCGCTCGACCACATGGCTGTCGAAGACAGCTTGAGCCCGCTGGTCGCTCATCGATTTGCAGGCTGCTTATCCGGCTCAGCGCGTTCCACCCAAGCCGGGGTCGATTCCGAAGATAGGCGGGCGTTCCGGGAACGCCTTTTGGCGCCAGGAAGACCGGGCCCTCAGCTCACGAGCCGCTCATCAGCGCGGAAACGGGTGCAGACGTGCCATTGGCCGGGCTCGCATTCCACCCACTCACGTCAATGGACGAGGATATTGCGGAATTGCCACGGATCGGTCTGATCGACGTCGTCCGGAAACAGCCCGGGCCGGCCGTCCAGCGGCGTCCAGTCGGTGTAGTGGCCCGTCACCGGCCCGAGGTAGGGCGTCTGCACCTCCAGGCAGCGGCGGTAGTCCATCTCGTCGGCCTCGACGATACCGGCGGCCGGGTTCTCCAGCGCCCACACCATCCCAGCGAGCACGGCCGACGTGACCTGCAGGCCGGTGGCATTCTGGTAGGGGGCGAGGTCGCGGGCCTCGTCGATCGAGAGCTGGGAGCCGTACCAGTAGGCATTCTTCTCGTGGCCGTAGAGCAGCACCCCCAGTTCGTCGATACCGTCGACGATCTCCTCCTCGCCGAGGATGTGGATCTGCTCCTGTCGGGTGCCGCCGCGGCCGAACAGTTCGTGCAGCGACAGAACGGCGTCATTGGCCGGGTGATAGGCGTAGTGGCAGGTGGGACGATAGACGACCCGGTCGCCGTCGCGGAGCGTGAAATAATCGGCGATCGAGATCGACTCGTTGTGCGTGACGAGAAAGCCGTACTGCGGCCCCGGGGTCGGGCACCACGAACGAACACGTGTGTTGGCCCCGGGCTGGAGGAGATAGGCGCCCGCCTTCGAACCGATCGTCTGCAGCCGGCCATTCTCCGGGAGCCACCGCTCGTGCGTGCCCCAGCCGAGTTCGGCGGGCTGCATCCCCTCCGAGAGAAACCCCTCCACCGACCATGTGTTGACGAACACGTTCATCGGCTTTGGCTGCTTCGCCCGCTGCGTATCACGCTCGGCGATGTGGATGCCCTTCACGCCCAGGTCGCGCATCAGTGTCGCCCAGCCGACCTGGTCATCGGCCGCGGGCTCCGCCCGGCCGTGTCCGGTGTCGCGGGCGAGATTCACGAGCGCCTGCTTGGCAAACCACGAAACCATCCCCGGATTCGCGCCGCAGCAGGAGACGGCCGTCACGCCGCCGGGCTGCCGCGCCTTCTCCTCGCGGACGGTGTGCCGCAGCGCGTTGTTCGTGCGAGCCTCGGGGCCAACGCTGCGATCGAAGTAGAAGCCGGGCCAGGGTTCGACGACCGTGTCGATGTACAGCGTGCCGAGTTCGCGGCACAACCGCATGATGTCGAGCGACGACGTGTCGACCGACAGGTTCACACAAAAACCCCGGCCGCCGCCGGCCGTGAGCAGCGGCTCGAGCAGGTGCCGGTAGCGGTCGCGGGTGACCGCTTGATGGATGAACCGAATGCCGTGCCGCTCGAGAATCTCGCGATCACGGTCATCCGGGTCGATGACCACGAACCGCGACCGGTCGAACCTGAAGTGCCGCTCGATGAGCGGCAGCGTGCCGCGGCCGATGGAGCCAAAGCCGATCATCACGATCGGTCCGTCGATCTCTCCGTACACGGGGAACTGCGACATGCTCGACTCCTGGGAAAGGCACGAGGGCCATTTGTGCACCGCCGACACGCGACTCGCATGGCGGCATCAAGGACGGCGGCCAATGTATACCCTGCCGCCGTCGATTCCCCCAATGCTTCGAACGGAAACCGATCGTCACAGCCGATCGCTGGGGGCCACGCCGCCGATCGCCAGGAGCGGGTTTTCGACCGTGATTCGATCCACGTCGGTGTCGCCGAGGCCGACGGCACGACTCAGCACCCTGCGGATGTCGGCCATGGTTGCCGTCGAACCGACGAGGTGTGACCGATCCGGAGCCCACGCCGCTCCTTCTTCACCCACGACGACCTCCTGCCCCGCCAACACATAACGGCCCGGCCCCATGCCGGCAGCGGCCGTGGCATCGGTCACGGCGATCGTACGATCGATCCCAACTTGGCGAATGATGGTCCGCAGAAGCATCGCTTCCGCCGGTCGGGCACCGAACAGACGATCGTGCGGCTGGCGAGAATCCGGCGAATCGACATCGAAAGCGCCTGGGTGGGCACGCTCTCGAGCGACGGAAACCAGCCTTCACCGACCTGCTGCCGACGGCACGACCGCAGCGAGCCGGCGGCACTCGGCCACCGGATCGGCCTCAACGCCAACCTCATGGAAGGCCTTCGGTCGGATGGGCAGCCGGTCGACGAAACGTTCCCGCAGGTAGCGGCGAAAGCTCGCCGGGTGGTCGGGCGACAGGCCGACGTATTCGTCGAGGTGATAGATGGTGACAACGTCCCACGGGATGCCCGCCGTGGAGCCAAGCGCGGCCAGCACCTCGAACTGCGACGAGCCCGTGGCAACCACGAGGGTCGCCGACCCCTTGCGATCGCAGGCCGCCTTGAGGGCCATAGCCGCCTCGGCAGCCGCCGCACCACCCAGGGCTGCCCGATCCTCGCCGACGACAATTTTC
>JBIIFB010000040.1:0-23071 GCA_044237545.1 Pirellulales bacterium
CACCACGGCAGGGGCAACCCCGGCGCCCCGAAAGCTGGCCCACCCGACAGCCGGTCCGCCCCGCTACCGGCCGCGGTGCATCTGGCGGTAGATGGCCTCGAGGGCTTCCTGGACATCCTTGTATTTTTTCTTGCCTTCGCGGAGGGCATCCACGAGCCGGCGGGCCTCGTTGTCGGAGTGCCCAAGCGACCGCAGCACCTCGAAGGTTTCCGCGAGCACGTCGGCCGGGCCGGCCTGATCGGGAGCCTCGCGAGCGACCAGCAGAGCGAATTTTGGCATCCGCCGCCGGAGTTTGGCGATCATCCGTTCGGCGGTGGCCGCGCCGATGCCAGGCAGGGTGGAGAGGAGGGTGGCGTCCTGTTCCTCGATGGCGGTGGCGATCTCACCCACCGGGCGGACGATCGCCCGCAGCGCCTTCCGCACGCCGACGCCGTCCACCTCGCAGATCAGCTCGAAAAACTCCCGCTCCACTTCGGCGAGAAAACCCACCAACCGCGGCACCATGTTGCCGCGGGTCGGGTTGCCCTCCAGGAATTCGAGGGTGTGGAGCGTGACGGTCTGGCCGAGCTTCTGCTGGAGGCTGCGGCGCACCAGTTCCGGCACGAGCACCTCGTGCACCGTGTGGCCCAGTGCCAGCTCGACGCCGGTTGGCTCCACCCGTTCGAGCACCCCAGACACTCGCTTAATCATGGCAGTCTCCCGATCTTGGTCTTGGTCATGGTCTTGGTGATGGTGGTCGTTGTGTTCGCTTCTTTGTGTCTACAGCAGCTACGTGTTTACAGCAGCTCCTGCGTTCGCGATCATCAGGGGCGGCTGCTGCCGATGCGGTCGACCAGCGTTCCTGCGTGGAGCGGCCGCAGCCGAAGGTGATAATCGGCTAGCGCGATGGCGAGCGCATCGGCGGCATCGGCCGGCTCGGGGCGGCTGACCAGCCCCAGTTCGCGCTGCACCGCCATCTGCATCTGTTCCTTGCCGGCATGGCCGTTGCCGGTGAGCGTGCTCTTCACGCGGTTGGGAAGGTAGTGGTGCACGGCAAGATTGGCCTGGGCCGCCGCCAGGCAGATCACACCGCGGGCGTGCCCCATCAGAATGGCCGTTTTGGGGAACCGTGCGTGCACGAAGATTTGCTCGATGGCCATCGCTCCGGGCCGAAATGCCTCGAGCACCTCGCGGACACCGGCATGGATCTCCGCCAGCCGCATCTCCAGCGAATCGCTGCGGGAGCGGATCGTTCCGGCCTCCAGCAGCCGCACGGTGGGCCCCGACCATTCAACGACTCCGTAGCCGGTGGTATTGAGGCCGGGGTCGAAGCCGACGATGCGAAACGGAAAACTCTGGCTCTCCATATCGGCAGAGCCTACAGATCGAACCAGAGAGCTGACAGTCCGATCTTTCCAATACACCCCGCTGGGCTCGAACCAGCAACCTTCGGTTCCGTAGACCGATGCTCTATCCAATTGAGCTAGGGGTGCACTTGTTCTCGAAGAATACACGGTTCCAGGCACAACACCAAGGCGAGCCTGCCGGCTCACGCGGATTCCTCGCCACCGCACCGTATGACCTGCCAGACAGGCCGGGCATGGTGGCGCAAGTCACCCCGGCTCCCGCACCACCAAAAAGCCCTCTTTGTCCACGTCGAACCGGGTGGCGAGCAGGCAGACTGGTGGCGGATCTGCAGCAGTGTCTCCGGAATGCGACGCTGCCCGGGGTGGGAGCGTGGCGCCGATGACGAGCGTACGGTCTTCCCCAGGGGCGATCCCTTCGTCAACGAGTGTTCTCATCCCCAGCCGGTCGCGGATCGAGGCCTCAGGCCAGACGACCACGCCGTTGACCACACGCCCCACCGTATCGGCCTTCAGCGTCACCTCGTGCTCCGCGTGCACGCGAGCCGGCGGTGAATTCATGGCCACGAGCCCGCCCGCCTCACGCGGCGCGAAGGCCACGACCGGTTCGACGCCATAGGCCGCCAGAAACTCTGACGAGGCGAGCCGGGCCCGCTCGAGTTCGGTCACATCGCCGATCGGCATCACGACCACCTGCAGCGTGGCTTTCAGGCCATCCCGTGCCGGGGTGCCTGCCGCCTGCTCGCGTGCGAGTTCCAGCACCTGCTCGACGCGGGCCAGCCAGATCGTGATCCCGTCCCGCAGGATCGTCTCGCCGATGGTTCCTGCCGGCGTGGCCCCATCGACGACCACCCCGCGGATGCCCAGCAATCTGCCGCCGTGCAGGCCGAGCGACCCGTGCAGGGGATCGCTGGCGGCCAACGACGCGAGCAACCGGTCCTCCCGGCGAACGAGACAGCAGCCGTCGAAGGCCTCGGCGGTTGCAGCCGCCGCCGTCCCCCCGTCTGCCCCCCCGGCCCGAAGCCTGTTTCTGACCGAAGCGGCGGTCAGTTCCTGAAGTGCCAACCGCGCCTCGTGGCTGGGCGTGCCGATCGGCAGGGGAGGTCCATAGGTAAGCGTCAACGGCCGGCGAAAAAACCGCGGACGGGTGGTGAAATACCGCCCCTCCGAAAACGACAGCGGACTGCCCCACATGCCGTCGATATGCAGCGGCACGATGGGGGCCTCGACCCGTTCGAGAATCCATTCGAGTCCGCGTTTGAAGCCAAGGATCTGCCCAGTCCGCGAGATACCCCCCTCGGAAAAGATGCCGATCACATCACCCGCAGCCAGACCTGACTGGATCGTCTTGAGCGCCTGCCCCATCGATTTGGGACGCGGATCGAAGAGGATGAACCGCCACTGATCGGCGAGCATCCTCAGGAATGTGCCCCGAATATTCGGCCCGTAGACCACCATGCGGATCGGCCGCAGGCACGAGAGCACGACGATGAAACCGTCGAGCCACGACAGGTGATTCGAGACCACCACCGCGGGACCGACGGCTGGCAGATGCTCCGCATTGACGACGCGAAACCGGTGGGTGGCAGTCACGATCGACGCCACAAAGATCCGCAACGTTGCCCGCGGGGCGGCGTAGATCGCCAGACCGGCGGCCACGGTGGCCAGCAGCCCGAACAGCCCGAAGATGCTGCGGGCCGAGAGCAACGGGCTGGCGGCCAGACCGCCAACTGTGGCCGCGGCATTCTGGGCCGTCGCCCAAGGACTGGGGCTCCGTAGCAGTCCATAGAGCATCGAGGCGCCAAACATTCCCGCAAAGGTGAGCAGGTTGGCGACAGCCAACAGGCCGCCACGGCGGGCCGGCGGGCTCTTCTCCTGAAAGGCCGCCTCGAGCGGCACGTCGAAGATCCCGGCACCGAGGCCGAGCAGCAGCAGCGACGCAGCCGACCACCACCAGGCCAATCCGGCCGTGCCGCCACAGGCTTCTGCAAAAATCGTGCGGGGACCGAAGGCCAGGGCATAGGACCCGAGGGCCATGAGGATCGCGCCGAGCGGCACGAGCCCCATGTCGACTCCGCGGGTCGACACTTTTCCGGCCACGAGGCTTCCCAGGCCGATGCCGCTGACAAGCGCGATCAACAACGGCACGACCTGCCCCTGCGATGTGGCCCCCGCCTCAGTCGCATACTGATCAACGTTGAGTTGGGCCACCGCACCAAGCGCCCAGAAGAACACAATGCCGGCTGTGGCGGCCGCCAGTTCACGGTGCCGCGAGAGTTCGGCCAGGTCGTTCCAGGTGCGGGAGAAGGCATTCCACGGAGGCGGCGTGGTGGGGTCGGCCGCTGGCCGACGCACGAGCATGAGGGCTGCGATCCAGCCGGCCAGCGCAAGGCCGACGAGCACGCCCCCCGCCGGAAGAGAGTGCGCCCACTGCGGCGCAGAGTGCATCACGCCATCGCTGCCCACCACGACCGTGCGATCGGCCAGCCAGTTGCCCCCGGCCATACCCACAAGCGTGGCGGCCAGCGTGACCATCGCAAAGAGCCCGTTGGCATGGGAGAGTCGGGGACTGGGTACCGTCTCGGGGATCGTTCCGATCACGCTCGGCGCCATCAACGCCGCCTGACAGCCGATCACGACCACAGTCGCCAACAAGAGCCACAAGCCGCCAGGCAGACCGGCAACCGTGCCGCCCGACCGAACCCCCCACGCCACGGCCGCAGTTGCTGCCGCAGCGATGAAAATCTCGGCGAACTTGCACCAGACAATCACCGATCGCTTTGGATAGCGGTCAGCCAGCCAGCCAGCCAGCCAGGCCAGCAGCACGAACGGCAGCACGAAGCCCGCCGTGCCGACCGTGAGCACGAGGGCCACCTGCCCGCCTGAGACCGCCTTCTTGCCCAGGCCGATCGCCAGCCAACGGAGCAGATTGTCATTGATGACTGTGAGCGCCCGGAGTGCCAGCAGGGGGCGAAAACCGCGGGCGGGGTCCTGTGTCGGGGGAGTCGATTCCAAATGTCGTCCTTCCAAAGTGCTGCAAGAGTCAACGGGCTGCGATGCTGAATACTGCGAGAACGAGTGCGGGGTTCGATCTGATGCGTTTCCAAGTGTCGTGCGGGCCCGCGGCCCGCGGCCGACTCTGGCCAGTCGCGGCACGATTCCGGCCGCACTCGCCTCAAAACGCCCGATTGCTGGCCGCTGCGGCATGCCGCGGCCAGCCGGCTACACGCTCGCGGTCTGTGAAAGATTCCTGGTCATTTGCAGACGGCCCAGAGTGGAGCGTATTCTCAAGTGTCGGCCGGGTTGCAACAAGTCCGATCGGCCCCGGCTTGAACTGGGGACGGCTCGAGTCACGAACGGAATCAAAAGGACGTCGCCATGCTGCCCTGCCACTCGATCGTGTTCAAACTGCTGCGGAGCCGGATTTTGCTTTCCAAAACCTGCTTCTTCAAAGCCTGCCTCTCCTTGCCGGCTGCAACGGCCGTGGCCGTGCTGCTCCTCGCCTCCGCATCCCATGCCCACGGGCAGATGGTGGTCTATGAAACCTTCAGGCCTGTGACCTCCTACTACACGCCGACGGCCGCGGGCTATCCGGGCGGCTATGTGGCCAACTACTCGCCTGCCGGCAATTATGCGGCCGTCACCGCGTTTTCTCCTCCCGTTTCGACGGCATATGTCGCCAACTACCCCGTCGCCCAGATGGCCAACTACCCCGTAACCCAGATCGCCAACTACCCCGTGACGCAGGTGGCCAATTACGCGGTCGAAACCTTTCCGCAGCCGGTGGGCGTCACCAGCTATTACGCACCGACCGCGGTCGCCCCGATGCCCATGATGGCCGCCCCGGTAACCACCTACTACGCTCCGGCAGCGGTGGCCGTGCCGGTCTATCGTCGCGGCCTGTTTGGTGGACTCAGGCCGGCTCGCACCGCGATGTACATCCCGTACTGACCCGGTCGACGGACTTGAGTTGGCTGGCAATCGACAGAGGCCAGCGAAAAGGGGGCTGTTTCTTGACCCCTTGCTTTCGGCACCTATAGTGCTGGCTGTTCTGTATCCCCGGCTGTGCCGGGGTATTCTGCCGGATGTCGTGGCGGTCTCTGCTGCCTCGCATCAGTCGCTGAAAGAGTGCGGAAGTTGCGAACAGTTAACATCATCGGTGCCGGTCCAGGCGGTCTTGCTGCTGCCATGCTCCTCGCTCGGGCTGGCCTGCACGTGAGGGTGCTCGAGCGACTCGACGTGCCAGGGGGCCGCACCAGCACGATCACCACCGCCGAAGGCTTTCGTTTCGATCTCGGCCCGACGTTCTTTCTCTACCCGCGGGTTTTAGACGAGATCTTTACTGATTGCGGCTACGATCTGCGTCGGGAAGTGGAGATGGTTCGGCTGGATCCGCAGTATCGGCTCGTCTTTGGGGCCGGCGGTGAACTGCTGGCGACACCCAACATCGAGCGGATGGAGGCGGAGGTCGCGAGGCTGGCGCCCGCCGACCGCGGTGCCTTCACCCGGTTCATGACTTCCAACCGTGACAAATTCGAACGGTTTGCGCCCTTTCTGGAGCAGCCCTTTGAAAGCTGGCTGGATCTGGCGACCCCCGATCTGCTCAAGCTGATGCCGATTCTCAAGCCCTGGAAAAGCCTCGATTCAGAACTGGGCTCATTCTTTTCCGACGAACGGATCCGACTGGCCTTCACATTCCAGTCGAAGTATCTGGGAATGTCGCCATTTCGCTGCCCGAGCCTGTTCTCGATTTTGTCGTTCCTGGAATATGAACATGGCGTCTTCCATCCGACCGGCGGCTGCGGTGCAGTCTCGGCCGCGATGGCCCGGATCGCGACCGACATGGGGGTCGAGATTCGCTACAACGAACCGGTCGAGTCGCTCGAGTTCGAGGGGCGAAAGGTGATGGCGGTGCAAACGCCGCAGGCGAGGTATGCCGCCGACGCGACCGTGGTCAACGCCGATTTCGCGAGGACCATGACGAGGCTGGTGCCTGACCGTCTCCGGCGGCGATGGAGTGATCGCAAGATCGCATCGAAGCGGTTCTCCTGTTCGACCTTCATGCTCTACCTCGGCATCGAAGGTCGTTATGACGACATCCCTCACCACACGATCTACCTTTCGAAGAACTACCGGGAAAACCTCGCCGACATCGAAACTCGGCACCGGCTCGGCAGCGACCCTTCGATGTACGTGCAAAACGCCGGCATCACTGATTCGACCCTGGCGCCATCGGGAATGAGCACGCTCTATCTGCTCATTCCGGTCACCCATCGCCATCCCAATATCGACTGGCGGCGGGAGGCAGCTGGCTACCGGGAGGTGGCCCTCGACCAACTCGATCGCATTGGCATCCACGGCATCCGGGAGCGGATCCGCTACGAGAAGATGATCACTCCCGACGACTGGCAGGACGATTACGAGATCTACCGCGGAGCGACGTTCAATCTGTCACACGACCTGAAGCAGATGCTCCACCTGAGACCGCACAATCGCTTCGAGGATCTCGAGGGGGTTTATCTCGTCGGGGGAGGCACGCACCCGGGGAGTGGACTCCCCGTGATCTATTCCTCGGCCCGGATCACATCTGATCTGCTGCTTGAGGATCTCGGCATCGATGCTGGAAAGTGCGATCAAGTCCCGACCTCCCATGCGACAATCCACGGCACCGAACCGGCCAGCGCCCTCTGACGACTTATCGGGCACCGCGGACCATATCCCTTCAAGCTCATCCAGCCCGACACACGCAGCCCAGACGCATCCAGTCAGCGCCCCACACAGCCGAGGACGGCCCCATGATCCCGACACGTGACTCAAACAAGGTGGTGGTAGTGGGGGGTGGTCTGGGCGGCCTGGCAACTGCCTGCACGCTTGCAGCCCGCGGGTATGCCGTGACCCTGTGTGACAAAAACGCCTGGGTGGGTGGCAAGGCGGCCGTGCTTGCGGAGCAGGGTTTCCGGTTCGACATGGGTCCGACGATCCTCACGATCCCCGGCGTCCTCAAGCGGATTTACGCGGAGGCGGGCCGTGATCTGGAAAACTATCTCGATCTCGTGCCGCTCGACCCGCAGTGGCGGAGCTTTTTTGACGACGGCACCGCGCTCGATCTCTTCGCCGATGTCGACCGCATGAAGGCGGCGCTCGATGCCTATGCACCGGGCACGGGAAGCGGCGTTGGCTACGGCAAGTTCATGGAACTTTCCGAGCGACTGCACCGCATTTCCGACGACTACTTTTTCTGGCGGAGCGTCGGCGGCCTGAAGGACATGTTCGATGTCCGCCGCGGCATGTCGCTGTCGATCGTGAAGGAAGTGATGGGAATGCGGCCGGGCCGCAGCGTGGCCGGAACGGTGCGATCATTCGTGCCCGACGAGCGAGCCGCGCAGATGCTCGACCATTTCACGCAGTATGTCGGCAGTTCGCCCGACGCCTCGCCCGCCGTGCTCTGCGGCATCGCCCACATGCAGTCAGACGAGGGCGTCTGGTACCCCCGCGGCGGCACGGCGGCTGTTCCCAGGGCGCTCGCCAGTCTGGCCGTTGACTTAGGGGTTGAGATCCGCACGCGAACGCCGATCCGCCGCATCATCGTCGAGGGGGGACGGGTGCAGGGCGTCGAAACGGCGACGGGCGAGACGATCGCCGCCGGAGCCGTGGTCAGCAATTCCGACTCCGTCCGCACGCATCGCGAACTCGTGGACGGCCAACCACGCGATCGTTTTCTCCACCGCCGTCGTTACGAACCGGCCTGCTCCGGGGTTGTCCTGTACCTCGGCCTCGACAGGCGGTACGAGCAGTTGATTCATCACAACTTTGTCTTTTCCCATGACCCGCACGAGGAGTTTGATTCGATCTACCGTCGCGGAGAACCGGCGGCCGACCCTACCTGCTACGTCTGCGCCCCGGCCGTCACAGAACCGGGCGTTGCCCCCCCGGGGTGCGAGTCGCTCTACGTGCTCGTCCACACCCCCTACCTGCGGCCCCACCACGACTGGTCGAAGATGTTCGCCCCATACCGCCGTCGGATCATCGAAAAGCTCGAGAGCACGGCGGGGCTCAAGGATCTGGAACGGCATATCGTTTTCGAACAGGCACTGACGCCTCAGGACATCAACGACCGCTACCACGTGCTCGACGGTGCGATCTACGGGCTGGCCAGTCATGGGAAGTTTCTCGGTGCCTTCAAGCCGGCCAACCGATCGCCCGATATCGAGGGGCTGTATCTGGCGGGCGGCTCGGCCCATCCCGGCCCGGGAATGCCGATGGTGATGATGTCGGGATGGATCGCGGCCGACTGCGTCGATAAGGATGGCGTGGTCGCGCGGTCTTCATCGCCTGCCAGCCCGGCCGAATGCACCGTCTGACGGGTGCCCCTGACCGCCCCACGCTCCACGCTCCACGCACCACCTCCATGCCGACGCTGGAAGACATCCGCGAGCACGAACTGCCTGCCTTCTCACGGCGGCTCCACGGCTGGTTCATGCTCTACGTGCGGAAATACTTCCGCCGTCACTTCCACGCCCTGCGTCTCCTGACAGGCCCGAACGGCATGCCGGGCTTGCCTGATATCGCCGGGCAGCCGGTGATCTTCTACACGAACCACCCCGGCTGGTGGGATCCGCTGATCTTCCTGCTCGTCACCGAATACTGCTTTCCGGGACGCCTCAACTACGGCCCGATCGACGCGACCGCGCTTGGGAAGTATCGGTTCATGGAACGCATCGGGTTTCTTGGTATCGAACCGCACACGCGGCGGGGGGCCACCCGCTTTCTTCGGCTGGCCAAGGCTGCCAACCGCCGCACCGACGTGATCTTCTGGATCACGTCACAGGGCGAGTTTGCTGATCCGCGAATCCGGCCGCCGGGCATCCGGCCGGGCGTGGCGCATGCGGCGGCGGCGGCGGACGGCGGTCTGATCGTGCCGGTGGCGGTCGAGTATCCCTTTTGGAACGAGCGGCTGCCGGAGGCGCTGGTGGGCTTCGGCCCAGCGATGCGGATCACCGACGCTGCAGACCGCACTGCCAAGGAGTGGTTGATCGTGCTCGAGTCGGCGCTGACCGCCACGCAGGACCGGCTCGCCGCAGCGTCGCTGCAACGGAGCTCGTGCCACTTCACGGTGCTGGCCAGCGGCCGGGTGGGGGTGGGCTGGGTCTACGACTGCCTCCGCAGGTTTGGAGCGTGGCGTCGGGGCGAACGGTTCGATGCCTCGCACGGTGGGGAGCAGATGGGATGAGCGGCATGACGATCTCCGTGCTCGCCCTGACAAGCCTCCTGCTGGCGGCGCTGCCCGCGGTGCTCACGCTCTTCAACCTCAAGGTATTTCTCCCCACACCGGCGCCGGGAACGATCTTCGAAGGGGAGGGGAGCGGGACAGACCGTGGTGGGTTGGCCGCAGTCTCGGTGCTCGTGCCGGCGCGGAACGAGGCGGCGGCGATCGGGAGGTGTGCCGCGGCGGTCCTCGCCAGCCGCGGCGTGGCGCTCGAGATGGTCGTGCTCGACGATGCCTCGACCGACGGCACGGCAGACATCGTGGCGGAGCTGGCCTCACGGGATCCGCGAGTGCGGCTCGTGCAGGGCCGGCCGTTACCGCCTGGCTGGTGTGGAAAGCAGCATGCCTGCGCACAACTGGCCGAGGCCGCGACGCACGATACCTGGGTATTTCTCGACACAGACGTCGTGCTCACGCCCGACGCGGTGTGCCGCTGCGTGGCCTTCCTCGATGCCACGCAGGCGTCGCTCGTTTCCGGCTTTCCGCGGCAGGTGACCGGCTCGTTCCTTGAATGGCTGCTTCTGCCCCTGATCCACTTCGTGCTGCTCGGCTTCCTGCCGATCGCCCGCAGTCGGATCGACAACGGGCCGGGGCTGGCCGCCGGCTGCGGGCAGCTGTTCATCACGCGGCGTGGAGACTACCTCCGGGCCGGTGGGCACACGGCCATCCGTGCGTCGCTGCATGACGGCGTGAAGCTGCCGCGGGCCTATCGCCGGGCGGGGCTCCGCACCGACATCTTCGACGCGACCGACATCGCCTCCTGCCGGATGTATACGCGAAGCCTCGATGTCTGGCGGGGACTCTCAAAGAACGCAACCGAGGGGATCGGCAGCCCCGCCACGATCATCCCCTTCACGATCCTCTTGGCGGGCGGCCAGATTCTGCCCTGGGTGCTGATCGCGATGGGGCTTGCCGCCGACTGGCGGGGCTGGCCGGCCTGGACCGTGCCGGTGGCAGGCGTGGCCGTGATCCTCTCCTTGCTGCCGCGGCTTCTCGAGGCGTTCCGGTTTCAGCAGAGCGTTTTCAGCGGCCTCGCCCAGCCGCTGGGCATCACCCTGTTGCTCGCCATCCAGTGGATCAGCCTCGTTCGTCGGCAGTTCGGACTGCAGACCCGCTGGCGCGGCCGGTCGCTGACGCCGCAGTAATGCCGCTCAAGTACCGGCGTCACGCAAGCCCGTAGCGTCGGCGCTGGGAGCGGCTCCAGCGGCATCGAAATCTTTTTCGCGGCATGCCAGCGACCGTGCCCTTGTCACGTTGGCGATCGCCTCCTCGACCGATTCGGCCAACGCAGTCAGATGCCCCATCTTGCGCCCGGGCCTTGGCTCCCGCTTCCCGTACAGCACGAGGCTCACCCCCGGCACGGCGAGGGCGGCCGCCCAGTCCGGCTCGCCGTTCACCCAGCAGTCACCGAGCAGATTTGCCATCGCGGCCGGCGCAAGCTGTCTGGTCGAGCCGAGCGGCAGGCCGCAGACAGCCCGTACCTGCTGCTCAAACTGCGACGTCTCGCAGGCGTGGATCGTGAGGTGGCCCGAGTTGTGCGGCCTCGGAGCGATCTCGTTGACGAGCACGCGTCCGTCCCGCGTCACGAAGAATTCCACGCACGCGACGCCAACGACTGCGAGCTTCGCGAGGATCGCCGCCGCCATGTCGCGGGCCGTCTTGATGACCGACTCGGGCAGCCCCGCAGGCGTGGAGGAGATGTCGAGGATGTGATGGCGATGGTGATTCCTGGTCGGCGCAAACACCGCTGTGGCACCGTCGCTCCCACGAGCCGCCACGACCGAGATCTCGCATTCGAAGTCGATCCACGATTCTAAAATTAGCACGCATGGCTCGACACCGTTCTCTAGCACGCATGGCTCGACACCGTTCTCTAGCACGCATGGCTCGACACCGTTCGCCAAATCGTTCCAGGCGGCGTCGATCTCGTGAGGTCCAGCGGTCGCATCGAGCTTGCGTTGCCCCTTGCCGTCATAGCCGAAGGCCGCGGTCTTCAGCACCGCCGGCAGTCCGAGGGCTGCCGCCGCGGCATGGAGCTCCTCCCGCGAACGCACCAGGCGATGGGGAGCACAGGGAAACCCCTCGCGGACAAGAAACGCCTTCTCGCGGCCGCGGTTCTGCGTGGTGAAGAGCACCTCCGGCGCCGGACGCACGGGCACGACACCGGCGAGTGGCCGCAGCGGTTCCGCCGAAACGTTTTCAAACTCAAACGTCACCACGTCCAGCCCATCGGCCATGGCAGTGAGGGCATCAGGATCATCGAATGAACCGACATGCACCCGGTCGCAATGGTGCGCCGCGGGACAGTCGGCCACGTCAGAAAAGGCCTCGACGCGATAGCCCATCCGCTTGGCAGCCATCGCGAACAGTGCGCCGAGTTGACCGCCGCCAATCACACCGAGCGTCCCGCCCGGCGGGATGACAGTCGGCATGACGGATGGAATGACGGCCGGCATCACTTTTCGCTCGGCAGACCCGATCCTTGCGAGCCCTGCATCTCCAGCCGGTCACCCAGCACGCGATCGGTCTGAGCGGTGCGGTAGTCGATGAGACGTTGCCGGAGGCAGGCATCTTCGAGCGCGAGAATCGCGATCGCCAGCAGCGCGGCGTTGGCCGCCCCCGCGGGCCCGATGGCAAGCGTGCCGACAGGAATGCCCGCCGGCATCTGCACGATCGAAAGAAGCGAATCGACCCCCCGCAGCATCGACGACTCAACCGGCACGCCGAGCACCGGCAGATGCGTTTGAGCGGCCAGCATGCCCGGGAGATGGGCCGCGCCGCCCGCACCCGCGATGATCACCTTGAGCCCGCGATCGGCCGCGGTCGTGGCATAGGCGGCGAGTTTGTCGGGCGTGCGGTGGGCTGACACGATGTCGCATTCGTGCGGCACGCCGAACTGCCCGAGCGTTTCAGCGGCCCGCTGCAATGTGGCCCAATCGGACCGGCTTCCCATCACGATCCCCACGCGGGGCAAGGCGTCCGGGTTTTGTCCGCCCTCGTTCGCCACCGGTCGGCTGGATGGCACTGGGCTGTCGGCCATGACACAGTCTCCGTCGGGGTCGGGATCCGGGGGAACATCGTGAGCAAAAGTGGCGAAACCGAATTGAGCATCTTGCTCTCACCCCCTCGCCGTTGCAACCATGGGGTGCATGGCCCGCCCACTGCCCGACATTCTGACCGCTCCCTGGCCTGCCGGCCTGCCCGTGGCCCCGTCCCGCACGGAGGAGGCGATCCATCGGGCTGTCGGGCTGCTCCGCGACGGCGGACTCGTGGCCATCCCCACGGAAACGGTGTATGGGCTGGCGGCGGACGCGCTCGACTCCGACGCGGTCGACCGCATCTTCGTCGCCAAGGGGCGGCCGTCCACCAATCCGCTCATCGTCCACGTCGCCGATGCCGCAATGGCACGATCGCTGGCCGGAGCCTGGCCGACGTCCGCGGAGCGGATCACGACGAGTCTCTGGCCGGGCCCGATTACCGTGATCGTGCCCCGTGGTCCTCGGATCCCTGACAACGTGACCGCGGGAGGGCCGACGGTCGCCCTGCGGTGTCCGGGGCATCCACTCACTCGGCGGTTGATCGTGACACTGGGACGGCCGCTGGCAGCCCCGAGTGCCAACCGCTCCAGGCAGCTCTCGCCGACAACGGCCGGGCATGTGCTCGAAGGCCTCGGCAACCGTGTCGACCTGATCCTCGACGGCGGCCCCTGCGGTTTGGGGCTCGAGTCGACCGTGGTTGACTGCACCGTTGAGCCGCCGCAGATTTTGCGGCCCGGTCCGATTGACCGCGCGGAACTCGAGGCGGTGCTCGGTGGTCCGGTCCTCGAAGCGGCCGCAGGGACGTCTGGCGCAGAGCCCGTGGTGGCCCGGTCGCCGGGAATGCTCGCCCGTCACTACGCACCGAAGACACCGCTCGAGGTGGCGGCGGTGGCAGCGGAGCGGGTCGCCGCCCTCCGACAACTCGGCAAACGTGTGGCCTGGCTCACGGCCGCAACCGACGACCCGCAGGTGCGTTCGTTGGCCGCGTCGCGGGACGTGCTCGTGGTGCCGATGCCCGCCGAGCCGAGGGCCTATGCCGCCTGCCTCTATGCCACCCTGCATGCGGTCGACCGCCGCAGCCTCGATGTGATCATCATCGACGCCCCGCCCGACTCGCTCCCGTGGCGGGCCGTGGCCGACCGTCTCCGTCGCGCCGCGACGGCCTGAAAGGTCCTGATACGAGGTACACAATCGCTCACGCCCCCATACAAGCCCCCGGCGTAAGCCGGGGGATCGGATGCCACACCGGGCGTCGCGTCAAACGTCGTGCCGATCCCATCGCTCACGCTCCGGGCTTGTATGACCGCTCCCATGCCCTCCTTGGCGCTCTCTGTGTGGCACTCAGGCGGCCGTTGAGAGGATCTCCCGCAGGGCCACGGCGATTTCCGGATACTGAAAGACGAATCCGGTGTCGATCGCCACCCGCGGGATCACCCTCTGCGACGCGAAGAGCACCTTGGCGAATTCACCGAACAACAGCCGCAGCCCGAGATAAGGGGCCGGCATGAAGGCCGGACGGTGGAGTTGCCTGGCGAGTGCCTTGGTGAACTCGCTGTTCCGCACCGGATGGGGCGCGACGGCATTCATCGGCCCACGAATCGAAGCCGTTTCAGCGGCGTGGAGATAGAGTCGGGCGAGATCGGCAACGTGAATCCATGGCATCCACTGCCGGCCATTGCCCAGGGGGCCGCCAGCACCAAGCTTGAAGGGCGTCAGCATTTTGGCCAGCGCCCCGCCCCCAGCACCGAGCACAATACCCGTTCGCGCGGTAACGACCCGCACCCCGTGCTGCTCGGCCACCAACGCTTCCCGCTCCCATTCCACGCAGACATCGGCCAGAAAATCGTGGGCCGGAGCGGCCGCTTCCGTGAGCTCTTCGTCGCCGCGGTCGCCGTAGTAGCCGACGGCTGAAGCCGATACGAGCGTCTTCGGCCGGGCGGCGGCCTGCGCGATGCCCTGCACCAGATGACGTGTTCCGACCACACGGCTGTCGCGGATTCGGGCCTTTTGGGCTGGGGTCCAGCGGCCCTCGGCCACCGATTCGCCCGCCAGATGCAGCACGACGTCAACCCCTTCGAACACTTCCGGCGACGGCGGGCCCTGCATGGGATCCCAGCGGTAGATCGGGCCGGCCAATCTTCCGAGGGCCGTTCGGGCCCGCTCTGGGTTACGGGACAGAACGACCGGGCCATCGAGCATTCTCAGGAGCCGGGGGCCCACGAAACCAGTTGCGCCCGTTACCAATGCCTTCATTGTGCTCTGTCCTCGAGAGAAAGTGATTCGTGCCTGCCAGCCATGCCGCCGGTGCCCAGCCATGCCGCCGGTGCGAAGAACGAAGAACAAAGATGCAAACGCTCCCGCACGGGTGCGGGAATCCAACAAGACCAGTAAAAACAAGACCAGTAAAAACAAGACCAGTAAAACCAAGCCAGCGAAAGAGCGACCAGCGGAGTATAGGCCGGAGGAGTATAAACAGCTCTCACGGTCTCTTCGCCGCCCCGCCCGTTTTCCCGCCCCTCAGGCCACATGCCTTGTCTGCCCACCCGTCTCGTTGGCCCACGTTTCGTTGGCCATTGCCCGCGCGGATCGTCCCCAAGGCAGGGCTCCGTCGTGACCTGTGGGTGACAACCGCTGACGCGGCGGCCTTCAGCCTGATGGTCGGCTGCGGCGAAACCTACATCCCTGCCTTCGCCTTGGCGCTGGGCCTCGGCCCCGTGGCCGCCGGAATGATGGCCAGCGTGCCGGTGCTGGTGGGGGCGATCTTCCAGTTGATCACCCCGCTGGCCGTCGCCCGACTCGGCACGAACCGCGGCTGGTGCATTGCATGCACGACGGTGCAGGCGTTCAGCTTCGTACCGTTTGCATGGTGGGCAATCCGCGGCAGTGCGACGCTGGCGGAACTGCTCGTGGCGGCCAGCGTCTACTGGTCCGCCGGCATGGCAGGCAGCCCGGCCTGGAATACCTGGATGGGAACACTGATTCCGGAGGGGATGCGAACCGCCTACTTTGCCAACCGCAACCGCCTGGGGCAGTTCGGGGTTTTTATCGGCTTTGTGCTCGGCGGCCTGATCCTGCAGTGGGGCGAGGGCCACGGGATCACGCTCCTGGCCTTCGCGGGCCTGTTCGTCGCCGCCGGTATCTGCCGGCTGGTCTCCACCATGATGCTGGTGAGCTGTCGGGAGATCGCCCGCCCGAATGCTCCGTGTTCCGTCACCGACGCCGTGCCTGAAACGGGAGCCGCGGCGTCGCTCACGGACTGGCTGCGCACGCTGGTGAGCACCCTCCGTCGGATGGCACAATCACCGTCAGGACCGCTGGTCACCTACCTCTGCTGCCTCGTCTTCACAGCACAGTTCTCGGCCCCCTATTTCACGCCCTACATGCTCCGCGAACGGGGGTTTTCCTACCACGGTTTCATGCTGGTGGTGGCCACGGGATTTCTCGCCAAGGCCTTGTTTCTCCCGAGCCTGGGCCGGCTGGGTTCACGCATAGGCTCGCTCGGCCTGCTCTGGCTGGGCGGCCTGTCGGTGATCCCCCTGTCGTTGCTCTGGCTGCCCTCGGCCGACGTGTCTTATCTCGTCGGGGTACAGGTGCTTGCCGGCGGCTGCTGGGCCTGCTGGGAGTTGGCGGTGGCGTTGCTCTTCTTTGACGCTGTGCCCCACCGCGATCGCACGGGTGTGATCACGATCTACAACCTCGGGCTGGCGATCGCCACGGTCGCCGGGGCAGCCACGGGCGGCTATCTGCTGCGAGCACTGGGGGAGGACAGCCGTGCGTATGTCACCGTATTCGCGGTCTCGAGCCTGCTGCGATTGGCCACCGTGCCACTGCTCCGCAGGGTGCGATTGCCGGACAGCCCATCAGCCTGAGGGAAACCGTGATTCGTTGGCGATGCTGTCCAGAAACGTGCGGGCGCGGCCGTAGTCTCCCGCCGCGTAATTGCTGACATTTTCCTTCAGCACTTCAATGAATTTGGAGACCGTCTTTTGGATCTCCTGATACTGCTCGTACTGCATGCTGCCACCGGATGACGCCCGCTCCGCGAAGAGCTTGTCGAGTTGCTCCCGATACGGGGCAAACTGCGAACTGGTCAGCACCATGGGGTATTCGATGTGGCCCGTCACCGGGTCGAGTTGCGTGGAGCCGAGGCGGGGCGGCATGCCCATTTTCGCCATGCGGATCATCTGCTCGTGGGTCACCGGCGGCCCCGCCTCGGCCGCCTGAGCCTCCCGATTCGTCTTCCGCATCTCGAAGTAGGTTTCGGTCCAACGCATGCGGTTTTGCATTTCAAGCGTCTTGGCCTCCTGCCAGTTCTTCGCGGCCTCAGAGTTCTGCATATTCTGATAGCCCTGCGCCCGCATCATCTCCGACATGCCGTAGGCAGCAGCCTGCCCCGCGGTGGAGGCATATCCACCCCGGTTGTAGCCCATGCCTCCCCACTGAGCCGGACTGCTGACCGGCCAGATCAAAGCCACCATGCCAATGGCCGCCGCCACCACAACAGAAGGCGTAGGGCGGGCTTGAACTCGGTTGCGACGGTTGCACACCATGGTCATTCTCTCCGGCAGACTCGAAAATAAGGGCTTTCTGCGATGTTCGAAAAACCGGCTTGAGTATACTCTCCCGAAGTTGTGGAGGCGACATCGGTTTGCGGCGTCGCCCGTCTGAGTGTGAGCCCTCTTACTGTTGAGCCCTTTTATTTGGAGCCTTTCGCGATGAGGCCTGAAGCATCGATCCCTTCTGTCCCAAGGTTTGGCCTGGGGTTTGGATTCCTGGGGTTTGGATTCCTGTGTGGGATTGCCGCTGTGGGCTGTGCGCCGGCCGCTCCGCCGCAGCCACCGAGGCCTGTGGCTGTTGCGCCGGCACCGGTCGCGCCGGCACCAGTTCCGCCAGCGCCAGCTCCGCAGGCTGAGTCTCCGGCCAAGCCGCAGCCCACCGTAGCCGCCGACACGCCCGCCCCCGCCGATGAGGCCGTGGTGCTTCGCCAGGCGCTTGCCGCCGCCACCGACCCAAATGCCCGCGTGCTTGCCATCGACGACCTTGCCAAGCTTGGGCAGCGTGCGAAAGGGGCTCTCACAGACCTTATCGCCTGCACCGCCAACGCAGACGGCCGCACCCGCTGGCATGCAGCTCGGGCCATCGGCATGATCGGCGAGGACGCTGTGTCAGCCATGCCAACACTGATCGGCCTTCTGAAAGACACCGACCCAATCGTGGCCACACAGTCGGCCGCAGCGATCGGCCTGATCCGCGAGGATGACGGGCGTGAGGAAATCCCCGAGCCAGATGCCGGCCTCTATGGCAGTGCGATCGAACCCCTTATCGCCTCGACCATGCATGCCGACCCCCGGGTCCGTCGGGCGTCGCTGCGGACCCTCCGCCGGCTGAGTGGCTCGCCGCAGCAACTCGCTCCCTTGCTGAGCAAGCAACTGGCCGACGCCGATCCCTCCGTTGTCATGCCCGCACTCCACTCGCTGGCCGACATGGGTGACGATGCGGTGCCGTTTCTGCTCGAAACCCTCAAGCAGCCGAAGTCTCGGTATTGGGCGGCGGTAGCCCTCACGGAGATCGGCCCCGAAGCCGCTCCCGCCGTGGGATTGCTTACGCAACTGGCCACCGAGGGACAGACCGAGGAACGCATGCAGGCCCTCCTTGCGCTGGCAGCGATCGGCGAACAGGCCGCATCTGCCTCCCCCGCGATGCTGCAGGCACTGAACTCTGATGACAGTGCATTGCGGTTTGCGGCGGCCTTCGCCCTGGGCCGGGTGCGGGCCAAGGATGCCGACGAGTCGCTCACGCGGGCCGCGCAGGACAACGACCCTTTCCTGGCCGAGGTCGCCTCCTGGGCCAGGGCCCGGATTCACCCCGATGACAAGCCGTTGGTGGACGAGGCGGTGCAACGGCTCCGCAAGGGGCTTCGCAGCGATCGACCGAACGAACGGTCGGCAGCCGCGTCTGGGCTTTCCGATCTGGCCGACACCCTCGATGCACCCGTGCAGCGGGAACTGGCCGGTGAATTCGCCGGCCTGTTGGCCGATGAAGACCCTGACGTAGGTATGAGCGGAGGCGGGGCGCTCATCCGTCTTGGTGCTGTGGCCGTCGACACCCTGCGGGAAAGGCTCAAAGACCCGGCGTTGCGGGGACGCACGCTTGACGTTCTGGCTGCCATGGGGCCCGTTGCAGAGCCGGCGGTTGATGACATGATCACCGCCTTGGGCGATGCGGATCCTGTCATCCGCGGGGATGCGGCCATGGCCCTCGCCTCGATCGGCCCGGCGGCCGCCGCCGCGGTCCCTACGCTTGTGAACATGCTCGGCGAAGGAGATGCGGCTGCTCTCGGGGCCCCGCCTGCGGCCTATGCCCTCGGCCGCATCGGTCCGGCCGCGAAACCCGCGATGGAAAAACTGCGGTCACTGGCAACCTCAAAAAACGAAATGCTGGCAACGGTCGCCATCTGGGCAACGCTCAAGATCGCCCCCGAGGACACATCGCTCCGCGAGATGGCCATTCCCAGGCTGAAAAACGCACTCCGTGCCGAGCGGGAGATGGTCCGCCTGGAGGCCGCCGCGGCGCTGGGCGAGATTGGCTCGGCAGCGGCCTCCACGATTCCGATGCTTGAACTCGTTGCCGAGGAAGACCCGTCCAAGCCGGTTCGGGCTGCCGCCGCCGATGCTCTTGCGAAGGTCAAGGGGCTCTAACAAGCGTCTCTAGCGAGCGTCTCTGGGCCGATCCCGGTTCGCGTAGCGTCTGGTATTGCTCCCGATTCTCTGGTGAGTCCGGGCAAGGTGTGACGGCGTCCGCGAGGCAACTCCAGACGCCCCCGACTTCTGACCGATTCCCCTTCACGGTCTGAGAGCCCGCCTTGTTGTGTGCTGGGCTCGATGGTCCGCGTGGCGGGGAATGCAATGGCACACTACGGGCTGCTTCAAAGACTCTGGCTGACGCGTCTGTCCCGGCCAGCCAAAGATCGGACTGTCTACAGGCACGCCCTGCGTTCGCCTCCCAGGCGGATCATCGAACTCGGCGTTGGCACCCTGGGGCGTACGGAGCGGCTGCTCGGGCTGCTGCGGGCAGTCCATCCCGGGGCCGATCTGCAGTACGTCGGCCTCGACCGCTTCGAGGGACGCCTGCCCGAAGACCCACCGGGGGTCACGCTCAAGCAGGCCCACAAGAGGCTCCATAGCCTTGCCAAGGTTCAGCTCGTGCCGGGCAACACCGACACCTCCCTTTCGAGGCTCTGCAACCATCTGGGGGTATTCGATCTGGTGCTGATTTCGGCCGATAACGACCCGCGGCATGTGGATCGCTGCTGGTTTTTCATCCAGCGGATCATCACCCCGCAGACGGCCATCTTTGCCGAGTCGCGGGGGAGCGGCGGTGCCTGGACTCCCATGACGAAGGCCCGGGTTGACGAACTGGCCTCAAAGACCGTTCTCAAACGCGCCGCCTAGCCGACGGTGGCAGGGCTGGGGCCGTGGGGCTACATTGAGCGGACACGGCCTCACATCCCTCCAGCCCCACCTTCCGCCTCCCGATGCCCTCTACGCCACGCACGCTGCTCGACAAGATCTGGGACGCCCACGTTGTCTGTGTCCCTCCCGGCGAATCGCCGTTGTTGTATATCGACCGGCACCTGGTGCATGAAGTGACTAGCCCGCAGGCCTTCGAAGGACTGCGGTTGGCCGGCCGCCGCGTTCGGCGGCCCGAAGCGACATTCGCCACGCCGGACCACAACATCCCCACAACCGACCGGCGGCTTCCGATCGCCGATCCGGTCTCGAAACAGCAGATCGACACGCTCCGCAATAACTGTCGTGAGTTCGGGGTCCGGCTTTTCGATCTGGGCGATGCCGATCAGGGCATCGTGCATGTGATCGGCCCGGAGTTGGGGATCACACAGCCCGGCATGACGATCGTCTGCGGCGACAGCCACACTGCCACGCACGGCGCCATGGGGTCGCTCGCCTTCGGTATCGGGACGAGCGAGGTCGAGCATGTGCTCGCCACGCAGACGCTGAGGCAGGTGAAGCCCAAGTCGCTCGAACTGCGGGTCGAGGGATCCTTGCATGCCGGCGTCACCGCCAAGGATCTGGTGCTCTATCTCATCGGCAAACTCTCCACCGAGGGAGGCGCGGGCCATGTGATCGAATACACCGGACCGTGCATCCGCCGCCTCGGCATGGAGCAACGCATGACCGTCTGCAACATGTCGATCGAGGCCGGGGCGCGGGCTGGGATGATCGCACCGGACCAGATCACCTTCGATTACCTGCGGGGACGGGAATATGTCCCGAAGGATTTCGACCGGGCCGTGGCGGCGTGGGAACGGTTCGTGGGCGACCCCGACGCGGCGTTCGACCGGACCGAAATCTTCGCCGGGGGCGACGTCGTGCCACAGGTCACCTGGGGCACCAATCCGGCGCAGGTGGTCGGGATCGACGCGACCGTCCCGGACCCGACGGCCTTCAGCGATCCCAACGAGCGGGAGAGCGGCAGCCGGGCGCTCGAGTACATGGGCCTCGCGGGGGGCACCAAGATGGTCGACATCCCGCTCGACCGGGTTTTCATCGGTTCATGCACCAACAGCCGGATCGAGGACCTCCGTGCCGCAGCCAGCGTCGTCCGCGGCTACCGGGTGGCGTCGACCGTGCATGCGATGGTCGTGCCGGGCAGCGGCCGCGTGAAGCGGCAGGCGGAGGAGGAGGGGCTCGATCGCGTGTTCCGCGACGCTGGCTTTGAATGGCGAGAGGCGGGCTGCAGCATGTGCCTGGGAATGAACCCCGACACCCTCACGCCGGGCCAGCGGTGCGCCTCGACGAGCAACCGCAACTTCGAGGGCCGTCAGGGGAAGGGTGGCCGCACGCACCTCGTGTCGCCGGCCATGGCGGCCGCGGCTGCCGTCGCAGGCCACTTCACCGACATCCGACACTGGCTCTATCGCTGAATTCATCACTCGCTGCGTCCACTCCGCCCCACCCGCGTCCCGCACGCCCCACACTTGCACAGAGCCATGCAACCCTTCCTGACACACACCGGCGTCGTCGCCCCGCTCGACAGGGCCAACGTCGACACCGACCAAATCATCCCCAAGCAATTTCTGAAACGGATCGAGCGAACCGGCTTCGGTCAGTTCCTCTTCTTTGACTGGCGATTCCTGGCCGACGGATCGCCCAATCCTGCATTCGAGCTCAATCGGCCGGTGGTCGCGGCCGCCAGCATCCTTCTGGCCCGCCGCAACTTCGGCTGCGGCTCGAGCCGTGAGCATGCTCCCTGGGCACTGGCCGACTACGGCTTCAAGGTGGTGATCGCACCGACATTCGCCGACATCTTTTTCAGCAATTGCTTCCAGAACGGCATGCTCCCGATCCGTCTCTCCGAGGAAGATGTCGACGAACTCTTCCGCAGGGCGCGGGCGACGGAGGCGGGCGGGAATCCCTACCGGCTCCGGGTCGATCTGCAGGAGAACACGGTGGCCGACGACGCCGGTTTTTCCCGATCGTTCGCGGTCGACTCTTTTCGGAAGCGTTGCCTGCTGGAGGGCCTCGACGACATCGCCCTCTCACTCCAGCATGTCGACGCAATCACCGCCTGGGAGGCGGCCAACGCCCTACCGGCCGGGGAGTGACGCCATGGTCTCGGTCTGTCGCGGTGTTCCGGCCACCTGGCTCGCAGTGACCTGCGTCTTCTGTTTTCGGATCGCCGCCGCGGGCCCTGCCGCACCGCAGCCGCAGCGAATCGATCTCCTCACTGACCTGCCCGCCGCCGGTGACTTGGCCGCGCCAGCCAACGGCCAGACGCTCTATGTTCTTGACGAGGCAAACGGCCAGATCGTGGCCATCGACCCTTTCGAGCCCGGGAAACGGTGGACCGCCGTTGCTGCCGAGCAGCCACAGGAGAATCGGCAGGACGACCAGCAGCAGAGAGCCACCGCCGTCACGCTGGCGATCGGCTGCATAGACACGAGCATGCTCGCCATGCTCCGCCGGGACCGGCAGGACTGGTCGCTCCACACGCACCGTCTCCAGCCTGGCGTGGCCGCCGACCCCAACGCACCGGCTCAAAGAGTGGTCGTCGGCAGAGTTGCCGGGAAGGCCGTCGACAGGACGGCCGGGGAAACAGACCGTGCGGATGCCGCACCGGCCGCGAACCGCATCGCTGCCGACGTTCGGGCCTGCCTGACGGTGAGTCCGTCCCGCGACTGGCTGGGCATCTGCGGCCTGCCGGCGCCGCTTCCTGCGGTGATGCGGGCCCCGATCGCCGGGGCGAGGATCGGCAACGTGTCGGCCCGCGGTTGCCCGCTGTTTTCCGGTGAGGTGCGGCCAACTGTGGCCACGATCAGCACGGCGGAAGAACTCGTGCTGTTCGCGACCGCTCCAGATGAACGTGATCCAGAGAAACGTGAGCCAGATGAACGTGAGCCAGAT
>JBIIFB010000196.1:0-6328 GCA_044237545.1 Pirellulales bacterium
GGGCGACTCCGTGGTGTTTTCATGTCTTTGCGGGGCCGGCATGCCTGCGGTGGGCTGCAACGACAAGGCGTCAAGCAGGTTGGTCACTGCGACGTCGACCGCCCGGTCGACGCTTTCGTCGGTGAAACCGCCGATGTGCGGCGTGGCAAGGATCCGATCGCTGGCCAGATGCGACCGCTCGACCGGCGGCTCGGCATCGAACACGTCGAGAGCCGCCCCGGCCACGTGACCTCGCTCGATCGCGGCCACGAGTGCGGGAATATCGACGAGCTCGTGCCGGGCCGTGTTGACGATCACAACACCGGGCTTCGTGAGCCCGAGTCGCCGCGCATCGACGAGCGGCCGGCCATCAGCCGGCGGGGGACAGTGCAGTGTGATCACGTGGCTCCGGGCGAAGATGTCGTCAAAATCTACCAGATGTACCCGCGACGCATCGAGCGTTTCGTCTGATTGTTGCGCGAACGGATCGTGGCCGACGACCTGCATGCCGAGTCCTCGCGCGAGCGCCGCCACGATCCGGCCGATCTTTCCGCAGCCCACGACGCCGAGCGTCTTCCCTTCGAGTTCAAAACCCTTGCGGCGGGACCAGCCGCCGGCCTTGATCGCCGCGTCGGAGAAGGGGAGCGACCGGGCGAGGGACAGGATCATGCCGCGTGAGGGCCGGATGGCCGGCGGCCGTCACCGATCGTGGTGTGACGAGAATCCGCGGCATCTATTCGATGACCTCCTGGCCGTCGCGGATGAATACCCGCCGCGGAAAGCCTTCGACCGCGATGTCGCCATAGTTATGGCCCGCCTCGGCCGGATAGACGCAGAAGCTCAGGAGTGGCTCATTGCCCGTATTGATGGAGCGGTGGCCCCAGTGCGGCGGCACGTAGACCATCCGACCGCGGCGCATCGGTTCGGCCCGCCACGAGCCGTCGGCGAGCTTGCACATCATGTGGCCGCTGCCGCCGAGGCAGAGATAGGTTTCGGCGGTGCCGCTGACGGTGTGGTAGTGGCCCTTCGTCATGAAACACTCGTCGCCCACCCGGCCCGGATAGAGCTTCGAGATGCAGAAGAGGAGATGTCCGTAGGTCTCCGGAATCACCTTCTCAAACACCTCGTAGTGGACAGGGTCTCCGGTGGCGATCAGCCGGTCGAGCGCCGTCGCGTCCTTGTAGTAGCCCTTCATGTCGCTCGCCCGACGGACGAGCACGCGGTCGGGCTCCCGCATCGTGCCGGTAACGAGGTCGATGTCGACGCCAAAGGGGATGCCGGCATCGGTCGCGGGTGCGTGTGGATCAAGAGCTGTGTGTGCCATGCTGAATCAGAACTCCTTTCGGTTCGGGAAGCGTCGGTTGAGGCAGTCAGGTCCGGGCGGTCGCGGCGATCTCTCCAAGCTTCTCGAACTCCGGGCCGCGGAATGGGATGTCGATGTGAAACACCTCAGCGATGACGCGGGTCCAGCCGTGGAGGAAGTAGACCCAGCCATCCTCCACGTGGAGTTGGCGGGCGGCCGCCTGCCGGCGGGCCTGCGTGAGGAAGAGCAGGTCGCCCCGATAATTAAAGTCCCAGGCGAAGCCTCGCTCCGGAAAGACGGCGGCGTCGGTGAGCGGCGAGCCGGGGGCGTCTTTGCCGAGCCCGGTGGCGTTGGCCACGAGCGAGCCGGCCGCCACGCGATCGAGCACGCGGTCGTTGTCTTCGGAGTGTGGCGTATGGATGTATTCCACGGGGATGCTCACGCCGATCTTTCGGTGGATCGCCTCGATCTCGTGCAGCCGGCCAGGGCTGCGGTTGGTGACGAACAGCCGCCGGGGCACGTTGTCGCCATGCCTGCGGTCGAGAAGCGCACAGGAAAGCGCGATCGACGAACCACCCGCTCCGAGAATGACCGCGTCGGCGCCGGACCGGGTCCAATGGCCGTCGGGCAGAAACGATTCGAGCGAGAGTCCGCTGGTAATCATGTCCTTGGCATGACCCACGAGCAGGACATGGTGTCCTGGGGCTCCCTCCACAGTCTGCTTCGAGATACTGCTGATCTCGCCGAGCAGTTCGGCGTGGGGGTCGAGCATATCGAACAGGTCGCGGCAGGCTGCGAGCAGGTCGATCTTGTGCGTGGTGACGAGCGCGCCGAGCGACAGTGGATCGTTCTTGATGAACTGCACGACACGGCGGTAGACGGCCGGGTCGTCGTGCCACTTGCAGTCGATGCCCCGCAGGGCCACCTCACCCAAGCCGAGGTGCGAGGCCCACTTCGGAAAGACCGACATGATCGAGCTCTTGCCGGTGGTCACCCCGATGAAATACATCGTCGGCCGTGTGGCCGGCTCGAACACAATGTCGGCCGTGGCCTGCACGGCGGGCAGGATGATGGCTGGCGATGAAGGTGAGCCGTGGGCGGGCGACAGGGCAGGGCACATGTCAGGTCATCTCCGGTTCGCCGGCCACTCGGGCGGGCATGGTGGCATGTGGATCGAGCGTGTGCAGGAGCGACTGGTAGCGGGCGAGCCGGCGATTCACGACGGCCGCTGCGGTACGACGGGGACGAACCGGCAAACCGGGTGAGACCCATCGCCGTGCCGCGGCTTCCGGTGACGGAAACACTCCCATGCCCCATCCGGCGACGATCGCCGCACCAGCGGCCGCCCCTTGGCTCTGTTCCACAGGCCGCACGGGCAGTTGCAGCACGTCGGCCTTCATGGCGTTCCAGATGCCGCTCGCGGCGCCGCCGCCGGTGACCCGCAGTTCGCGAAGCGATGCCGACGGGGCAAGTTCGTTGATCGCCGCCGCATAGAGTGCGTATTCAAGCGGCACGCTCTCGAGCACAGCACGGTAGAGCGCGGCCATGCCATGCTCGTGCGTCAGCCCTATCCAGGCTCCGCGGAGCGAGGGCTGCGGCGGCGAATTGCGGCCAGTGAGATGGGGCACAAAGATCGGCAGATCGTCCGTGAAGGGGATCGCGGCCGCGAGCCGGTCGAGCGTTTGAAGATCGACGGCCTCACGGGCCGCTCCGCCTCGGGGACCAACGCCGGCGGCCAGCGATCGGAACCATTCGAGGTTTATTCCGCCGCCGTTGACATAGGCATAGGGGTGCCAGAGTCCGGGGGTGGCCGACCTCGCGCAGGAGAGCATGCCCCGCTGAATGTCTGGCACAAACGCCGCCGTCGTCGCCGCAAACACGCTCGCCGTGCCGGCGACGTCGACACAGACGCCCGGCTTCACGGCGCCACAGGCCAGCAGGCTCGCGGCCGTATCGCCGCAGCCGGCGACGACAGGCACGCCCGCTGAGAGTCCGCAGGCCCGCGCACTCACGGCCGTGAGTTCGCCGACGATCGACTGCGGCGCGACGATTCGCGGCAGTTTTCCTGCATCAAATCGAAACAGTCTGCAGAGTTCATCGTCCCAGGCGGCCCGGGCGGTGTCGGCAAACCCCGAGAAATGAAGGTAGGTGTGGTCGATGAAGGCCTGATCGCCCTTGAGCCCGCAGAGCCGCATCGCCGCATAGCCGCCCGGCTGGACGAAGGCAGCGATCCGCCGGTAGTCGGCCGGCCGCTCGTCCCGCCACCAGAGCTTTTTCGGACCGTGATTGAAGCTCGGCGGACCACCGGCCCGGGCGACAACGAGCGGCCCAGCCTTCGCGAGCATCCGATCGATGAAGGGACCGCAGCGGGTGTCGAGCCAGGAGTCATAGGGCGTGACGTGCCGTCCATCCACACCAACGCCGATCACACCCGCCATCTGGCCGGCGATCCCGATCGCGGTCACCGCATGCGGATCGATCCCGCCGTCTGCCACACAGCTGCGGATCGTGCGGCAGACGCTGGAAAACTGCCGGGCAGGATCTTCCTCGACGACGCCGGGCTTCGGCCGCATCAGCCTCGACGGTTCGAACGCCGACGCGAGGAGCGTGCCGTCGGCCTCGAAGGCGGCGGCCTTCGTGCCCTGGGTGCCGATATCGATACCGATGAGAATCGCCACGCCTGCTCCTGCCCCCGTCACGGTTGCGACGCGATCACGACCTTGAGCGCCGTTCCGCCGGCCGCGGCGTCGTAGGCTGCCTTCATATCGGCGAACGAAAACAGGTGCGACACGATCCGCTTCACGTCGACGCGGCCGGAGCCGATGAGCTTCAAGCTCGCGATGTAGTCTCGCGGCCCGCCGCCGGTCGTGCCCGTGACGACGAGGCTTTTATAATGGATCGGGTTCGTGTCGAGCGGCACGCCCGAGGTGCCCCGCGGCCAGCCGGCAAACAGGCAGAGGCGGCCGAGGGGCGCGAGGATGTCCATGGCTTCGCTCTGAATCTCGGGAACCGGCACGGCGATGATCACGACATCCACGCCGGCAGGCTCATGCTCCGCGGCCCACTCCCGCACCGACCGTGTCGTCACGTTCACGGTGTCGGCCGCGCCTACCTCGCGGGCGAGCTGCAGCCGCGCGTCGTTTCGGTCGGCCACCACGATCCGCCCGGCGCCGCTGGCTTTGGCAAGCATCACGTGCAGGAGGCCCATGGGCCCGGCCCCGTAGATCACGACCGTGTTGCCATGCTCGATCCGCGTCGCCCGCTGCGCCGCCACGACGCAGGAAAGCGGCTCGGCGAGGGTGGCGGCCTTCGCGTCGATACCCTCGGGCAACGGAATCACGAGCGACTGCTCGACCGCCGCCGCCGGAATGGCAACCAGCGGCGCATGGGCTCCGTCGCGATCGATGCCGAACGCCGAGTAGGAGGGGCACATGTTGCCCATGCCCTGCAGACACATTCCGCAGTGGCCACAGCCGATGTTCGGGGCCACGCCCACCCGCTGGCCGACGCGAAAGCCGTGTGTGCCGCCACCTGTCTCGCGGATGGTGCCCACAAACTCATGACCGAGCGTGATCGTCTGGCCGTCGCGGAGCTTCCGGTGTCCGTGTTTGAGGATCTTCAGATCGGTGCCGCAGATGCTGGCTGCCTCGACCTCGATGACGAGGCCACCCTGTTCGGCGACCGGCTCGGCCGTGTCGGCGACAGCGAATCCGCCCCCCTGTGTGTAGCGTGCCGCGATCATGCCTTCACCTCCGCCGTGCCGCAGGGCACGGGCATGCCGGTCCTTAGGCTCTCGTTGATCGCCACGACCGCCTCGACCGCCCAGCGGCCGTCGGCGCCCGTGACCTTGGTGGGCTGGTCGTCGAGCACCGAAGCGACAAAACTCTCCATCTCGGCCAGGTAGGCATCGCGGAAGAGCGTCCGCCAGCTGGCCACCGCCTCGCCGTGGAGCCCCGATTCGACCGTGATCCACTCGCAGCCGTGCCTGCGGGCGCTGCCGACGAAGAGCACACCCTTTTCGCAGAGAATCTCGACGCGTGCGTCGTAGCCGTAGTGGGCCGGGCAGGTGCCATCGACGACCGCGATCGTGTCGTCGTCGAGCCGCAGCGTCGCCACGACGTTGTCGTAGAAGTCGGGGAACTTTTCCCGGGCCTCGGGCATCTTGAAGTTGTGGGCCTCGGCGTAGACGTGCCGCACGCGGGCGCCGGTGAACCAGTGAATCGAGTCGAGATCGTGGCTGTTGACCTCGGCGACGATGCCGTTGCTCTTGGCGAGGTCCCACATCCAGGGCCCCGGGCCGCCGGGCCCGCGGCCGGTGCTCTTGATGATCATCACGCGGCCAAGGTCTCCCGAGTCGAGCACGGCCTTGGCCTTGGCGAAGCCCTCGTCGAACCGCCGCATGAAGCCGATCTGTAGCTTGACGCCGGCATCGCGGCAAGCACTCTCAATGGCCGCGCACTCTGCCACCGAGAGTGCCATCGGCTTTTCGAGAAAAACGTGCTTTCCAGCCGCAGCCGCCGCGCAGGCGATCTCGCAGTGGAGAAACGTGGGGGTGACGATCACGACGGCGTCGACGTTGGGATCGGCACACACCGCGGAATAGTCGGCATGGCAACTGGCGACGCCAAATTCCGTCGCGGCTGCCGAAAGGTTCGCCGGGCTCGCATCGCAGAGGGCAACGAGGTCGGCCCGCTCGATCCGGCGGGCAATGTTGGCCCCATGGATCAGTCCCGCCCGACCGGTGCCGATGAGTGCGAGCCGCAATGAACGTTGTGATCGCATGAGTAAACCAGCAGGCAATAGGCTACGGAACGCTCGACAACTCTTCCCTCGAACGAATGAAACTCTTCAGAGAATATCTTTGTACGGACAAAGACACAAGGCCGAAGTAGGGCATGGCCTGCCTGTTCGGAAATCATTCGCGGCTGTAGTTCGACTCAGCCAAGCGGATTCCAGACCCGGTCGAATCCAACGTCGTGGAAATCCTTGACATTGGCCGTGGCGAATTCCCGGACGCCTTGATCGATAAGAACCATGGCGGTGCGG
>JBIIFB010000210.1:0-5602 GCA_044237545.1 Pirellulales bacterium
CAGCGGAAGTCTGGATCAACCCACCCGAAAACCGGCCAACGGTCCGCACACTTGAACTACCCCGCGACACTAAATTCGTTCCGCAGGTGTCTCAAAGTCATTGACACGTTCCGGAGCGTCACCAGCCAAGGACTTGAGAGGGGCCCTTCCCGTGGTGGCAAGTTTCTAACTTGCCACGGACAAGATGAAATCTTGTCCCCACATGGACAAGATGAAATCTTGTCCCCACTTGGGGGATCAAATCTTGTCCCCACAAGGGGGATGAAATCTTGTCCCCACACAAGAACCTGTCTCACGCCCGTTCGTGCCGCAGGCTCGGATCGACCGCCGCCGCGGCTCGGCTGGCGTCGAACCCCTCGCCCAAAAGCGCTGCAAGTCGCTCGGCGACCTTGCTCGGATCTTCGAGCACATCGAGATACTTCACGTCGAGCACATCGAGCACGCCCTCCTTCCGCAGATAGACAAGCAGCGACCGCACCTGGCTCACCTGCCTGGCAAACGTGGCCTTGAGTGCCTCGTCGGTGATCCGGCCGCCCTCTTTCCCCAATCGGTCGAGCATTTTCTTTTGCGAGGCGATGATCTCGTCGAGCGGCCGGTGCATCATCACCATCCGGTATTTTTGATTTCGGGGCAGGTGCGGCACGAGTTGCGCCACCACCTTCACCGCCTTCCCGCGGGCGTCGGCCACCCACGATCCATCGACGGCCAGCCGACGGGCGAGCTCGTGTTCCAGGTAGCCGCGTTCGTTGCTTGCGTCGGCGGGGCGATGGTCGTCGGCGAAGACGGGCACGCCCCCCGCCGCGAGCATCTGCATCATCATCGAGGTGCCCGACCTCGGCAGCCCCGTCACCACCATCACCGTTGCGGCACGCCTGGGCAGCGGCAGCGGTGGCCGCGACGGCGTCCAGGTGTCGTCCCCTTCCCTCTCGCGGAAGAGGTCCCGGATCTCCTCGGGGTGCTCCGGGCCGGCTGAAGCGCCCGTGAACCGGCTCGCATGCTTCCTCGCCTCGTGGGCCAAGTGGCGATGGCGGCGGCTGGCGTCTGAATCGCGGCGGACAAGCCGGTAGAAGCGGGCGAGCGAATGGTGCCCGAGCGGGAAGACCGGATTGACCTCCACCGCTTTTTTGAGCGCCTCGAAGGCCTCGTCGATTTTCCCAAGCTTCCAGAGCGCGAGCCCCAGCAGATGATGCGCCGGGCCAAAATGAAAATGCTGGCCGATCGTGGTCTTCGCCTCGGTCGCGGCCCGCTCCCATTCCCGGCGGTGGAAGGCGACGCGGGCCAATCCAAAGTGGGCCTGGGCATTCATCGGGTCGAGTTCGACCACGCCTGAATAGTGGCCCTCGGCCCGGGGCCAGTCCCGTTTCCGTAAGCATACGTCTGCCTGCTTGAGAAGGAGCGAGGGCCGGTTGTTGGTCTGCACCTTCTCGGCGAGCGCGAGTGTCTCGAGCGCCTCGTCGTGGCGGCCCTCGAGCGCGAGCACGCTCCCTTCCAGATAGGCCAGCGCATGGAGGTTTAAGCCGCTGGCTCGCTGCAGCTTGCCAAAGCGGCGTTTGTCGGTTTCGCCGACCTTCTCCCAATCGATTCCGGCCGCATCCGCCGGAGCGTTTTCAGCGGCGGGAACCTTTTCCTTCCACTCGGCCAGCTGCGCCTTCGCCTTCTCGGCGGCCTGTTGCATCGCCTCGTTTTTCCGCTCGCGGAGCTGCGTGAGCGTGGCCCGGGCTTCGATGGGCAGCTCCTGGCGGATGAGCGTCTGCAGGAGGTGGACGCCAAACCGGCTCTCCTGCGGGAACTTTTCCCAGAGGTCCTCAAAGATCGTTGCCGCCTGCGTGAGCCGGCCCGCATCGACGCACGATCTCGCGAGGTTGTATTGCAGCTCGCGGGTGGTCTCGGCAACTGCCTCGGCCATGTCCTCACTCGGCTCGTCGATGTAGCCGAGATCGACCAGCTGGCGAATCGCCTCCTGGGCATCGACGGGATCGATCTGCGTGTCTGGGGGATGGCGGCCGTCTTCGCCGGGGACTTTATCCCACGAGTCGACATAGTCCACCGGCTTCGGTGTCTCGAAAATCGCTTGGAGGGGCCGGCCGTCCATGTCGCGGCCGACCGGCAGGCCGAAGAGGGAGAGCACGGTGGGAGCGACGTCGAGAAGCGAGGCACCAAACACCAGATCGTCTTTTTTGATCCCCGGGCCGCTGGCAACGAAGATGCCGAAGTCGCGGTGCTCCGCTGCCGGGCCGGCCGGCTCGTTGGGCACGCTCTTCGGCCGCAGATGATCGGGATGGAAGCCATGGTCGCTGATCAGGAGCACGGTCGTCTCAGGCCCGGCCAACTGCAGGAGCCGGCCGAGCATCAGGTCGTGGTAGCAGTAAGCCCCCTTGATCACGTCCTTGTAAAGATCGAAGTCGTGTTCCTTCACCCAGTCGAGCCGCGGCGGGTGATACTGCATGAAGGCGTGGCTGAAATGGTCGATGGCGTCGTAGTAGACAGCCGCAAAATCCCAGTCGGGCACTTTTTCGAGGAGGTGCATCGCCGCCCAGTGGATGCCGGTGCATTCGGCGATGGTCTTGGCGAGCGTGCCGAGCCGTTTGTCTTTTTCCTGGTCGATCTCCGGGGCCCTGGGCACAAACATCTGCAGGAGATCGCCGTCGAGTTCGTGCGGATGAAGACGCTGGTCTGCAAGAGCCTCGGCGAACTCCGGCGGATGGACGGTGCCCGCCCGTAAAGGCCAGGCCGCGTCGAGCGGCGCCACCGCCTGCTGAAAATGGTTCGACACCATCGCCCCGCGGATCGGCTCGGCGGGGGAGCTTGGCCACCAGCCGACGACGAGCGAGGTGTGGCCGGTCTGGTTGAGGATGTTCCAGACGGCCTTTGTTTTTCGTGAGAGATTCGTGATCGGCCGCACAGTGCCCGACTGCGGATCGGGCTCGGAAAAGCCGTGGATGCCGTGCTTATACGGCCGTTTGCCGGTGGCGATGCTGGTCCAGAGCATCGGCGACAGGGCCGGCTGGAGCGTGGCGAGGTTGCCCATCACGCCCGTCTCGACCAGCCGACCGACATGAGGCATCAGCCCCAAGTCCACGAGCGGCGAAATCACTTTCCAGTCGGCGGCATCCCAGCCGACGAGCAGCACGCGGCGTTTTCCGACCATGTGATCGCCTGCCCTGCGAATGGCGTCAGGCCGACACGGTGGCGTCGCCTTCGGCAGCCTTTGCGCGGCGGAGCCGACGGCGTTCGAGCATGGCGAGCGAACCCATCACGAGGGAGAGCACGCTGCCGGCCGACGCTGGGTCGATCTCGGGAACGGACGACGGCGAACCGCCGGTGTCACCAACCTGAATTGAGGCGTCAGGCGTGGTGTTGTAATAGGCCTCGGTCAAGGTGTAGCCCTGGCCAACGCTGTAGCCTCCGATTGCCCCATGGATGTTGATCTGCCCCCAGCCGTAGTGGACGCCGCTTGTGTTCGAGAATTTGAACCCGAAGTAGCCGGTGTCGCTGAGGGCCCAGCCTTGCGCGCCGGCGTTGGTGCCGATGGCCCCGAAGGAGGTTACATCGAAACCGGCTTGGGAACTACTAAAAAACTTGTAGCCTGCCGCCAGGGAGGCGTTCACGTTGAACCCGGTATTGAGTTTGGCAATGCCGTCTGAATACACCGAGGCTGGCGATACGAAACGGGCAGCTCCAAGCTCCGAGAGTCGAGCTGAGTCTCCACCTCTGTTTCTGAGTGCGAAGTCGTTCGTCCCGTCGCCATCGACATCCCAGTAACCGTATCCGTCTGATGACGGCGGCGACAGCGGCAGCGTGGTCGATTGAACGATTCCCGCCTCCGCCGACTGCGGGGCCGCAACGCCGGCAATAGCGGCGGCCGCACCACTGGCGACGGCGAGTTTCTGCGAGAGCGACAAGCGACGAGCGGAGTTGGCGTCGGATACGTGAACGGTCGTGGTGGATTTCCTATCGCTGGTGATCGAGTCTGCAGCGACCGCGAACCATTCAGCCGAACCCGCAGAAACAGAATATCCGTTTCTCGCATCCTGTCAAAGTTTCGGCAGAAAGCGAACAAAACCCCGTGAACAATGAGAACGGGAGCAGCAAGGAACCCCGCCTTCATCCAAGCCCGTACCCGCTTCCCAACCAAGCCCGCATCCTCCTGTTGAAAACCCATAGTTACGGGAATATGCTTTCCCATATGAAAACGACCGTTGATATTCCCGATGAACTGTTCATCGCCGCCAAGAAGAGGGCGGCGGAACTGCGGCAGCCTCTCCGAGAGCTTTTTGAACGGGGGCTGCGGGCCGAAATCAGCAGGCCCGCCACTGCGGCGGGCAGATCAAAGCCGGTCAAGCTGACCTGGGTGACGGTCGATGGCGGGCTACCGACCGGAGTGGATATCACCGATCGGGCCGCCATGCATGACTGGCTGAGCGGGCAGAGATGATCGCGATCGACACGAACCTTCTCATCTACGCCCACCGCTCGGGCACCAAAGAACATCAGGCCGCCCGTGCAGCCATCGAAAAAGCCGCGAGCATGCGGGATGGGTTTGCGATCACGCTTCCGAGCGTCACTGAGTTTTTCAGCATCGTCACGCATCCCTCCGCCAGCGGCCGACCTTCGTCGCCCGAGGAAGCAGCCGGTTTTCTGCGGGCCCTCAAGCAAGGCGGCATGACCATGCTCGGCCCCGGCCCCGCGTTTGCCGACCGACTTCTCCAGACGGCAGTCGATCTGGGGGTGAGCGGTCCCCGGGTCTTCGATCTTCAGATTGCCCTGTGCGCCCTCGACGGCGGGGCCACCGAACTCTGGACCCACGACCGTCGCTTCGTGAAGATGGCCGGCCTGATGATCCACGATCCGCTCGGGTGAACGAGCGCGGTCAACGAAAGCATCTCGGCGGTCACGTTCGCGATCGGCCGCACGGTGCCCAACTGCGAATGGCGTCAGGCCGACACGGTGGCGTCGCCTTCGGCAGCCTTTGCGCGGCGGAGCCGAAGGCGTTCGAGCATGGCGAGCGAACCCATCACGAGCGAAAGCACGCTGCCGGCCGACGCTGGGTCGATCTCCGGAACGGACGACGGCGAACCGCCAGTGTCGCCAACCTGGATCGAGGCGCCCACCGTGGTGTTGTAGTAGGCCTCGGTCAAGGTGTAGCCCTGGCCCATCGGCGTTCCTGTGAGGCAAGGCGACTGCCAACGAGCGGAAACACGGCGTGTCGTTCGCGGAAGCGATGACCGTGTTTGGTGATCCGTTATCATTGACAGGGTGCGATCCAACGCATTCGCACGCCGAGGAGCGTTTCGTGACCATGGGCACGTCAGCGGCCGGTCGGTTGCTCGTCGTGGTTCATGCCGACCGCGAGGACGAAGTGCGGATCATCAGTGGCCCCGTGGCAACGCGTCGGGAGCGAAAGGATTACGAAGATGGCCGATTCCCCTGACGTGAACGACGCCGGCGACAACGGCATGCGCGAGGAATACGACTTCCAATCATTGCAAGGCGTCGTCCGCGGAAAGTACGCTTCCCGCTACGCGGAGAGGCTCCGTGTCGTGCGGCTCGATGCCGACATCGCCGACGCGTTTCCGGACGAGGTGGCCGTGAACGCCGCCCT
>JBIIFB010000041.1:0-22526 GCA_044237545.1 Pirellulales bacterium
GGTGGCACGGTGGAAGGCCCCGGGAACCCCTGGCAGATTTCAGGTGGTCGTCAACGGCACACCGCTGACGGAAACCTTCGGCACGACGGGAATCGACTGGAACTGGCAGGCTGGCGGCACCGTGAAACTGCCGGCCGGCGAGGCGACCATCGGCCTGCACGATCTCACCGGTTTCGACGGCCGCTGCGACGGCATCGTGTTGACGACCGATGCGACGCCACCGAATGAGCCCAAAGCCCTCGCGGCCTGGCGCCGCGGGGCGCTCGGGCTCCCGGCGGAGCCCGAGGTCAAAGGCCCCTATGATCTGGTCGTGATCGGCGGCGGCTATTCCGGCATGGGGGCCAGCCTGTCCGCGGCACGCATGGGACTCAAGGTCGCGCTCGTCCAGGATCGGCCCGTGCTCGGCGGCAACGGTTCGAGCGAGGTTCGGGTCTGGGCGATGGGGCTGATCCGCCGGGGCAAATATCCGCGGATCGGCGAGATCATCGACGAGTTCTGCGACCACGCGAAAAAGAGCCCCGGCACCTACGAGGAGTTTGGCGACGCCAAAAAGGAGCAGATCGTCCGTGCCGAGCCCGCCATCGATCTCTTTCTCAACATGCATGCCTATGCGGTCGAGCGGGACGGCAGGCGGATCGAGAGCGTCACAGCCGTCGACACGAAGACCAGCCGTGCACTGCGGTTTACCGGCAGCTTCTTCTGCGATGCCACCGGCCACGCGACAATCGGCCATCTGTCCGGCGCCGAGACCGTCATGGAGGAAAAGGGCCGTATGGGAATGAGCAACATGTGGGCCTGGGACGAGCTCGAATCACCGCAGGAGTTTCCGCAGACGCCGTGGGCCCTGCCGCTGGCAATGAATGACTTCCCCTATCCCCGCGACCATCATGGCCAGTGGTTCTGGGAGAGCGGTTTTGACAAGGATCCGCTTGGCGATGCCGAGGGCATCCGCGACTGGAACCTCCGCGCGGTCTACGGGGCCTTCAACGCGATGAAGAATGGCGACGGCGCCGACAAGCACACAACCGCCGTGCTCACCTGGGTGGCCGCCATCGGTGGCCCGCGGGAGAGCCGAAGGATCCTCGGAGACGTCGTGCTCACGCAGGAAGACATCCTGGCAAAGAAGGAGTTTTCCGACGGCTGCGTGCCCTCCACCTGGTCGATCGACCTGCATTATCCAAAGAAGGAATATGCGGAGAAGTTTCCCGACAACCCGTTCATTTCGATCGCGGTTCACGACAACCGTGTTGATCGCACCTACGGCTATCCGGTGCCCTACCGCTGCTTCTATTCGAAGGACATCGACAACCTCTTCATGGCCGGCCGCTGCATCTCGGTCACGCACGAGGCGCTCGGCACCGTCCGCGTGATGAAGACCTGCGGCATGATGGGGGAGGTGGTGGGCAAGGCGGCGAGCGTGGCCATCAAGCACGGCACCGATCCACGGGGCGTCTACGAGAAGCACTGGGGCGAGATGGACGAACTCCTGAAGCTTCCCGGCAAGGCCCGTCGCACGAGTCTTTCCGGGGCGATCGAGATCCCGGCCGACGTGTTGCCGCTGGCCGGTCCGGAAGGACCGCCCGCGGGTGTCGATCCGAAGACGCTCGCTGCGGAAAAGAAGGCTGTCGTGCAGGACGATAGTCAGGCGGTCCGTGAGGGCCGTTGGACGGCGGGCTACGGTCTCAAGGGCTTCGTGGGCCAAGGCTATCTCTACGCCGGCCCCGACAGCGGTGCCACGATCACATACGAACTCAAGTCTCCGGCTCCCGGCAGCTATGAGGTGCTCGTTGGCTGGCAGCCGCATGAGAATCGCGGTGCCGCGGTGCCCGTGCTCGTGGAGACACCCGCGGGCCGCACGAGTGTGCGGTTCGACATGCAGAAACCCGCGCCGCTCGCGGGCGGCTTCGGGTCCGCGGGCCGCGTCAAGCTCGGTGCCGGCGACTCCTGCGTTGTGGTCATCAGCACCGATGGCGCCAAGGGCAATGCCCACGCCGACGCCGTCATGCTCGTGCCGGTGGGACAGTAGACTCTCCTGCCTATGGTATCGCAGCCCGATTCGCGGAGCCTCTGGCCGATCGCCGCGCATGCAGCGCGGGTCGCGGTCGTGGCGGCGCTTGCGTGGCTGGTGCATGTGGAGCACGGGCGGTATGTCGGCCGGCATGCGGCCGCTGATCTCGACAGCCTGCCGCTGGCCCGGGTGCAGAAGCATCTGCCCGAGGCCGCGGCGATCGGCGGCCCGTCGGCCGCCGTGGCGGGTGGCCGCGACATCGTCGACTCAGCCGGCGAGCGTGTCGGCACCGTTCTGCAGACATCGCCAGCGGGTGATGTCGCGATCGGATTCTCGGGGCCGACCGATGTCGTCGTGGTATGCGACCGCGACCTCCGCGTGGCTGGCATGGAGGTGCTCTCCAGCCGCGACACGCGGGACCACGTGCGGGCGATCGAGCGAGACGCCGCCTTCTGGCGGTCGTTTCAGGGGAAATCGCTCGACGAACTGGCCGCCCTCAAGCCCGATAAGGCCCACGCGGTGGCCGGGGCCACGCTCACGAGCCTCGCGATCACGGAGGCCCTCGTCCTTCGGCTCGGCGGCACGGCGGCGGCCGGCCGCTTCGATCGCGGCCCCGGGCTTGCCGACCTGCAGCTGATCTTTCCTGGTGCCGAGCGGATCGAGCCCGATCCAGGCGATCCTGCCGTGATCCGCGTGCTCTCCGCCGACGCGATCCCGCTGGGCTGGGCCTTGCGAACGAGCCCTGCGGCCGACCGCACGATCGGCTATCAGGGGCCGACCGATGCGGTCGTCGGCTTCGATTCTGCGGGCCGGGTCTGCGGTATGGCGGTGCTCGGAAGCTACGACAACGAGCCCTACGTGGGCTATGTTCGCGATGACGCGGCCTTTCGAGGGGTCTACCGTGGCATGACGGTCGAGGAGGTGGCCGGCATCGATCCAGGGAGCACGGGTGTCGAGGGGGTGAGCGGCGCCACGATGACGAGCCAGGCGGTGGCCGCGGGAATCGTCCGCGCTGCAGTGGATCATGCCGGGCGGCGAATCGCCCGGCCGAGTGGCTCGTCGTGGCTGGCGGTGGCGAAGGGCATCGACGGCCCGCAGTGGGGCGCGCTGGGCGTGATCGCGGTGGGAATCGTGACCGCGTTCACCCGTCTGCGTGGCACCTGGTTTGGCAGACTTGCCCTGCCGATCGCGGTGCTGGCCTACCTCGGCTTCGGAGCCGGGGCCCTGCTCTCGCAGGCGCAGGTGTGGGGCTGGGCGCAGGCGGGCGTACCCCGGGGGGCGGTCGTGCTTGCGGCGCTTGCGGTCGCGGCGGTTGTGCTACCGGTGACCACGCGGCGGAATGTCTACTGTGCACATCTGTGTGCACACGGCGCAGCGCAGCAATTACTGGTGCGGTTTGTGAAGCCAAAGCGGAGCCTCCCTGGGTGGCTGCGGCCGGTGCTTGCCTTGCTGCCCTGGGCGCTATTGGCGGTGGCGATCCTCACGGCGGTCCTTCACTGGCCGCTGGCCCTCGTCGATCTCGAGCCCTTCGATGCCTACTTGCCGGCGGTGGCTGGAGTGGCAGCCCTCGTTCTTTTCTCGGTGAGCCTCGTCGCGAGCTGCTTCGTTCCGATGGCCTACTGCCGGCACGGCTGCCCGACCGGGGCCTTGCTCGATCACCTGCGGCTGCACCGGCGGGCCGACCGGCTGACCTGGCGGGATGGCATGCTGCTCGGCTGTCTGGCTGTCGGGACGGCCGTGCACTGGTGGCCGGCATGAGACAAGTTCAAGGGGGTAAAGGTGCCAGCCACCACATCTGGGTCCTTTGCCAGATTGCCCAGATGTGGTGGCTGGCACCTTTTTCGGTGGCGGAAGTGCCGATGATCGCAGGCCCGGCGATGGGCACGACCTACCGGGTGACGCTCGCTGCCGACATGCCCGGCATGACACGTGGCGAGGTGCACCGCGAGGTGGAGGCGGTGCTCGCGCGGATCGATCGAGCGGCAAGCACGTGGCGGAATGACTCCGATGCCAGTCGGTTCAACCGGGCGGCCGCAGGGGAATGGGTGACGGTGTCGGCCGACTTGGCGGCGCTCGTGGAGACTGCTCGAGAGATCCACGAGCAGTCGGCGGGCGGGTTTGACATTACCGTCGGACCGCTCGTGCGGCTGTGGGGCAGCGAGGCGAACGAGCCATCCGCCACCGCGATCGCTGAAGCCCATGGTCGCGTGGGCATGCGCATGGTCGAATCGCAACCTCCGACGTCAGAGGCCGGAGCGGCCCTGCGGAAGTCCTGTGCCGGCGTCGAGATCGACCTGAGCGGGATTGCCCCCGGCTATGCGGTCGATCAGATCGGTGAGCGACTTCTGGAACTCGGTTCGCTGGCGCATCTGGTGGAGCTTGGCGGCGAGGTGCGAGCCTGGGGGCAGCCGTCTGATGACCGGCCGTGGCGGGTGTTGATGCGGGGCGGTCATGCCGATGGCGAACGACCGCAGGAAATCGACCTCCCCGACGGCGTGGCGCTGGCGACCTCGACCTGTCGCCCCGGCCACTCTCCGATCGATCCGCGGACGGGCCGGCCGGTGGCAACGTCGCGGCCCCGCACCGCGGCCACCGTGCGTGCCGAATGCTGTGCCGCGGCCGACGCATGGGCGGTGGCCGCTATCGTGCTCGACCTCGACCTCGACCTCGAACTTGAACTTGAACTTGAACTTGAGCCCGATGCCGACGGCACGATCACGGTGCCGGAGCGGCTTCGATCGGCTCAAGGGCAGTAATGTGCAGGTTCGACACGAGCCGGGCCCGCGATGGGATGCCGTTCCGGTCGGGCGACGCGATGACCATTTCAGTTCGCGTCGGGAAGGCCATTTCCGGGTGTCGCACCTCGTAGGCTTGCCCACTGGAAGTCACTACGCGAAAGGGTTGAAACGGACGGGTGTCGAGCCTTCCACGAATGGTTTCATAGGTCATCGGTAGTTCTCCTGTGGGTATTCAGTTGATACGAATGTACACCATCGTGTGCCGTCGTTCAAGAAGTCCGGACGGCAGGCGTCGCGGTTTGTATTGTGGCCCATCACAGGCCGAACCGCGAGCAACAGCCCGGCCACCTTCACCGCGGCACCATCCACGCTAGCGGGCCCGACTGCAGCCAGACGAGCAGTCCCATGAGGGCCGCCAGCGCCAGGCTGTGTGGAAAGACCCGCCGCAGGATCGCCCCCTCCTGACGATGCATGCCCGTCGCCGTCGCCGAGACGACGATGCTCTGGGCGTCGATCATCTTCCCCATCACGCCGCCGGTGCTGTTGGCCGTGCAGATCAGCAGCGGGTCGAGGCCCAGCTGTTCGGCCGTCACGCGTTGCAGGCTGCCAAACATTGCGTTGCTCGAGGTATCGGAGCCGGTGAGGGCGACGCCCAGCCAGCCCAGCAGCGGTGCAAAGAAAGGATAGAACCAGCCCGACCGGGTGAGGGCCAGGCCGAGGGTGACATCGGTGCCGGAGTAGCGGGTCACGAAGGCCAGCGCCAGCATCAGGGCGATCGTCAGGAGTGACAGCGAAAGCCGCCGCAGGTTGTCCCACCAGATCGCCACGGCCCGCCGCCAGGAAAGGCCCAGCCACGGCACCGCGATAACCGCCGCCATGAGAATCGCCGTGCCGGCCGCGGAGAGCCAGTTGAACCGGTAGACCGCCCGTTCGATTTCGAACGGCTCCCGGGTGGCCGGTGGCACCTTGGCGATGCGGCCATCGAGCCGCGGCACGGACAGTTCCGGGGCCACGATGGTTTTGGGCAACCGCGGCGAAACGATGCGGCCCTCAAGCGTGGCTTTCACAGCTGGCAAACCCCAGCACAAGACCGCCACCGAGAGAAACACCCACGGCATCCAGGCCCAGGCGATCGTGCGAGCGGAGTCGTTCGAAAAGGGGACTGGCTCCTGCTGCAAACGTTTCGGAAAGGCAGCTGCATCCGGCGTCAAGGCAGCAGGTGCCTGTCCCCTTTTCTCCCCCTCCTGCTGCGAAAGTTTCGGAAAGGCAACTGGTTCGGTTTTCAAAGCAGCAGGTGCCTGTCCCCTTTTCACATCCCCGTGCTGCCAGCATTCCTGCGGCTGCCACCAGCGGAGAAATCCGGCGAGCGAGACGAGGCTGACGATCCCCGCCACCACGTCGACGAGCGCCGCGCCGACATAATTAGCCATGGCAAACTGCACCGCGGCGAACGAGCCGCCGCAGACCAGCACCGCCGGCCAGACGGCGAGAAGCCCTCGCCAGCCGGTCATCGTGGCCACCATCCAGGCCGGCACGATGAGCGAGAAGAGGGGGAGCTGTCGGCCTGCCATCTGAGAAATCGCGAACTCATCGAGGCCGGTCACCTTGGCCAGCGTGATGATCGGCGTGCCCAGGGCACCGAAGGCCACTGGTGCAGTATTGGCGATCAGGGCCAGACAGGCCGCCTCGAGGGCGGGGAATCCGGCCCCGGTGAGCAGTGCGGCCGAGATCGCCACTGGTGCCCCGAAGCCCGCCGCCCCCTCCAGAAACGCCCCAAACGAAAAGGCGATCAGCAGGGCCTGCATGCGGTGGTCGGCGGAGAGCCTCGTCACCGAACGCTTCATCACATCGAGTGCCCCGGCCTCCACGGAGAGCCTGTAGAGGAACATCGCCGTGACGATGATCCAGCCGATCGGGAAGAGCCCGAAGGTGGCACCGTAGAGTGCGGCAGCCAGGGCGGCGTCGGCCGGCATGCCGAAAATGCCCACGGCGACGGCTAGAGCAGTGGCCAGCCCTGCCCCAGCGGCGGCCGGGGCCGACCAGCCCGCGGCGGCCAAGAGCCCGAGCAGGGCGACCAGCGGGAGCAGTGCCACCAGCGTGGAGAGGAGTGGCGAGGAGAGCGGATCGTAGGCGTGCGACCAGACCATAGGGCAGGATTTACCAGGTTACCGAAGAAACCTTACACGGGCAGCCCTCGGTAGGAGGCGCACATCGACTCGCTACCTGGAAGGCAGTCCATTGACGCAAAAGCCGCGAAAACAGCCTCTCATCTCGTCGCAGCCCCCTAGGATTCCTTGCAATTCGGCAATTTTTCTCGCCGGCCTGAACCGGACCATTGACATCATCGTACCAAAAAAGGAATAATCGAGAGAACGGTTGGGGAGGGTTACGACCCTCGGTTTAGTAGCGAATGGAGGAAGTCAGGGCCTTTTTTCGCGCCGGTTGTCATGCGGAAAGGATGGCCATCGGTTGACGGGCGTCACGCTGAATCAAAACTTTCTCCCCAACGTTCGTTCGTTCGGTCGGTCGGTTGCTCGGTTGGGTTTATCCATAGTTTCTTTCTTTTCATGCCCATTTTGGGTGGAGGATTTTCATGAAAGTTTCTAAGACTCCCGGGGGTTTCACCCTCATTGAATTGCTGGTGGTCATCGCGATCATCGGCACGCTGGTTGGCCTGCTCCTGCCGGCCGTTCAGCAGGCTCGTGAAGCTGCTCGTCGCAGCACCTGCGGCAACAATCTCAAGCAGATTGGCTTGGGCTTGCACCAGTACGCTGACAAGCGTCAGGTCAATGGTGATAACCGCATGCCCGCGGCAAACTGGAGCTCGGCTGCATCCGGTGGTGCGAACACCTACACCAGTTCCGCGGCCTTGCTCGGAAACGGCTACAGCTGGGCCGTTCAGATTCTGCCCTACGCGGACGAAGCCAACACCTTCAACGCGATCAGGACCGCGAGTGCGAATGGAAATATGGGGTGGGCAGCCCCGGCTGCATCGGCTGGTGACAATGTCCGTCTCCCGTGGGCGTATTGCCCGACGTGGACGGGCAGCGGCAAGGATCGGGCTGGTACGGCCCACGGTGGCGAAACTGGACCGTCTGGCAACATCACCTACCGTGCCAACGTCGGCCCGAACGGTATTGATGGTGGGCTGAATGCATTTGCCGAGACTCCGTTTGCCTCATATGGCGACGGCACCACGAAGACCATCATGTTGTTCGAGAATGCCTCGGCACGGCGGTACTACAACGGTGGGTTCAATGGGACCAGCGGTTCGGGTCAAGGACCGTGGCTGCAGAATTCAGTCGGCGGCACCGCGACTTCCGCCGGGGTGTGGAGCGGTGCAACTCCCAGAACCGGCCTCGTGACAGGTGCCTGGTCGGAGCACCCGGGCGGTTTGTTTGGTGTCGGCTATGTTGACGGAGCGACGCGGTTCTTGACGGCCGACATGGACAGCAACGTCCTCCAGTCGCTGTGCACCAGGAATGGTAGCGAGCCCATCGGCGAATATTGAGTGGAGCTGATCCGACTCTCAACTGCCATAGTTTGATTCGGAGAAGGCAGCCGGCGAAAGCCGGCTGCCTTTTTCGTTTGATCGCGGGTGTTTGATGGCGAACTGCCAGGGCCGACCGGGCGAGCTGATACACGGGAGTGCCGAAGCGATTTACGAGTCCCGACTGGTGTCGCGGAGCATCCTCAGAAACAGTTCGAGAAAGTATTGCTGCTCTTTCGAGCGGAAGCGGACGGCGCGAACGGTTCGTATCGCCTCCTGAAGAATCGCGTGCGCCTCGGCGACACGATTTTCCAGAAGCAGTATGTCAGCCCGCACGCAGGCGGCTTTGAGCGCATCGGGCCGGTCCGGCTCTATGCCAGTGGCAAGCGAGATGGCACTCGCGGACATTTCATCGGCCCGATTCAGGTCAGCGTTGTTTTTCCAGTACTCGGCCAGCAGCAGCAGTGCGTTGAGCTGTGACTCACGATCGATGGGCTGGCCGGCGTCGGCGGCAGCGATGGCTTCTTCGCAAAGCTGTCGCATTTCGTTCATTTCTCCACGTTTCCGCAGAACGGTCGCCAGATTGGTGGCGAGGATTTGCACCGGCTTGTCGTACTCGGGAAGGAGCTTTCGGATGAGGTTGTACCCAAACCGAAGGTAGTATTCGGCCATGTCCGTGTTGCCGATGGCGAGATGGTGTTTTGCCAGATCACTGAGAACGGAGCAATTCGGACGCCGACGCATGGCCTCCTCCGCCATCTGCGTCGCCAGTTGCGGATCGCCCTCTGCGTCAACCGCCGATGCCATCGTCCAGTAGGCACGGAAGCTGTTTTTGTCTTTTTTCAGCACATCGAGCCAGATCTTGGACGGCGACGTGTAGAGCTGATTGCGGCTTTGCGTCGCGAAAATCAGCAGGAGCACGGCGACGCCGGCGACGATGGCTGGACCGTGGCCTTCCCGAACCGCCGTAAGGCGACTGGCTGCAATCCAGTCACCCAGTACCGTGGTCGCGATCACGACCGCGGCCACGACCGCGGCGAGGGCGACGTACATGCGGTGTTCATTGGCCACCGCCTCGATCGGCATAACGCTGGAAGTGGGGGAAAGGAGCAAGAGGAATGCCACGCCGAGCCAGGCCCACGATTGGCGCCGGACCGTGCCCACGACAGTGGCCAGCACCAGTGCCGCCACGGCCAGTGCCGCCGGCCAGACATCCTTGAGCGAGCCGGCCAGCGGCCAGCCGCTGTAGTCGAACTGCTGGCCGATCGGCAGCACCGCCAGCTGCAGATAGCGGAGAATCACGCCTGTCTGCGTGAGCGCATAGACGAGCGGGGAATGCGGAGGCTCCTTGAACTCCTGATACTGGGTCTTCTGTGTGGCGAGGATGAGGGCCAAAATGCCCCACGTGCAGGCGAGCGCGAGATAAAAGCCCCATCGTTTTCTCAGGCTCCGGCCCCAATTGGCAGGGACCTCGGCTTCCGTTGCGGGGGCGACGAAGAACCAGTCGTAAGCCAGAATGAGCAGCGGCAGGACGACGGCGGTTTCCTTCGAGGCCATCGCCCCGGCTGCGGCGGCGATGCTGACGACAAGCCACCGTACAGACCATTGTGTGCCGGGTGCCCCTCTCGTGGCAGCGGCTCGGGCAAAGGCCGCCAGCGACACAAGACAAAGCATCCCGGCAAGCGACTCGATCCGCTGGTAGATGTAGGTGACGGCCTGGGTCTGGAGCGGATGGACGGCCCAGATCATGGCGATCACCATCGCCAGCGGAACGGCGCGGTCGCCCCAGCGGTCTCGCAGCCGCGGCGAGAGGAGCGTGAGGCGGACGAGTTGGAAGAGCGCCAGGGCCGCGGTCACGTGGATCAACAGGTTCGTGACGTGATAGCCGAACGGTTTCTTGCCCCAGATGGCGTGGTCGATCGCGAACGTGAGGTAGGGCAGCGGCCGGGCCGGCAGTTTATTGCCCACGAACATCGCGTCCCAGGGCGGAAACAGCCGTTCCATCGACGGGTTCCGCTCGATCTCGTGAATGTCATCAAAGACAAACACGCCCCCGAATGAATTCAGGAAAGCCACGCAGGTGATGACGGCGACGAAGAAAGCCGCCTGACGGGCACTGAGGTAACCGCTCATGGCAGGCACGTTCCGAGGGATGCGTGGGACGAGACCTGAAGTTTACCCTACATCCCCAGCATCGCCGTCAATGCTGCGGCTCCCACAAGCACGAGCGCCCAGCCCATGTACCGGGCGATCGGGGGACGATCGGAATAGCGGTAGTCATCACGCTTGATCGCGGTGAGCACCCGACGATGCTCCCACATGCCCGCGAGCGTCGCGGCCATGCCCAGCACGATCAGCGACGCGCCGAAGATCTGCGTCTTCAAGGGCGAGAAGCCAGACATCTTGCCGTCGAACGACAGGGCCGCCTGCCCGAGCCGCTCGATGCCGAAGCCGAGGCTGATCATCGCCAAGCTCGTGCGGATCCAGGCTAAAAGCGTGCGGTCGACGGCCTCGCGGTTCCGTTCGCGGGCCAGTTCGTTGGTGAGGGAGTGGTCAGGACGGTCGCCCTGCTCGCAAGGGGTAGTTTTCATCGGATCAGGATACCAACCCGTGTGGGAACGAGAATGCGCCGCCACGGGGGAGGGAGAGGACACGGACAAGTTAAAAACTTGCCGCCACGGGGGACGGAGAGGACACGGACAAGTTAAAAACTTGCCGCCACGGGGGAGGGAGAGGACACGGACAAGTTGAAAACTTGCCGCCACGGGGGAGGGCTTACTTGACTTCGACGGGGATGCTCGCCGAGTGGGCCGAGAACTCAGGCGCGTAGCGGCTCTGGATCGTCGCGAAGCCGCTCGACGCCGTGCCGCGGTGGGCTGCCCGGAGCGAATACTCAAACACATGCGTGCCCCGCGGCAGTCGCTCGAAGAAGAGCTGCGTCGAGGCGTCGCGGACGGCCACGTACCAGCCCACGCCATCCCCCCACCGCCAGCCCGAGAGCACATCCACCGGCTCCGTCAGGCTCGGCCGATGGTCCTTGAGCTCGAGGAACTCGTAGTCGCGGTCACTCTTCACCACCAGCCGCACGACCAGTTCGTCACCGACTTCGACCTGCGTGGCCGCGCCGTCCTTCGCCGCCGAAGCGTCCACGACCGGGACCAGCTCCGGACCAGCCTTTGTCATCCGCTTGACAAAGAGCTGCTTCTCGATCGAAAGCTCCTCGCGGCCCGCCGCCGGCACATTGGCGATATCGTCGAGATACTGCCAGTGAACACCGCCGAAAGCCAGCCCCTTGTCCTGCTTGGTGACCACGATCTCGCCCATCGCGGGAACAATCTCCCGACGGGTAAACCGCTCCTCGAAGAAGCCTGTGCCGGCCTCGACCGCGTTCGGTTGCACGCGGTCGCCGCCGACCGTCACCGTGACAAGCTCCTGTGAAGCGAGCAGGTCGTCACCACGGCCGAGCAGTGCGCCGACCGCATCTGCAGTGCCGCGGGAGCCGGGCCACTGGCTCGTCCGCTTCTGCGACAGGAGCCAGACCTTCAGGGCCTCGACTGCATCGCGGTCGCCTGCCACCTCGTCAAAGGCCTCGATCATGATCGCCTGCGTCGCGATCGGTGCGTAGGCCCAGCTCCACCAGCCCGGATGCGGGTCCCGCCACCACATGCCCTGCCAGGAGTCCTTTTCCATGCCGGCTTGACCGCCTCCGCTTGGCTTCACGTCGGCGTCGACGGCCCGCTGCCGGAGACTGTCGATGATCGAGAGGGCCGTCGGCTTGTCGCCCGACCGGACGAGTGCGATCGCCAACTGTCCCTGCGTGAGCCGGGCATCGAGCTTCATCCAGCTTTTCCGACCGACGTCGAGGGCCCACCGGATCGCCTCGGCGGCTTCCCCCTGCGGCGGCGCATCGGCCGTGAAGAAGCTTCGTGCATAGAGCGCGTAGACGCCGATGGGCGTCAGCACGATATCGTCCAGCTTGCCGGCCCAGAGCTTCTCGGCCCGCTTCTTCTCCTCGACGAGCCGGCCGTCGAGCCAGGGAATGGTCTCAAGCGCCGGCTGGACGAGATCATTACCACCCGGCACCGCGGCCTTCACCCCCGCCACACGCAGCCGGCCGAAGCCGCCGAGAATGCCGAGCGTAACGGAATCACAGGTCTGCCCACCGGGAAACCAGGGCCAGCCCCCGTCGTCATTCCGCAGCGACTCCAGCCGGTTGAGCGAGGCCTGCATTTCATTGTCGGCGCGTGTCGCGTCAAACAAGACCGCGATTCTGGCCCGGGCCTCCGTCTCATTCACGGCGTCGCGGACCCAGGGCGTCTCGGCCAGGAGCGTCTTCACGAGGTCGGTGTTCTTCTCGAGTGGACTTTCCAGCGCGGCCGTCCCCTTCCACTGTTCAAAGACCTTGCCGATCCGCGGGTCGCTCGTGGCGAGGTGCCGGGCGAGGCTATTGGCGTAGAGACGCGTGAAGAGTGTCTCGGTGCTTTCGTCTGCCTGCTCCATGATCGACGGCAGCGCGAGAACGGCATACCAGGCCGGATTCGAGGCTGTCTGCACAACGAGCGACTGGCTGCGGATGTCGGTGCCGGCACTCTTCACGAGCCGGTCGAGCGACACCTTCCGTTGGCCTGGCCCCCGGACGGTCACCGGCACGCTCTCGCTGACGAGCACCCGCCGCGGCAGCACGATCAGTATCGCCTCCTCGCCGTCAGCCGCCTTGCCATCCGCCTTGCCGGCCGAGCCGGTGGCGAGATAGCGGAGCGTGTCGGTGCCATCGGCCACCTTCACGGTGAACACGACCGGCCTCGACTCACCGGCGGCGAGATCGAAGGGCAGCTCCCGTGGACCGTCGACAAGACTGTTCTGGGAGTCGTTCGTCCGTGCATCGGCCAGAGAAAATGTCACGCTGCCGGAGAGCCGGCCGGTCGATCTGTTGCTCACCTTGACCGGGATCTGCACGACATCCCCTTCCCGGAGAAACCGCGGCATCACCGGCTCCACCATCAGGGATTTCGCAGACACGCAGCTATCGACGATGGTGCCGCTGCGAAGGCTCGCATCGTGGGCGAGCCCCTTGAACTGCCAGGTGGTGAGCGTGTCGGGGAGCGTGAACTCGATCGTGAGGCTGCCGTCTTTCTCCGAGTGAAGGGTCGGCAGGAAGAACGCCGTCTCGACCAGATTCCTCCGCGGTGGCGGCGGGGCGGCGGCCGCAGAAGAACCAGCCGGCTCGACGGGGCCACCCGACTGCTTGTCCTGCTGCTCTTTGCCTTGTTCTGCAGCCGCGGCCTTCCGCATCTCGCCACGATTCCTCGCCATGCCAGCCGCCTCGCCATCCGCCATCGCCTCCGCCGGAGCCGCGGCCATCGCCATGGCCATCGGCATCCTCTCGCGCATCATCATCGTCGTCGCCCCTGCGTCGGCCCCCGAGCTGATCGTGCCGCCCATGAAGCCGCCGCCGTTGGGTGATCCGAAGGGATCGCGGAGCTCGCGGTAGGTCATCTCGGGGACGGCTGCATGGCTCGTGTCGAACTGGCCGAGGAGATGATGGAACGATTCGCCGCCGTTGGTGAAGGCGATGTTCAGCCAGCTCGACTCGCGGCGGAAGAATCCCATCAGGCCATCGGTCGGCCACTGGTGCGGGGCGAGGGCATCGAGCGACTGGTCGTAGAGGGTGGCCACCATCTCGGCGACCGCCGGACTGGCCGGGCCAGCCACCCGATCGGCAACGCTTGTAATCTTCGCCCGCCAGACCTCCTTTGTGCCGGGCTCCAACCGTCGCGTGAACCGTTCCCAAGCGATCGAGAGCTTTTTGTTCGTCCAGGGCACATCGACCGTCTGCGTCTCCGTATGGAGCCGGCCGTCATGCACCAGCCACACGCGGACCGTAAAGCCGCCACGGTGTTCGTCGCCGATCTTCATCGTCACCGGCCACTGCGTCCGGCCGGGCTCCGTCCAGAACCGGTTGAGTATTTTTCCCGACTGCGAGATCTCGACGAGCCCGCGGCCCTTCTCATACCCGGTGCCGACGAGCGTTAAAAAATCGCTTCCCGGCTCGACCGTCTGTGCCTTTGACGTCAGTACCAAGGCCCGTTTGATGCCATAGCGGTCGGAATCAGCGTCGACCACCTCGATCAGTCGCTCCGCCTTGACCGCCGGCACGTCACCGACAGCCGGAATCTCAAACATGGCCTTGTAGATGCCGGCCGGCAGGCTGGCCGTGGCCACCGTTTTCCCGGTCGCGGGGTCGGTGGAGAGCTTTTCCTGCAAGACCGCCTCGCCCACGGCCCAGGTCTCGGGGTTGGCGGGATCCGGTGCCGGCTGTGGTGCTCTTTGCACGGCCGGGCGCATGTCGGCCCGGCCCTGGCCGCGGCGGCCGCGCATGCTGACGTGACTGCGGATGGGGCGTGGCTGCCGATCCGTGCCGAAATAGTTGCCGCGGTCGACCACCGCTGGCTGCACGAGCCTCGACACGGTGAGCATGCCGGAGGATGCCCGGGGCTGGCCGTCGAGCGTCGACGTGGCGAGCGTGATCGCGACCGAGGCCGGTTTGCCATCGGCGCCGGTCGCCTGCCAGGCTTCCGCGGTGAGCGACGCCTCGACGTCGGTGTAGCCCGCGTTCACGCTCCGCTCGTCGGTCCGCGTCTCGCCGCTTGCGTCGGTGACATCGGCCACGACGCGGTAGGTGAAGATGGGGAGCGACTCCTTAGGCACGCTTCGGTCGGCCTTTGCCGGGAAGGTCACGGTGAACAGCCCTGCGGCATCGGTCACCACGGAGCCGCGGGCGATCCGCTGTCCGCCGCCGTCGAAGGGCAGGCCCGGAAAAAACCAGCGGCACCAGATCGGAAAGCGGACCGTTCGCTCCACGTGCCAGCGGACCTTCGCCCCGGCCACCGACACGCCGGTGTAGGTCGTGGCCGTTCCGGAGAGCACGAGGTCTCCGCCGAGCGGCACCGACTTCTCAGGGGCGGCGAGTGTCACAAGGAACTTCGGCCGTTTGTATTCCTCGACGCGGACGCCAACCCCGCCGGAGAAGCCGTTCGGGCCGGAAGCCTGGGCGAGAATCGACCACTGGCCAGGCAGGGCCCCGGTGGGAATCGGAAAATTTCCGTGGAACGAACCGTTGGCGGTCGTCGCATGCCGGGCCTTGGCTACCTCGCGGCCGTTGGCATCGCGGAAGACGACATCGATCTCCCGCGTGGCGACGGCCCGATAGTCGCCCGCCGCGAAGTTGCTCGCGCAGGCGATCCCCTTGTAATAGACGATCTGCCCCGGCCGATGGATGCCGCGGTCGGTGACGAGCACGATCGACGACTGCGAGTCGGGCTGCACGTTGTGCCAGAAACTGGTCGCCTCGGTGGCCGCCTCGTGCCGGGTGCCGTCGACGGTCGCGGAAGCGAGCAGAACATATTCCCTGCCCTGCTCGAGCGGGATTTCGTAGCGGCCGTTCTTGTCGGTCGTGACCGGAGCCGCCGTGCCGGGTGCAGCCGGGGCCGCTTGGGCGGGAACGGCGCGGTCGACAAAGCCCTGGCGGTTGCCCTGCTGTTCCCGCAGGAAAAGCTTCAAGGCCGCGCCGGCCACCGGCTCGCCCGACGCCAGGTCGACGACATGGCCCGCGACTGTTCCCTTCAGCTGCCCGTTCGGCTGGCCGTTCGGTTGTCTGCCACCGGCCGGAAATGTTTCAAACAACTGCCGCTGCTGCTCCGCCACGATCGCCAGCCGCGTGACCCAGACCAGCGCCACGTGCACCATATTGTCGGCTGGGCTGAAGTCTGCCTTGTGGCTGGCAATCACCCAGTAGGGGCCGGGCTCGAGCGACTTTGCGTCGAGTGCCGTGCCCACGGGGATGTCTTCGTGCCGCTGCCGGTAGTCGTCGGTGGCGGGTAGATCGAACGCCTGCTGCCGTACGGCCGGCAGGGCAAGGATGGTCTGCCGGTCGGCATCATCCATCCATCCGGAATGGGATTTTCCTGCTTTGAGCCGGCCGAGCCAGTCGGCCTTGGCAATGCGGAGATGCACCTTCGCCAGATTGGTGTAACTGACACGGACCGCCGGCCACGGGGCGGCCCAGGAGCGTTCGGTCTGGATCGAGAGTTGCTTGGCATCGATCGTTGCGACGAGGTTTCGGCACATGACACCGCCGGCACTTTTGGAGTGTGTCTCGGCCCCCTTCAAGGCGATGCCCCGGGCTGCCACGAGATCGCCGTCGTCCTCCTGCTGCACGAGGCTGGCGAGGTGGAATCGGGCCAGCGAGGCTGTCTCGTGGTCGCCGGCGCGGTCGATGAACGCCTCGAGCACCGCCTGCTTCCGGTCAGTGAATTCGGCCGAGTCTCCAAGCGGCACCGCTGCGGCGCTCGCCCAGAGAATACGATCGAGGTCGGCGGCCAAGAGTGCCGTGGTGTCGGTGTCGCGACGATGAAACGCAAGCAGCGAGCGGTAGAGTTTCGCCGTCTCGAGCAGCGGTGAGTCGAGATCGGTGACCGCCTTGTCGGCCTCCGGCTGCCAGGCCAGGAATTCATCGAGCGTGCCGAGCGCAGGCCCGGCGGCGTCGAGTTCGAAGGCGTCCTCTGGTGCGACGAGGCCGCGTTCGCCCGAGGAGGTAAACGCGATCGCATCGTGGACGATCACATCCCAGACCGTCGGGCGGTACGCGTCGGACATTTTTCCCGGCTGGATGAGTGCCGTCCAATCACCGACCGGCAGACTCTGCAGCGCCTTGCGTTCGGCACTGTCGGTGCCACCGATGGCAGCGGCGAAGTTTCGGCGAATCTCTCCGACGATCGTCGGCAGATCCCACTCGGCGATATTTTTCAGGTCAGCGGCTGGGCTGCCACCGGCGGTTCGCTGCTGGAACCGCCAGCGGTTCTGTAGAAAGAAGCCCCATGTCCAGTTGGCCCGGATCGCCTCCAGCACACCGCAGGTTTCGGGCGGGGATTTTTCGAGAGCGCCAGCGAGCAGAATAAGACGTTCGGGATCGTCCGGGGCCCGGTCGCCCGTCTCGGCGAGGATCCGCGTGGCGATGGCGCGGGCGGCCTCGGCCCATGCCCGCTCGGCGACCGCCGCCTGCTCGACACCCCGGAGGGCTTCGATCGCCGTCTTCGGCTTGCCCTCTTCGAGCGCCTTTTCGACGTTCTTCCAAGTGGCAGCCCGCGGGCCCGCCGGAGCATCGTCGCCGTGTGCGTCAGATGTCGCCATACAGAGGCCTCCAAAAAAAAGTCCAGTGAGGGCGAGAAACATTTGGGTGGCCCGGAGCATGTCTCGGAGCATCCCAACGAAGCGGAAGTCTGCGGTGCGCACGGTACGGCCCTCCAGAACGGCACGGTTCTCCAGGGCCAAGTCTACGGAGCCGTGCCAGTTTCGTGACAGTTCGGTGATTGGATTCCGCAAGTTAAAAACTCGCGGCCACGGGAGACAGACACTCTTGGCTACGGGAGACAGACGCTTCGGCCACGTGGAAGATGCCCTCGCCCTGCCCCCCGTGGCGGCAAGTTTTCAACTTGTCCGTGTCCCCCTCGCTCCCCCCGTGGCGGCAAGTTTTCAACTTGTCCGTGTCCCCTGCCCCCTGCCCCGTGTCGGCATGCCCTCACCATCCCACGAGTCTTCACTGCTTCTTGACAAATGGTGAACGCACGTATACTTATAGCCACCCCCCATCAGGACAGTCCTCATGCTCTACGACATTCATGCCACCCGCGAGCGATTATTCGGACACACTGACTTCCGTGCCGGACAGGAGCAGGTGATCAAGACGCTCTTGGCCGGCAGGAGCGCGCTGGCCCTCTTTCCGACAGGCGCCGGCAAGTCGCTCTGCTACCAGTTGCCCAGTCTGCTCATGGACGGACTGACGATCGTGGTCTCGCCGTTGATAGCCCTGATGAAAGATCAGGTCGAGGTGCTCAAGTCGCGGGGTATCGCGGCGGCGCGGCTCGACTCCTCCCTGACGGCGGCCGAGGCGGCGGAGGTCTACGAGGGTATTCGGGACGGCAGTCTGAAGCTGCTCTATATCGCACCCGAGCGGCTCGTGAACGAGCAGTTCGTCACCCGGCTTTCGCGGGCGAAGATCGCGATGCTGGCGGTTGACGAGGCCCACTGCATTTCAGAGTGGGGGCATAACTTTCGCCCGGAATACCTGCGGCTTGCGCATGTCGCCAAGGAACTTGGCATCAGCCCTGTGCTGGCGCTGACGGCAACGGCGACCCCCGCAGTGGCCGCCGACATCCGGCGGGCCTTCGACATCGCCGCGGCAGACCACGTGCAAAACTCGTTCCGGCGGCCGAACCTGAGCTACCACATCACGCCCTGCCCCGCCGCCGACCGGATCGGGGTGCTGACAGGGCGGCTGCTCGAGCGAGGCGGGCCGGCGATCGTTTACGTGACGCTGCAGAAGACGGCCGAAGAGGTGGCGGCTGCCCTGCGGAACAGCGGGCTTCAGGCCCTCGCCTACCATGCAGGCCTGCCAGACGAGCAGCGGCACGAGGCGCAGGATGCCTTCATGCAGGGCCGAACCGCCACGATCGTCGCCACGATCGCCTTCGGCATGGGCATCGACAAGGCCGATATCCGCGGGGTCTATCACTACAACCTGCCCAAGACCTTGGAGAACTATGCCCAGGAAACGGGCCGCGCCGGCCGCGACGGTCGGCCCTCGGTCTGCGAACTGTTCGCCTGCGGTGACGATCGGATCGTGCTCGACAACTTTACGTATGGCGACACGCCGACTCCGGAGTCGATCCGGCAACTGCTTGGCCACCTTCTGTCGGCGGGGAAGTCGTCTGCTGCTGCCTCTCTCAATCCAAAGCAGGGCGAGTTCGACATTTCGCTCTACGAGATCGCCCAGGCCACGGACATCCGGCCTCTGGTGATTGAAACGGTGCTCACGCATCTCGAACTGTTGGGGATTCTCAGGCCGCTGGGATCCTTCTACGCGAGCTACCAGTTCCGGCTGCTTCGCTCTGAAACGGCGATACTCGCTCAGCACACCCCCGAGCGGCAGGCCTTCCTGCGGCGGCTGCTGCACTGTGGCAAGCGCGGCACGAAGTGGACCACGCTCAATCCAGACGAGGCCGCGAGTGAGTTGGCCGAGCCCCGCGACCGGATTCTGAAGGCGCTGACCTGGCTCGAGGAGTCGGGCAGTATTGAGCTCAAGCCGAGTGGCAGTCGACAGCGATACCGTTTGAGTGGCGGCCAGCAACAGTCTGGCTCGGCAGAGGCCGATCTGGAGCGGCTCACGCAGTCGATGCAGGAATTGTTCGCCGTCCGTGAAGCCCGTGATCTCGAGCGATTGCAGGGAGTGCTCGACTTTGCGGGCCATCGCGGGTGCCTCACCCAGCGGCTGCTGCATTATTTTGGTGAAGGATGTGGCGGGGCGGTCGGCGAGGCGGCTGCCGCCCCATGTGGCTGCTGCACGAGCTGCAACGACGCGCATGCCCCAGCGGCTGGCACACCCGGCGATGCCCCACGGAAAATACCGGCCTCGACCGTGCCGCCGATCACCGCCGAGCAGACCGCGGCACTCCGGAAGCTGATCGCTGAGGGGCGGCTGTCGCTCCGCACTCCCCGGCAGCTGACCCGATTTCTCTGTGGGCTCACGAGCCCCGCCACCACCCGCGAACGGCTCGGCAGGCATGCTGGATTTGGCCTCTTGGCACAGGTGCCCTTCGCCGAGGTGCTGGCCCTGGCCGAGACGCTGCTGGGGTGAGTGGCGTCCCGCGACGCAAGGCGATTTCGCCCGGAGCCACCCCGCTTCCGCGGGATTCTGGTCCCAGATCACCCCGCGGCCGGTCGTTGGCGTGTGTGGAGATGGGGGAATACCGGCCGGGACTGTGCCGGAATGGTGTGCTATATATAGTTATCAGGACATAGCTGACTGATAAGTCAGGCCTTGATACGTCAGGTTTGAGTGCCGGCGGAGCGAAACGCCGACATCCTTGGAATTCCTTGCCGAACGTCGCGACGTTTCCGTCGCGATATGTCTGCAGCCAGGAGATTGTATGAATCGCTCCGCCCGTTGTTGCTCCCGTGTCGCCGCACTGTGTGCCTTGGCAGCTCTCTCTGCCGGCCTCGGCGTGCCATCGTCTGGTGGCCTTCAGGCAGCCGAGGCTGTGCCTTCCACTCCACTGTCGTTCAACAAAGACATCCGCTCGATCCTGGTCGAGAACTGTTTCTCCTGCCACGGGGCGGACAGCGCCGGTCGCAAGGCTGATCTGCGTCTCGACATGCGGGACGACGCAGTGGAATCGGGGGCCATCGTCCCGGGTGACGCCGATTCGAGCGTCATGCTCGACCGGATTTTTTCTGATGATCCCGAAGAGGTGATGCCGCCGCCGAGCGCCAAGAAGCCGCTGTCGCCAGAGCACAAGGAGATGCTCAAGCGGTGGATCGCCGAGGGCGCCGCCTACGAGCCGCACTGGTCGTTCCAGCCGCCCAAGAAGCCGGAGCTGCCGGCGGTCAACAACAAGGGCTGGATCAGGAACCCGATCGACAGCTTCATCCTGGCCCGTCTGGAAGCGGAAGGCCTTGCGCCCGCACCGGAGGCCGACCGGCGGACGCTGGCCCGCCGGCTCTCGCTCGATCTCACCGGCCTACCGCCGGAACCCGCGGTCGTGGAGGCGTACGTCGCCGATCCGCACCCCGATGCGTATGAACGGCTCGTCGACTCGATGCTTTCGAGCCTCGAGTGGGGCGAGCACCGCGGGCGATACTGGCTCGACTACGCCCGCTATGCCGACACGCACGGGATCCATTTCGATAACTTCCGCGAGATGTGGACCTACCGGCAGTGGGTCGTGAATGCGTTCAACCGCAACATGCCGTTCGACCAGTTCACGATTCTCCAGCTCGCGGGCGATCTGGTGAACGATCATGGTCCCAATGCCACGCCCGAGCAGATCCTCGACAACCGGATCGCCAGCGGCTTCAACCGCTGCAACATGACGACCAACGAGGGAGGCGTGATCGCCGAGGAATATCTCGTGCTCTACGCCCGGGATCGCACGGAGACGACCTCCGCTGTCTGGATGGGCCTCACGACCGGTTGCGCCGTCTGCCACGACCACAAATTCGACCCGCTCTCGCAAAAGGAGTTTTACGAACTCTCGGCGTTCTTCAACAACACGACGCAGGCGGCCATGGACGGCAACATCCACGACACGCCGCCGATCCTGCCGGTGCCGAAGCTTGAGGAAAGACCGCGATTTGCAGAACTGGAGCAGGCAATCCTGCCCGCCAAGGCGGCCGTCGAGGAGCGGAAGAAGTCGGGGCGAACCGAGTTCGATGCCTGGATCACTGCGGCCTCGCCGGAAACCATCGCGAAGTCGCTCCCGCAGGACACGCCGCTGGTGCAGTTGCCACTGCTCGAAGGGGCCGGTAGCACGACCCGCGCGGCGGTCGGCGGCAAGCAGAGCGAATTGCCGCTCACGGCGACGACCACCTGGCAGGCCGGTCCGAGCGGCTCGCCGGCGCTTCTTCTCGACGGCAAGGCGGGAGAACTGTCCGGCAGCGGCGACTTCGAGCACGACCAGTCCTTCAGCGTGTCCTTCTGGCTTCGCGCCCCGGCCAACGACTCAAGCTACGCAGTGGTCGCCCGGATGGATGAGGCCAAGGCTTATCGGGGCTGGGACGCTTACGTGCAGGGGCGGCGGGTCGCGATGCACCTCATCCATGCGTATCCCGAAGACGCCATCAAGGTCGTGGCCAAGGATCAACTCAAGCCCGACACGTGGACGCTCGTCGCCGTCACGTATGACGGTTCGGGCAAGGCGGAGGGTGTCAAGATTTTCTACGACGGCAAGCTGCAGAAGCAGAATGTCGAAAACAACAAGTTCAAGAAAAACACGATCCGCACGGAGGTGCCGCTTTCGATCGGTGGCCGCTCCACCGGGGCGACCGCACATGGTGTGGGGCTGGCCAGCCTGTCGATTTGGGGCCGCAGCCTGTCGGCCGCCGAAGTCGAGAGCCTGTCGCGGGCGCAGATGCTGGCGGACGTGGTCAAACTGCCGGCCGACGAGCGGATCAAGGCTGCTGGCGGACTGTATGACTGGTGGCTTTCAAGCCTCGATGAACCTTTCAAGGTCGCGGTGACTGCGCTCTCCGGGCTTGAGGCGGAGCAGGCCGAGATTCGCAAGCGCGGCACGGTTGCACATGTGATGCACGAGAAGAAGGAGATGGCCATGGCTTATGTCCTGAACCGTGGCGAATACGACAAGCGGCAGGATGAGGTGACCCCCGACACCCCCGAGGCTCTGCCGGCGTATCCTGCGTCGCTGCCGAAGAACCGGCTGGGCCTCGCCCAGTGGCT